>JAIXOE010000021.1 GCA_027486895.1 Sphingomonadales bacterium
CTTTTGTCGAAGCTGAAACAAAGTCGTTTGTTGCGGCGACCGCTTTGCGATAGCCTCCGCCCCATAAAATTAGAGAAGGGGATAATAATGAAGAAACTTCTTTTGATCGCCGCGCTGGCATTGCCAATGGCACCTGCGTTTGCCGATGCGCCAAAGCCCGATGCGCTGGTCGCAGATGGCATCCCTGCCGTGCCTGACGAACTGCCGGTTGAAACCCGGCCCTATATGGAATTTCGTACTGCAAGCTTCTCCGGCTGGCATCCGACCGACAAATCGATGCTGATCGCGGCCCGTTTCGGTAACACCGCACAGTTGCACCGCGTCGCCGGGCCAATGATGGACCGCAAGCAAATTAGCTTTGAGGCAGAACCCGTTGGCGGCGGTAGTTGGGCCCCAAAAACCGGCGATATATTGCTCACGCAGAAGGATATTGGCGGTAATGAATTTTACCAAATCTATGCGCTGAAGGACGGCAAACTCACCCTGCTGACCGACGGCAAAAGCCGCAACAGCATCAACGCATGGAGCGATGATGGCGAGCTGGTCGCCTATACGTCTACGCGGCGTAACGGCACCGACAACGACATCTACGTGATGAACCCGCGCGATCCATCGACAAGCCATATGGTTGCTGAAGTCAAAGGCGGCGGCTGGAATCTTAGCGCGTTTTCGCCCGACAAGAAAAGCGCGGTGGTCGCACAATATTTGTCGGTCACCAACGTCGACATGTCGCTGCTTGACCTTGGCACGGGCAAGATGACCCCAATTGGTGATCATGCCAAGGACATCGCCATTGGCGGTGCTTCTTTTGCGCCTGACGGCACCTTGTGGGTCACTTCGGACGAAGGTTCGGACTTCCAGCGACTGGGGACCATCGACATCGCCACCGGCACGTTCACACCGCGTGGGCCAACTGAAAAATGGGATGTCGACAGCTTCGACATTTCACCGGACGGCAGTTTCATCGTTTACGAAACCAACGAGGCGGGGATGAGCAAACTCAAATTGCTTGATCCGAAAACCAACAAGGTCCGCGTTGTCGACAGCTTACCCGCAGGTATCATCGGCGGGTTCGAAGTGTCCGAATGGGGCGAGATCGGGGTGACTTTCACCTCGGCACGCAGCGCGGCTGATGCGTACAGCGTGAACCCCAAGACATTGAAGGTGACCCGCTGGACCGAAAGCGAAACCGGCGGCCTTGATGTCTCGAAGAACGTCGAGCCTGAATTGCTGACGGTAAAAAGCTTCGACGGATTGCCAGTGTCAGGATTTCTCTATCGCCCTGATCCGGCAAAGTTCCCTGGCAAGCGGCCGATGATCATGAACGTACATGGTGGTCCGGAGGGGCAATCGCGGCCTGGCTTCCAAGGGCGCTCCAACTATCTGCTCAACGAAATGGGCGTCGCGATATTCTATCCCAATGTCCGCGGTTCAACAGGATATGGTAAGAATTTCGTCAGCCTCGATAACGGGCCGTTCAAGCGCGAAGACTCCGTGAAGGACATGGGCGCGTTTCTAGGTGTGCTTGAAAAGGACAAGAGCCTTGATGCCAGCCGCTTTGGCCTCGCTGGCGGGTCTTACGGCGGCTATATGTGCTACGCTGCTGCGGTGCAGTTTAAGGATAAATTGCGCGCTACGAATTGCATTGTCGCCATTTCCAACTTTGTGACCTTCTTGGAAAACACCCAAAGCTACCGCCGCGATCTGCGCCGCGTCGAATATGGCGATGAACGCGATCCGGCGCAGCGGGCAAAGTTGCTTGAGATATCGCCACTGACTCGCGTGGCTGAAATCACCAAGCCGATGTTTGTCGTCACCGGCGGAAACGACCCGCGTGTGCCGTCCTCCGAAGCTGACCAGATCGTCAAAGCCATCCGCGAAAAGGGCGGTACGGCTTGGCATTTGTTGGGCAAGAATGAAGGACATGGCTTCGCCAAGAAGGAAAATATCGACTATAACTTCTGGACGACATTGATGTTCTGGAAACAGAATTTGCTGAATTGATGACCAAATCCTCCCCATCGACTTGTGGTGGGGAGGATCAGTTCACGGCGTCATCGCAAAGCCGGCGAGGCTTTCTGCCTCCATTAGCAGTTCGTCATCGACCGACCCTTGCGCCACGCTCTCGCGACCAATCATCACCAGCAGGGGGACGGCGAGCGGGCTGACGCGCTCGAGCTCTACGTGCAGCATCGTATCTGCAGCGCGATCCAACAGATCGCCGAGCCGCCCAACGTCGGTTAGCCGCGCGCGGGCGTCGGCCCATGCGGCCTCAAGCAACAAATGGTCCGGCTCATATTTGCGCAGCACATCGTAGATTAGGTCGGTCGAGAACGTCACTTGTTTGCCGGTCTTGCGTTTGCCCGGATGCTGACGCTCCACCAGACCGCTGATTACCGCCACCTCGCGAAAGGCGCGTTTGAGCAAATAGCTTTGTTCGACCCACTCGACAAATTCATCCGCCAATATGTCGGCGGAAAAGAGGGGCGCAGGGTCCGTAATTGGCTTCAGGCTCCATACGCCAAGCGCATAATCGCTGGCGACAAAGCCCATGGGCATTAGCCCCCGGCTTTCCATCCGCCGCGTAATCAGCATTCCCAAGGACTGGTGCGCGTTCCAGCCTTCGAACGGATAGGTCACCATATAGTGCCGCTTATCGTGCGGGAATGTCTCGACCAAAAGTTGGCCGGGCTTGGGCATTTGGCTGCGATAGGCTTGCATTTCCAACCACTCGCGCACTTCGTCGGGAAAGCGCGCCCATCCTGCACGATCGGTCAGCATATGCCGCACACGGTCGGCAAGGTGCGTGGTCAGCGGCAAGCGCGCACCCATATAGCTCGGGATATTATTGGCCTGTTTGGTGGCGGCGCGCACAATGAGATCAAGGTCTTTGATAGACTCGACCTCAAGCGCCATTCCGGCAAAGGTGAAGGTGTTTCCGGGTGACAATGTGGAGGCAAAACCTTCCTCTACCTTGCCAAGCTTTCGGCCGTTGCGAAAACGGACATCAAGCATCGGTGAATCGACGATGATGCCTGCATTGAAGCGGTGCTGCGCCGCGAATTGCGGGTGCGCGAGATGCCATTTGCCATCGGGGCGCTTTACCAGTTTCTTGAACTTGTCGTACGCGCGCAGCGAATAGCCGCCAGTGGCGATGAACGCGATGACACGCGCAAAAGTCGCTGCATCAAGCCCCGAATAAGGCAACGCCGATTGCACCTCAGCGAGCAAGGCCTCCTCGTCAAACGGCCCAGCGCACGCGATGCCCATTACATGCTGTGCAAGGACGTCATAGCTGCCAGCGCGAAAGTCTTCGCCATCGCGCATGCCTTCACTGACGGCATCAAATGCGGCCTGTGCCTCCAGATATTCGAAGCGGTTGCCGGGGACGAGGATGGCTTTTGACGGCTCATCCATGCGGTGGTTGGATCGCCCGATACGTTGCAGCAGCCGCGACGATCCCTTGGGCGCACCCATTTGGATGACGCAATCGACATCGCCCCAATCGACGCCCAAATCGAGCGAGGCGGTGCAGACCAAAGCGCGCAACTTGCCCTCGGCCATCGCGCCTTCAACCTTGCGGCGTGCCTCAATCGACAGCGAGCCATGGTGAATGCCGATGGCATATTTGGGCTCGTTCGCGTCCCATAATTTCTGGAAGATAAACTCGGCGAGGAAGCGTGTGTTACAGAAAATCAGCGTGATCTTGTTGCGCCCGATTTCCTCAATTAGCTGCGGGATCGCATGCTGCCCGCTGTGCCCCGCCCATGGCACCCGACCTTCGGGTAGCAGGATGGTCAGGTCTGGCTCTGCTGCTGCTTCGCCTTCAACCAAGCGCACTTGGTCGATGTCACCATTGGGCGCGAGCCATGCACGATAGTCGTCGGGATCGGCCACGGTGGCGGATAGGGCAACGCGTTGCATGTCGGGCGCGAGCGTTTGTAAGCGTGCCAGTGACAGGCTGAGCAAATCACCGCGCTTGCCATTGGCGAAGGCGTGCACCTCGTCGACGATCACCCGCTTAAGCGTCGAGAACATATGCACGCTGTCTTCGTGGCTCAGCAGCAAGGACAGCGACTCAGGTGTAGTCAGCAATATATGCGGCGGCTTTACCCGTTGCCGCGCCTTGCGGTCCGATGGCGTATCGCCTGTCCGCGCCTCGACGCGAATGGGGAGGCCCATTTCTTCTATAGGCGTCAGCAGATTGCGCCGCACATCAACCGCGAGTGCCTTGAGCGGAGAGATATAGAGCGTGTGCAGGCCGTCGGTCGGATCGGCAATCAGGTCGCGCAGGCTCGGCAAAAATCCCGCGAGCGTCTTACCAGCACCCGTTGCGGCCACGAGCAACGCATGCCGTCTCTCGCTGGCTGCTCCCAACATCTCCAACTGATGTCGCCGCGCTGCCCATCCGCGGGACGCGAACCAGTCGGTGATGATGGAGGGAAGCGGGTCCGCCATAGATTCTGGTTTAGTCATTCTCGCGGAGGGAGGATTGACGGGCGAACAACACCCGACATTTTGCACTTCTGCCGTTGACCGCGTTCATCGACGAACTCGTCAATCACGATCGCAGCAGCATCGAAACGATCGCCAGCCGCAACGCCACCGTCTAAAATGAAGAATTGGCAAATTCCCATTTCGGCCAAAGCTTTGCTCGTTCGCAGAAAATCCTCAAAACGGGAATGCTGGCGTAAACCAATCCTCAAAGCGCCATAATGAGGCGGTTCTGGGTTCGGCGGCGTAAACTTTAATCCATATAGTGGATCGGATGGTTCGCCATTAGGCAACCTCCATACGCCTTTTTGATCGAGATGGCTAACTTCCAAAAGTGCCGATGCGTCGTAAATTAGCGCCAGTGAGGTGAGTTTGATTTGGAGTTCCGTCTCAGCGGGCCTCGTTTTGAAATACAGATATGTCAGGTCGCAAAAAAATAGCACTGCTGCTAAAACGACAAGAATGTAGCGCCAGCGTCTCAATGCCCGACAGTTTCCCCACGTTCCAGTCCTGATGCCGCCAACTGCGAATCAATCTGCGCCATCAGTCGCTCGAGGCCTTCTTCGCTTGATGCTTCAGCACGCGCGACGAGCACGTCCTGCGTGTTCGATGCGCGCAGCAACCACCAGCCATCGGGCGTATTCACACGCGCGCCGTCGGTGTTATTCACATCCGCGCCGTCTGCCGATAGGCGCGCCAGAACTTCGTCGATCACCGCGAACTTGCGGCTTTCGTCGACCTGAAAACGCATTTCCGGCGTGTTGATCATTTCGGGCATGTGGCCACGCAATTCTGTGACGCTTTTGCCAAGCTTGGCCGATGCGGCCATCAGGCGCACCGCCGCGTAAATCGCGTCGTCAAAACCATAATATTGATGCTTGAAGAAGATATGGCCCGACATCTCGCCCGCTAACGGCGAACCAGTTTCCTTCATTTTGGACTTAATCAGGCTGTGGCCCGTTTTCCACATCAACGGCTTGCCGCCCAATTCGTCTACGCGGTCAAACAAGGCCTGTGATGCCTTCACATCGGCGATAATTGTCGCGCCGGGCACATCGCCAAGGACGTCTTGCGCATAGATTTGAAGCAATTGATCGCCCCAGATGACGCGACCTTCTCCGTCAATTGCGCCAATGCGGTCGCCATCGCCATCAAAAGCCACTCCGAAATCGAGGTTCTTCTCCGCGACAAGCTTTTGCAGATCGACCAGATTTACAGGGTCGGTGGGATCGGGATGATGATTGGGAAACTGTCCATCCACATCCACAAACAAGAGGTGATGCTCGCCGGGCAACATCTTGACCAGCTTTTCAATTGCCGGTCCCGCCGCACCGTTGCCCGCATCCCAACCGATGCGAAATGCCTTTTGCGGCGCTGCTTCGGCAACGCGGGCGACATATTGGTCAAGGATATCCAGATGCTCGGAAGTACCCTCACCGTCGGACCAGTCCCCTGCCGCCGCCATGCTACCCAGCTTTTGGATATCCGCGCCAAAGAACGGTCTCCCCATGAGGACCATTTTGAAGCCATTATAATTGGCTGGATTGTGGCTGCCGGTTATTTCAATGCCGCCGTCTACGCCATCCAGAACGGCTTCGGCATAATATAGCATTGGTGTTGGCCCCATACCGATGCGCACAACGTCCACGCCGCTGTCGTTTAGCCCTTTGACGAGCGCTTCTTCCAGCATGGGTGAGCTTACCCGGCCATCATAGCCGACCGCTGCTTTCTTTCCGCCCGCGCGTGCGAGGCATGTGCCGAAGCCACGACCAATAGCATAGGCATCCGCCTCACCAAGCGTTTCACCAATGATACCGCGAATGTCATATTCACGCAGCGATGTTGGGTGGAAATTATGGGCCATATAGTTCCTATTCCGGGGAGATATTTTTGTAATTACAGTATAGTTTAGTAATCACAGTCGTTTTTTGTTCAAGTCATCTAACAAAAGATCGCGGGCTTTGTTCAACGCGGCGGCATGTGTATCGCTGCCGCCGGCGTCTGGGTGGTTTTGCGAAATCAAAGTGCGATGCCGTTCGCGAATGCGTTCGGCATTATCGAAACGGGACACGCCAAGCAGAAAGCGCGCGTCATCAAGGTCTGATGGATCATTCGCGTTCGGACCTTTGCCGAACATTCGCCACGTCATTCCACGATACCATGTCGCGGCGATCGCGATGGCGCCCACACCAAGCAGAAGGCTA
This sequence comes from Sphingomonadales bacterium, assembly GCA_027486895.1. Lineage (GTDB taxonomy): Bacteria > Pseudomonadota > Alphaproteobacteria > Sphingomonadales > Sphingomonadaceae > Sphingorhabdus_B. The sequence continues at coordinate 6,699 of JAIXOE010000021.1, forward strand.
CCGCGTGCTGCAAGGAATGCTCCGCCAAGCCCGAGCAATATCGGCGGCAGTTGTTGCGATTGCAGCTTCCCTTTCCATACCGCCCACGCCAGAGCAGCGATGATAAGGAGCCCCAGAAAAGCCATTAAACGAGCGCGGCGCCGTGCAGTTCGGGAAGTGCGAGGCCTGTGACAAGTTCGCGCAGTTCCTGCCGCGCGACGATATGTGCCGTTGCCAGCTGGCCCAAATGACCCTTGTCGATCAGCGTCAGTCCCGACGGGAAAAGCTCGCGATAAATGACGCGCTCGTTCAATCCCGGTACCGACCGGAAACCGACGCGCTTGGACAATTCGGCAATCGCGTCGGTCATGCGCTGCTGGTTACGCGCCTCCATATTGTGCAGCCGGTTACGCACCACGACCCAGTCGATGGTTACACCATCGGCCTTCGCCCGCTCTTTGCGCGCTTCCCAAATCAGCTCGGCGTAAAAACTCAACTTACGGACCTTGAAATTTTCCGCATCGACTTGGCCGATCAGGTCGAAGTCGACGAAGCTGTCGTTTATGGGCGTGACCAGCGTGTTGGCGCGCGTGGCGACGAAGCGGGCATATTTGTCATCGCGGCCGGGCGTATCGAATATCAGGAAATCATTCTCGGCGCCCAGTCGCTCAACCTGACGCTCAAGTGTCGCCTGCGAGTCATGCTCGAATACTTCAAACACGGGCATGGGCAAAGTGATGCCTCGACGCTTGATCGTGTCGCGCCGGTTCTCAAGATAACGGAACAATGTCCGCTGGCGGGAGTCCAAATCGATGCACGCCACGCGCGCGCCGCGCGATGCCAAAGCAATCGCCACATGCACCGCGGTAGTCGACTTTCCCGTTCCGCCTTTTTCATTAGCGAAAACAATGTGATGTGCCTTGGCCATATTCCCCCAGATCTACCCCGAATATCTTGCGCCCGACATTTGCCTTGAAATGTCGCCACGCTGTCCCGCATAGGCGGGTTCACTTAAAGCCATTAAACAAGGCCGCCGATACGTGCAAACCATCAATCAACTTGACTCATTGCGGGACAATATTTCCGTCTTACGAAAGGACAGGGGCCGCATCGCGCTTGTCCCGACCATGGGGGCATTACATGACGGTCATATGGCACTGGTCGACAATGCGCGGCGACATGCCGACGCGGTGGTGGTGTCTATCTTCGTTAATCCAACGCAGTTCGGCCCGAATGAAGATCTCGACGCCTATCCCCGAACGCTTGAGCGCGATTCGGAACTGTTGCGTGGCGCGGGCGTAGATATTCTGTGGGCGCCAACGGCAGCGACCGTTTATCCGCAGGGTTTTGCCACGAAAGTGCATGTCGATGGCCCAAGCCGCGGCTATTGCGGCGGCGCACGCCCCGGGCATTTTGATGGTGTCGCACTTGTTGTCGCGAAACTCTTCAATCAGGTTCAGCCCGATGTCGCTCTTTTTGGCGAGAAGGATTTCCAGCAACTCGCGGTCATCCGCCAAATGGCGCGCGATCTGGATTTCGATCTGGACATTATTGGCATTCCCATTGTGCGCGACGCAGACGGCCTCGCACTGTCGTCGCGCAACGCCTATCTGACGCCTGAACAAAGAACTGCAGCCTTGGCCCTGCCACGTGCACTTGAAGAAGCGGCGCGAGATATTCGCGGCGGTAAAGCTGTGCCCGAAACGCTTGCCGCCGCGACTGCAAAAATATTGGAGGACGGTTTTGATCAGGTCGACTATTTCGCCCTCGCTGACGCGGTGACGCTTGAGGAACTGCATGACTTTGATGGTCGGGAGGCCAGGTTGCTGGCGGCGGCAAAGATAGGCAAAACCCGCCTGATTGATAATTGCGCGTTGTAGGCGCGCGCTTTATTCCCCAATCCGGATACAGTTTTCGCGTTTTGCGTTAACCATTTGTTATCCATGTTCGGCGAGATTGGCCTCACACAGTGGATGTGGGGGCAATAATCATGGGTAACAGTTTTAAAAGCGCGAATTTCTTGATGGAGAGCCGGTTGGTCGACGCGGCAAGCGGCAATGCAGACGCATTATATGACTTGGGTATGGCCTATTCTACAGGAAGTGGCGGTGTCGAGGTCGACCTGATTGAGGCGCATAAGTGGTTCAATTTGGCTGCCTTGAACGGCAGCGAGGCGGCGATGATGTGCCGCGCGGATATCTCCGACGACATGACAGCGCGCGAAATCGCTGAAGCGCAACGCCAGGCCCGTGCTTGGCTGCAGGCGACAGACCAGCGCCGCGCCGCCTGACACTATCGGTTAGTAAAACAGACTATTCAAATTAGCTCCATTTGCTAGGCAACTCCCACGCTGTTGTGGGAGGAGTAGAAAATGGGCAATGTAACCGTGACCGAGGTCTTCCTCGTGGCAATGGTTCTTATCTTTGCCGTGCCCTTCCTCATCTGGCGCGTTGGCCGGACGGAATATTATGCCCCGCTGGTCGTGGTGCAGATTATTTGCGGCATATTGCTTGGACCCGGCGTTCTAGGCGCCGCTTTCCCTGAATATTACAGCTTTGTATTTCGGCCTGAAGTTATCACCGCGCTCAATGGTATTGCATGGTGGGCCGTCATGATCTTTGTCTGGGTCGCCGGCATTGAACTTGATTTATCCGAGGCATGGAAAAACCGCCGGGAGACCGGCGTGACGGCAGGGCTGGCACTGTTCATGCCGCTGCTGTTCGGCAGCATCGCCGCTTATGTCTTGCTCAACACTGGACCCGGCTGGATCGGGGCAAAGGGTCAATATTGGCAGACGCTTGTGGGTATCGGCATGGCCTGCGCAGTGACTGCGCTCCCCATCCTCATTCTCCTGATGGAAAAGCTTGAGATACTGCGCCAACCGCTTGGCCAGCGCGTGCTGCGCTATGCCAGCCTTGATGACATTGCGATTTGGGGGGTGCTTGCGCTCATCTTGCTGGATTGGGAACGCATTGGGAGGCAGGGCATATTCATGATCGTCTTTGCCATTGCAGCCTATCTGGTGCGCAAGGTGATGCAGCGCATTTCGGAACGAGACCGATGGTATGTCGGTTTCATCTGGCTCGCGGTTTGCGGATTGATCGCCGATTGGGCGGGATTGCATTACATGGTCGGCGCGTTTCTCTCCGGCGCAGTGCTCGACGCCAAGTGGTTCGACCAGAAGCGCATGGACGATTTTCGCGCCAACATCCTGTTTGCCATTATGCCCGTATTTTTCCTGAGCACTGGACTGCGCACCAATTGGGATGTGGGCGGTGTCGCGGTCTTTGCCGCTGCCGCACTGTTGCTGTTTGCCTCGGTCGCCGGAAAGCTCGCCGGCGTGCATTTGGCGGGCCGTATCTTGAAGTGGGAAAAGGGCGAGGCGTCGCTTATCGGCTGGCTGCTGCAGACCAAGGCGCTCATCATGATTATCTTTGCCAACATATTGCTCGATAAACAGATTATCACGAATGAAACATTCACGGCCCTCCTGCTCATGGCGGTAGGCAGTACGATGTTAACGACGCCTGTGGTTACGCCAATGTTGCGTAAGCTTGGCTCCGTGATAAAGCGCACAGCATAAGGCCGAGGGTGAGGCGCTTCCTGCGCTGCACGCATTCGCTTTTTATGCATAAGGATAGTTTTTGAAATGCCGGCACCCATACTCGTAACAGGCGCAGCCGGCTTCATTGGCCACGCCGTGGCGCACCGGCTCTTGGCGCGCGGCGAACGCGTTGTCGGCGTCGACATCGTCAATGACTATTACGACCCCGCACTGAAAGAGGCGCGCCTGGCGACTTTTGCCGGCATCAACAGCTTCGCGTTTGAACGCATCGACATTGCCGACGCTGCACAAATGGCAGCGCTCGTCCGCGACAATAACATCGTGCGCGTGGTCCACTTGGCGGCGCAGGCGGGCGTGCGTTACAGTATTGAAAACCCGTTCGCTTACGAACGCTCAAATCTTGCCGGTCATCTTTCAGTGATGGAAGCGTGCCGCCACGCCGAGGGTTTCGAGCATCTCGTTTATGCCTCATCAAGCTCGGTCTATGGCGACAAGCCGATGGGCGGCGAAGGTTTCAAGGAAGAGGAGCCCGCCAACGATCCGGTATCGCTTTACGCCGCGACCAAACGCGCCTGTGAACTTATGAGCCAGTCCTACGCCAAATTATACGGCTTTCCGCAGACCGGCCTCCGCTTCTTTACGGTCTACGGCCCGTGGGGACGCCCCGACATGGCGTATTTCAGCTTCACGCAGAAAATCCTGAAGGGCGAGGCCATTGAAGTCTACGGCGACGGGAAAATGGCGCGTGATTTCACCTATATCGATGACATCGTCGACGGGATCATTGGCGCGCTCGATAATCCGCCCGCGCGCGGCGACCACCGCGTGCTGAACATCGGCGACAGCCACCCCGTTGGCCTGATGGAAATGATCGAGACATTGGAAAAGGCCATTGGGCGTGAGGCCGTCAAAGTGATGCGCCCCATGCAGCCTGGCGACGTGACTGCGACCTACGCCGACGTGTCAAAACTGCATGCATTGACGGGCTACAAGCCCAAGGTGATGCTGGCCGAGGGTCTCGAAAAATTCGCGGCTTGGTACCGGGATTTCTACCACGCTAAGCCTTGATGGCATGGAGGCGGCGGCAGATCAGCTCTTAATCTGGGACTGCCATTCATCGAACGAGGCTGCCAGTTTGCGACCCGCAATTTGTCGCCCCGTCTCGCGCGACAGGCCAAGTGAGGCCGACATCGGGCCACCCAATAATGCGTCGCCCAACGCCATCAGCACCATTTCGAGCGTGAGTTCATGCAGTGAGGTGTCACCGTGTCCATCCTCGCTGATTTCATCGACGAGCTTATGGATGGCCTCAACAATCGGGTCGAGTGCATCCTCATTGCCCGAGAGCAGCATCCAAGACGCAAGCGCGCCGGCACCCTCGCGGTCAAACTGGTCAAAAATCATGTCGGCCAGCTCTTGCGGTGTAACCGCGCCGCCGCGCATTTGCACAACGGCGGCACCGATTTTGCTGCAGATCTTGTCGCCCATATAGGCGGCAAGCTCGCGCTGCAGCCCAGAGGCTGAGCCAAAATGATGCAGCAAATTGGCGTGCGTGCGACCAATGCGCCCCGCGACGGCCTTCAGGGTGACGGCCTGCGGGCCCGATTCAATCAGCAAGTCGCGCGCTGCCTCAAGCGCCGCCAATCGGCTCGCCTCAGGGGTTAACCGGCGCGGCATGGCGTGTTCATTCAAAGGTATAATTTTTGATGCGTGTGTTGTCATGAGTGCCCGTGGGTGTTTATTATTTTACACGTTAGGCCAATTGCGATGCTTGTCCAATAGCATTGAACGCGTTGATGGTTCCACTGCGCGTGCATTGATTGGATAACGGACGCGCGATGGCTTTCGCCGCGTTAACCAACTGCATTAAGCGCAATTTCATGCGCCCCGCGCATTAGGGTGGCATGGACCTGCAGCCTATATCAGCCGCCCGACCCGCGGCGCTTCCGATCAAGCCCGATATTTTTTCGCGCAGCTTCCGCGCCGCGCCCAGCGCCTCGCGCGAGCGGCACTGGGTGCGTCAGGACCCCTTTGCGACGGCATTTTTCAATGCGCTCTCGGCGGTATTCCCGCACGGCGAGACCTTCATGATCCGCAGTCTTGCACCGTGGGTCGACCGCGTGCCCGAGCCGCTGAAGTCCGAGGTTCAAGCGTTTATCGCGCAAGAGGCGGCGCACAGCCGCGAGCATGTGGCGATGAACAAGGGCCTGATTGATGCAGGATATGACATCGCGCCGCTCGACCGCAAAATACGCGCCTTTGTATCGTTTTTTCAGGACGCTAGCGACACCGTCAAGCTGAGCGCGACGATGTGCATCGAACATTTCACGGCTATCATCGCCGCTGAAATTTTGAAAAACCCGCACCATCTTGAGGGCGTAGACGACGCGAACCGGGAGCTTTGGCTTTGGCACGCGGTGGAAGAAGTAGAGCATAAGGGTGTCGCCTTTGACGTCTGGAATTACGCGACGCGCGATTGGAGCGCCCTTCGCCGCTATGCATGGCGCAGCTTTTTCATGCTCGCGGTTACCACGAGTTTCTTCATCAATCGGACATTGGGCCAAATTGAGCTGCTGCGGCAGGATGGTGTCGGCTTCTGGAAATCCGCACGCTGCGTCCTGCGCTCGGGCTTCGGAAAAAATGGCATCGGCCGCAATGTCCTGCGCCCCTGGGCATCCTTCTTCCGCCCACGCTTTCACCCCTGGGACCACGACGACCGCCTGCTTCTTGCGCAAGGCGAGGCGAGCCTCGCAAGGATCAGCGCCGAAAGAGCGGGATATGGTGCGCGTGATTTGCCTGCGCCATTGCCCGCGAAATACTCAGTGGCGGCCTAAGTCACTTCCTCAGGCCGCCTGAAGGCGTTCCATATACTCGCGCATGCCGAGTGGGCGCGTGTTTCGCATATCATCGCCGTCAGTGGTAGAAGCTTCGAGCGACCGTTCGTAGAGCGCGCACGTCGTCGCAATGCCGCGGCCATTGCTGTGGCGTTGCGCGGTCTTGCCGGTGCTTTGAAAGCCGAGCTTACGAAGAACTTTGCCTGACGCGGGGTTGTCGGTGAAGTGGCTCGCGACCAGTTTCTTGTGGCCGATGGTCTTGGCTATCTCCACGACGGCACGGCTGGCTTCGGTGGCGAAGCCTAATCCCCAATATGGCCTGCCGATCCAGTAGCCCAGTTCGGCGTCATTATTGAGGTTGCCAATGCCGCATGCGCCGATCAGGCGCGGTGCGCCATTGGTACGCAGCATCATCAAAAAGGTCGGGAAGCACGCGTCATGCTCTTGCGTTGCGAAACGCACGGCATCCTCGGCGGTGTAGGGCCAGGGCGCACGCGCCAGATTACGGACGATGCCCTCATCGGCAATGGCCTGATGAAGGTCGCGCGCATCTTCGGGCCAGCTCGGCCGCAGGAGTAATCTTTCGGTTCTTGCGAACATCATTTCTCTCCGGTTCTGCGCTGCCGCTTTGCATGATAAGGCGACAGCCGTGTTACAATCGCCCCTTTTGAGGTGCAGAACAGGGAGAATGAGGCAAAAAGAAAGGGAGACCGGTTGACCCGTCTCCCTGTTCAAAGGTGGAAACCACCTATTGCGATTTCCGGGTCATCCGTCTGGACAACCCGGTATCGATTGTCCTGATTATTCGGCCGCCGCGGCTGCCATGTCGACCGACACATATTTGCGGCCAAGTTTACCCGCGTGGAAACGCACACGACCCGCGACAAGCGCGAAGAGAGTGTGGTCTTTACCAAGGCCGACGCCCGCACCTGGATAAACCTTGGTACCACGCTGACGGATGATAATGTTGCCACCAATGACGTTCTCGCCACCGAATTTCTTAACACCAAGACGACGGCCTGCTGAATCGCGACCGTTGCGTGACGAACCACCTGCTTTTTTATGTGCCATGGTCTAAACTCCTAACTCAGAGCGTTGCCGCTCAAGCTTCCGTTGAAGCTGCAGCCTTTTTAGGCGCAGCGGCTTTCTTTGGCGCGGCTTCAGCCTTTTCGGCCTTCGGCGCAGCGGCCTTCTTCTCTTCCTTGCCAACGGCGAGGATACGCAGCAGCGTCAGCGACTGGCGATGGCCCTGCTTACGACGATAATTGTGGCGACGACGCTTTTTGAAAACGATCACCTTTTCGCCGCGCTCTTGCGCAATGATTTCGGCCGAAACGGTTAAGCCGTTTACGTCCTGCACCGTGTCGCCGTCACCGGCCAACAGTACGTCACCAAGCGAGATCTTGTCACCCGCTTCACCAGACAGTTTTTCAACTGCGATTTTGTCTCCGGCGGCTACGCGATATTGCTTGCCGCCTGTGCGCACGATTGCGAACATGGCTATAACTCATCCGTTTCTACAGCTTAGCGCCCTTTTGAAGCGCGGTTGCTCAAACGCGTTACTCCAAAAGACGAATCTTGGGAGGTCACGCAAGAAGGGGCGCAGCTAGGCCAAGGAATTCATCCTGTCAACGCCTTTTGCCCGCCAGCAAGCGCGATTGCGCGGCCCTTGCATGGGCGTGGCGGCAGGTTTAGACACCCCATATGCCGATTATCAAGCCAATGCTTCGCCTGACGCCCCTCATTCTGCTCGCGTCGTGCGGCAGTATGGAGGGGCAGTTTCCCTCGCTGGAGCGGCGTTCCTATGAGAATAATGATCCCATAGCTGCGCCTGTGACCGCGCCCGCAGCGCCGGTTTCCATGTCTGGAGAGCTGAGAGCGCAGGTCAATGCATTGCTGTCCCGCCATCAGGCTGCGCAGGCGGCATATATAGGGCGTCTCGATGCTGTGCGTGCGGTGGCCTCTCGCGCATCGGGAAGCGCGGCTGGCAGCGAAGGCTGGGTCAATGCGCATGTTCTATTGTCGCGGCTTGATAAAGTGCGTGATGATTCGGTCGCGGCGGTTCGCGCATTTGATACGTTGATTGCCGATGCAGGTACGGGTGATTCGGGGCTCGTCGCGCTGCTGACCGACGCGCAAAAACCGGTGGCTGATGATGTCGCCGCGCAAAATGCGGAAATACAACGGCTGTCGCGCCTTATAGGGGAATAGCTATTCCCTGTTGAGCGTGGGCGCAATTGCTTGCCTATGCGCGGTCCATGTGCACAACTTCGGCCATGAACGGTCAAAACACACAAGCCATATCGCAAAATCCCGATATCCGGTTCCTCGGCAAGATGCTCGGCGACGTCATCCGTGCATATGGCGGCGAACAATTATTTCGGCAGACGGAGTATATCCGATCCACCAGCGTCGACCGTTTTCGCAAAATCGAGGGTGCTGATGCCAGCGATCGTGGCCTTGGCGCGTTGAACCTTGACGACACGCTGAATTTTGTCCGCGGCTTTATGCTCTTCTCGCTCTTGGCCAATCTGGCTGAGGATAGGCAGGGGCTTGCGCATGAAGATGGGGCGACGGTCGCAGAGGCATGCGCGCGGCTTATGGCAGAGGGCGTCGCGCTAACCGACATCCGTGAGATGCTTGGCCACAGCCTGATCGTGCCCGTGCTCACGGCGCACCCCACTGAAGTGCGGCGCAAGAGCATTATCGATCACAAGAACCGGATCGCAAGGCTCATGGAGCTGCGCGATCAGGGGCAGACGGTAACTGAAGATGGCGATGATCTAGATGCGGCCATCTACCGCCAGATTGCGCTTCTGTGGCAGACGCGGCCACTGCGCCGTGAAAAGCTGTTTGTAGCTGACGAGATCGAGAATGCCCGCGCGACGATGCAAGATGTATTTCTGGCGGCTTTGCCGAAATTATATGCCGGTTGGGAAAGGGCGCTCGGCGCCCGCCCGCCCGGTTTCGTTCGGCTTGGCACCTGGATTGGCGGCGATCGCGATGGTAATCCCTTCGTAGATGCGGACACGCTGCGTTACGCAACCGCGCGCAATGGCGGCACGGCCATTCGGCATTATCTCGAACTCATTCATAAACTCGGCGCGGAAATTTCGATTTCATCGCTGATGAGCGATACGCCGGAGCCCGTGCAGGCATTGGCCGAGAAAAGCGGTGACACTGCGCCAAGCCGCGCGGACGAACCCTATCGCCGCGCGCTGTCGGGCATTTATGCGCGCTTGGCGGCGACGCATATCAAAATGGTTGGAGATCAACCGCCGCGCCCTTCGAGCCTCTCTGGCCAGCCCTATGACGGGCCGGACGAACTGCGCAAAGATCTTGTTACCGTGGCGTCTGGCCTCGCCAGCGACGGCGATGGCGCGCTGTCGAGCGGTGGCGCACTCGCGCGGCTCATCCGATCCGTGGAGATATTCGGCTTCCATCTGGCGACGCTCGATTTGCGCCAGAACAGCGACGTGCACGAACGTGTCGTCGCTGAGCTGTTCCATGTCGCCCGCGTGACGCCCGACTATCTTGCGCTCGATGAGGATGCACGTATTGAACTCCTCGTCGCCGAATTGTCGCACAATCGCCCGCTGGCTGGCGAGTGGACACACTACAGTGCGGAGACAGCGAAGGAACTCGCCATCGTCCGCGCGGCAGCCAAGGCGCAGGCGGATTTTGGCGGCGCGGCCATCACTACCTACAATATCAGCAAGACGACCAGCGTCTCCGACATGCTTGAAGTCTACGTCATGCTCAAGCAGGCGGGTCTCTACGTCATCGATGATGACGGCAAGCCGAGCGCGACCATCATGTCCGTCCCCCTGTTTGAAACCATAGCCGACCTTCAGGCTGCGCCCGAGACGATGCGCGCCTTTTTCCAAATACCCATGATGCAAGCGCTGGCAAAAGCGCGCGGGCATCAGGAAGTGATGATTGGCTA
>JAIXOE010000036.1 GCA_027486895.1 Sphingomonadales bacterium
AAATTGGGAAACGGCGCAGCGATGAGTACCTCCATCCTTGAACCTGCTCGCCAGATTGATGTAATCCGCCAGACGGATGTCCTCGTCGTTGGCTCCGGCCCGGGCGGCCTCGCTGCGGCCTTGGCCTCAGCGCGAGCGGGCGTCGAAACCACGCTACTGGAGCGCTATGGCTGCTTCGGCGGCAATATCACGCAGGTCGGCGTGGAAGGCTTTGCCTGGTATCGCCACCCCTCGACCATCGACAGCGAAGGCATTGGACGGGAATTCGAAGACCGCGCCAAAGCCATGGGCGCGGCCATGCCTGAACCGCAATCTATCAGCCACAGCCTTGACGCCGAAGGGTTCAAGTTCGTGGCGGACACGCTGGTTGAGGAAGCAGGCGTCATCCCCATGCTCCACCGCCTGTTTGTCGCGCCGATCATGGACGGCGACACGATCCGCGGCGTGATCGTCGAGAGCAAGGCGGGCCGCGAAGCCATTCTGGCCAAGCGTGTGATCGACGCAACGGGCGATGCCGACATCGCCCATCGCGCAGGCGCACCCACGTATATGCATCCGGTGGACGAGATGATGTCCGTCTCCGTCATGTTCTCGATGTGCGGGGTCAACAAGGCGCGGTTTATTGATGCTGTAAAGGCCGACCCGCAGACCTATGGTGACTGGGCCGTGGGAGGTGAATGGGAAGTGATCACCAGCGGCAAGGAGGATGAGATGTTCTCCCCTTTCCTGCGCAAGCCGTTCCAAAAAGCGCTTGAGGCAGGACTAATCCCCGACAGCGTAAAAACCATGGCGGGCACATGGGGCACCGTTTCCGATCAGGGGGACCTCACCTATCTCAACATGTGCCACCTCTATCTCGACGGCACCAATCCCGATGCCCTAACCCATGGCGAAATGGCGGGGCGCAAACAAGCGATGCACGCCATTGCAGCGCTTCAGGCCTTCATGCCCGGCTGCGAAGATGCAAAGTTACGCAACTTTGGAATGACGCTGGGCATTCGCGATACGCGCAAGATTGATGCGATCTACAACATGACCGCAGACGACGTGATGGAACAAGGCCGGTTTGACGATAGCATCGGCATCTTTCCTGAATTTATAGATGGCTATGGCTATCTCATTTTGCCGACGACAGGGCGCTATTTTCACGTGCCTTACCGGTCGATGTTGCCGAAGAATGTGAAGCATTTGATTACCGCCGGTCGTGTGATTGGTGGCGACAAGGTCAGCCATGCAGCAGTCCGAAACATGATGTGCTGCGCTGTTGCTGGGCAAGGCGCCGGCGTTGCGGCCGCGTTGGCGGTCAAGTCGGATCGCGATTTTTGCGACGTCGACATCAGCGCCGTGCAAAAGGAACTGGTCCGCCAAGGCGCGCGCATTTCTTAAGGCTGCCACGCATTACAGCACAGCCCAAAAATCGGGCTAAGTTGCGCTCCTACGGTGCAACATCGGGCTCCAGCGCGGCTTGAAGGCGTTTGCGGAACAGCAAAATGACAATACCGCCTACAATAGCAATGCCGGCATCCATAGCCCAGAAAACTGACGGGGTCATTTGGTCAAAATAGCTACCAACCCATCCAGCGAGCACATGTGCGACAAACGGAGACAGAAACGCGACCCCCATCAGGAAAGAACCCATCCCCGGAGGCGCCGCCCTGCTGACGATGGCCAGCGTCGTTGGCCAATAATACATCCATGCGAGCCCCATGATCAGCCAACCCGCGATTGCCCACCCCGCGCCCACACTGTCTGGTTCACTCAACCCTAAATTGCCATAAGCGAAAAGAAGTGCGGCAATGGCAATAATGCATGTTCCAATACCTACTTTTGTAACGCTGCTTGGCTCGCTTCCGCGCTTGGCCTGCCATGCCCAGAATGTAATCAACACAGGGGCGGCAAGGACAGAACCAATCGAGTCCATCGATGCAAACCAACTCGATGGCACCGCGCCAAGCGACGTGGCCAAATTCACATATTGATCGACCCACAATATGCCGATGCTCCATACCATCGGATAGGCAATTTCAGCGGGTATAGTCAGCGCAATAACAAGCAAAAGCACCGCCACACGTTTCCGTTCGGCGGCGGTCATGACTGGCGCCTTTTCCCGTTTGCGCGCCACTGGGCGGTCATCAGGCAAGTGCTGCTGGCCCAGAATATAAGCGACGAGCGCGATCAACATCAAAGCCGCTGCAACCGCAAAACCGGCATGCCAGCCATAGATGGCAGCAACCAACCCGGTGACAAGCGGCCCGCTCGCAGCACCGATGCAAATGCCTGTCGAGAAAATGGTGAAACCGCGCGACCGCATGGATTCATCCGAGCGGGGGTAAAGCGCCCCGACCTGCGCGGAAATATTGCCCTTGAGAAATCCAGATCCAAGAATCAGAAGCAAGAGCGCAAATAGGAAGCTGGCATAAAAGGACATCGCCAGATGCCCTGCGCTCATCAGCACCACGCCTATCATCACCGTGCGCTTTGCACCCAGTATACGGTCGGCAACCCAACCCCCAACCATAGGCGTGAAATAGACCAAGCCGGCATACCAGCCATAAATGATCGCCGAAAATGCTACGTCGCTCATAGGTCCGCGAAATTCGAACATATTGCGGAGTGCGGCTAGCCCAATGACGTGCGACGCATTTTCAGGCTGCAGCAGATCTTTTACCATGTAGAGCGTGAGCAGCGCAGACATCCCATAAAAGGAAAAGCGCTCCCACATCTCTGTGAAAGACAAATAGAACAGGCCTTTGGGATGACCAGACGGCTGGCCATTCGCGATTTGTTCGATCGAACCCAAGCTTACTCCCCCCACATTCTGTGCGCCGCTCGACGCGTCCGTATCTATGCCCGATTAGGTGAGCGGTGCAAGGGAATGATTGGGGCTGCCAGATTGACTGTACCGCTGAACAAGCGGCTGCTTTCAGCATCTACGGCTGAGTAAGCGAGTGTTCGCTTTTGGGGCAGTAGTCAAAGTAACACCGCAACAACACCGGACGGATCGCTGACCCTACATTCTCTTAACTTTACACGACGAATCAGATGTAGCTCATGCTCTACCAAACCCACGCTGCGGATACTTTTCACTGGCGCTCAACCGGTCCCGCTTAATCATTTATGAGTTGGGGGACACGCACAGGTTTTGCTACTGGTTGCAAAATATGTTGTGTCCAACTGTCATCCTTGTGGGCAAACCAAATGATGATAATCTCACCCCCATTACTTTGGCGCAGCAATGAATTTTCGCTAGCAACGGTTGGCCCATAACAGAGCAACGGATGAACGCGAGGCGGTTAGGAATATTGACCGCCCACGCTCATCCGTCGATGCTTCTGAATCTCGCTTATGCGCCTAACGAGTGCTCCACGTTTGCAAAACGGTCTTCCGCTACGACAGCTGCTCGAACGTAAGGCCTGCATGTGCCACAAGCCGGTCGACTAACTTGTTGCCTAAAATCGTTGCCGGCGTCCAGAAGCCCCCCGCCACGTCATCAGGAACATCTTTGGCGAGGCAGGCCGCAGCCTGAGACAGCATCTTTGCGGTTGATCCATAGCCAGGATCTCGGTCTCCCGTCACGCGGCATCGGATGGTCTCCCCCTTTGCAGTTGCGCCGAGGAAGACAATGTCAAATCCGCCCTCCAACTGGGCCTTTTCAGTTGGCCCTTCGCCTGGTTTTGGAAGAACAGCAGTCTCAAGCAGCCAGCGGATTGGAGGCACAGCCAAACCAATCATAAGGGCATTCACGCCCCAATGTGTCGCTTGCGCCTTCCGCTTACCGGAGCTGCCCTCACCCGTCACGACGGCTTCCTCGTACTTGAATTCAACACCGTAGCTGTTGTTGCTTAAAGCGTTAGAGCGATGCACCACCCGTGTATTGATACCGGCCATGACGAAGGGGGCAATCCAGCCGCCATAGACATTGTCGTAGGAGATCTTCACATCCGGCTGCGCGACCGAAAACCTGTGGTCTGGTGGGCACAGGCTGTAAGGGTCTTTAAGCTCTCGGCGCAGGTCAGGGTCGTTTACCGCTTCTTTGACCATATTGATCATGCTTGCGATGGTACCGCCTGACGCCCCGCCTTTCATGCTTACAACCCGCATGTCGACGCGGTCACACGTGTGGCCGAATTGCTCCAATGCGTTACGTTGTAGGAAGTGGACGCCCAGATCGGACGGGATACTGTCAAAGCCGCAACAATTTACGATCCGCGCGCCGCTCTTTACCGCATCTGCCTCGTGTCGTAATTGCATTTTGCGTATCCACTGCGGTTCCCCCGTCAGATCGCAATAGTCGGTGCCTGTCTTGGCGCAGACGCTCACCAGTACATCTCCGTACAGCGCGTACGGACCAACGGTTGACATGACAACCTTGGTTTGGGCACACATTTGCCTCAGTGCTTCCTCATCGGCAGCATCGGCCACGAGAAGTTCGATGTCTAACAAACCTACCGCATCGCGGACTTGCTCAAGCTTACTGAGCGAACGACCTGCGATGGCCCATTTGATCGATCCATCCGCGAACTGTTCATGCATGTAGCGCGTGACAATCTGGCCAACGAAACTCGTCGCTCCGTACACGATGATGTCGAATTTATTTTGAGCCATTTAGTCTTACCGCGCTAACTAGTTTTGAAGGATCGTCCGTCATGGCCATGGGCCCTGATGGCTGCTTAGGTTAATGAAGCAAGAGCTTCGTCAGTCGGCGTCGGGTCTGGCGGGGAGCAGCTATTATTGCAAGCGCCGATATTAGACCATGGGTTTGCAGCTCTCTTCCACCAGCGTCCGTCATGGTTGAAAAGCATCGCGTAATAATACTACGGCCCAGACAAATTTTTGGATTTCCTTGAGAGAGAAAACGGCTTTTGAAAATACCCGTCTACGGTGAAAACGATCCCATCTTTCGCCGAAATGATCCACCGAAATGCAATATTGCGATACGAAGTTACGCTTTCACCGAAGAAAGAAATTGCAATATTGTTATAAGCCTTAATGCGGCCGACTGCTTGGCAGAACGGGGGCCCGATAAATGACATTTTCAACTGCTAAAGTTTTGAGCACGCACCAATGGAATACGGGGCTATTTTCGTTCTCGGTTTCACGGCCGCCGTCATTTCGGTTTGTTAGCGGTCAATTCGTCATGCTCGGCCTGTTGGTGAACGATCGCCCGTTGCTCCGCGCATATTCTATGGTCTCACCTTTTTGGGATGAATCGCTCGAGTTCTTAAGCATAATCATTCCAGATGGTCCGCTCACCAGCCGATTGTACAAAATCAAACCGGGCGATGAAATTCTTTTAGGCGTTAAGCCAACCGGTACGCTTACACTCGACGCACTGCTTCCTGGCAAACATTTGCATTTGTTGGGAACTGGGACTGGTTTAGGACCGTGGATGTCCATAATTCGCGACCCCGAAGTTTACGAACGTTTTGATAAGATTACTGTTCAGCATACCGTCCGCCAAATCGAAGATCTGGCATATCGTGATCTATTAGAGTCACGGTTGGCCAATGACCCGTTGGTTGCAGCCGAGGCTAGACTGCAACTGATCTATGACCAATCTGTCACCAAATGCCCGACATGGACGCACGAAAATCGACGCATTACGGAGAGGATAAAGTGCGGCGACTACCCGCTCGATCCTGATACTAATCGCGTCATGCTCTGCGGCAGTATGGCAATGATTAAGGAGACGGGTGCGCTTCTGGAAAGCCTTGGCTTCACAGAGGGTGCCCATTCACACCCTGGCACCTATGTGCTTGAGCGCGCCTTTGTTGGTTGACGGGCCAAGTTTTGCATAAATGCTTCGACGCTGATCGAGCGGCACTGTTGGGCAACGACTTGTGTATTAGCAAATGTCAGCGTTTCAAAGAATGCTGGCTTGAAAGCCGATAGTCGGCACCCCACCAAGATATTGGATCATCACATAACTTCCGGTCAACAGCCTTTGGTGTTTGTCAAAGGCTCTAACGACCGGCCAATGAGCCTTGTCACCATCTGCAAAATTCGCCAACTGGTCTCGTGGCTGAAATCGCTTCCCAAACTGCGCACGGCGCTTCGCCGTCTCCGCGCGTGCCGATGTCGCGGCGATCGATGGTTGTCGCAGGCCTTTCGACCGTCGTTGAATGGTATGATTTCACGCTGTACCTCTATTTTTCGACGGTGCTGGCGCGGGTGTTTTTCGGAACTGGCCCACAGTCGATGACGGAAACGCTCGGCGGCTTTGCTATCGCTTATCTGATGCGGCCAGTCGGCGCGCTGGTTTTTGGTAATTTTGGTGATCGGCTGGGCCGGCGGCTAACGATGCTAAGTTCGATGGCTTTGATGACCGTAGCGATGCTCGCAACCGCAATGCTGCCGACTTATGCACAGATTGGCCCGCTTGCCGGTGTGTTGCTGGTCGCGCTGCGCTGTTTGATGTCGTTTTCCGTTGGCGGCGAATATACTGGCGTGGTCGCTTACCTGATGGAAGGTGCCAAGGACAGTCGGCGCGGATTGATCACCAGCTGCGCATCGGCGGCAAGCGAAATCGGGGCGCTGCTGGCGGCCGGTGCGGCGGCTCTGTCGGTTTGGGCTATGCCCGAAGACGCGCTTGTATCATGGGGGTGGCGGCTGCCCTTTCTGTTTGGCGCCGCGCTCGCGGGCCTGGTGCTTATAACCCGCGCAACTTTGGAAGAAACGCCTGAGTTTCTGCGCCAGCGTGATGCTGGCACGGTCCCTAAAAAACCGATCCGGCAGACCCTCACGCGACACCGGAGCGCTATTGCACGCGGCTTTGCGATCTCTGCGCTGGGTTCAATCACTTATTATGTCGGTATTACCTACGTACCAGCGTTCCTTGATGCCACTGGCACGATGCCAGAGACACGCGCGCTGTTGATCTCGATCCTTGCAGCTATGACCGTAATCCTGGTAACGCCACTGATAGGGCTTGCATCCGACCGTTTTGGTCGTCGGCCCATATTGCTGGTGCTGGCACTTGGTGGCATATTTCTGCCAACGGGCATCTTTGCGATAATGGCTGGCGGCGGACCTGCGACTTGGGCCGGTGCAATTATTTTGGCTGCACTCGGCGGAGCAGTAAGTGCAGTCGGCGCCGTCACGACTGCCGAGCAATTCCCCGGCGAGGGTAGGCTGAGCGGCCTTGCATTGGGCGCAACAACTGCAACCGCGATATTCGGTGGTCTCACGCCTTTGGTTGCACATCTGTTGGTGACGAACAGTGGATGGGCGGCCGCACCGGGTGCAATGATAGCATGTGTCGCATTATGCGTAATTATCGTGTTTTGGCGAATGCCTGAGACTGCGCCAGCGCGCGCAAGACGGTAGGCTCATTTCACTCTTACCAAAATTTGTGAATCTACACCGATATGCGTTACTAAGTTGACGGTTTCCTCTCGGCCCAAGGTCAGCCATTCAGCTCAGTTCAACTTGGACCTTTACGACTGTTAAGCGAACGCTCTTGAACGAACGCCCAAGAGTACTGGAATGGCAGATAGCTTGGCACCGGTCACGTTCGACCGACATGAGTCCTAGCGCCGCTCACCTTCGCTTGATTGGCGAGCCGCCGCGTAAGCACTGCCAGAAAGCCAGCCGGGCCAGTATACTGCGTCTGACACCATCCGCCCGACCCGGTAAGCGGCGAGCGCCTCCTGAGCGGTGCCTGCAAAGGTCCAGCTGGCTTTGAACGCGTCGCACGGCTGGTGATAGCAGCGCACATTATAAGCTTCGACTATCCGTTGACCGGCCTTTACCCCTCCGACTTTTAGGTCCCGTCCCGCCCGGAAGGCAAGCGCCGGCACGCCCCGTTGGGCGAAGGGGAAATGGTCGGACCGGAAGTACCAGCCAGCCTCTGGGCTGGGCTCAGGGTCCACCCGCAAGCGCTGCTCCCGTGCGGCCGTGACGAGCAGGCTCTCAAGGTCGGTCTGCCCAGGCCCAATAAGCTCAAGGTTGCGGGCTGCTGGTAACACCACATGCGGGTCGAGGTTGATGACCGCCGCGGTGCGCGCCAACGCATAAAGCGGGTGCTGAGCGTAGTATTCCGATCCAAGCAGCCCCTTTTCCTCGGCTGTCCAAGCGGCGAATACAACTGAGCGTGCAGGTCGCTTGCCAGCTGAGAAGGCTCGCGCCACCTCCAACAGTTCGGCCGTGCCGGTCGCATTGTCGACCGCCCCGTTGCGGATCGTGTCGCCACTCTGGTCGGGGCCGTTGTGCCCATTGGCATCCCAGTGCGCGCCGTAAAGGAGAAACTCGTCTGGCCGGTCCACCCCGCGCAAGATGCCGACGACGTTATGGCTGACAACATCCGTAGCGACGTTGGTCGCGGAAACGCTGACGGTTGCGTCTAACGGAAATGCCCTGAAAGCGGTCGAACGCGCCCGCTGTTTCAATGCCGGAAGGGTTAGCCCTAATCGCGCAAGGATCGGCAGGATTGCCGGCCCGCGCACGATTCCGCTGAACTGGAGTGCGTTGGGCTTGAGCGGCGCATACGCGAAGCTTGGCACGCGGATGCTATCGCCAGCTTGGGCATAGGGCCAGCTGTACGCTGCGGCCTCATGGATGAAGAGCACGCCAATAGCGCCAGCCTTTGCCGCTGCCGCTGCCTTGGTACCGCCCCGCCCACTGAACGCCAGCGACCGCCCACCGAAGCCGAGGTCCTTGCCGCCCTCCAGATCCGGGTCGCCAGCAAGCATGATCACCACCTTGCCCTTGACGTCCACCCCTTGGAACGCGTCCCAACCCCGCGCCGGGTCGGGCGACCCCCACCCTGCAAAGACCAGATGTGCATCGGAGAGGCTGGTAACACCCGCATTTGTCGGGTTGATGTCGAGATCGGGTCCATCGCGAAGAACTGTGGCCTGTTCACCGGCGCGGATCGTCGCCGTCCCACCAGGAGCCGTGTCGAGCCGCACCAGCGGCACCCTCTGGTACCAGCCGCCATCCTCACCGCCAGGTGTCAGCCCGGCCGCCGCCATCTGCTCGGCAAGGTAGGCGATAGTGGCCGCCTCCCCTTTCTCGCCAGGCCCTCGTCCGGCGAAAGCATCAGACGACAGGGTGCGAACATCGGCCTCGATGCGCGCGGGATTGATCGGCCCAGCAGCAATAAGGCTCAGGGCAACCAGAGGCAAAAGAACGATACGCATGGGTGTGCGGTAACGGTTCGGACATGCCCGGCCAAGCTCTTTCTGGTAGACCACAAAGCCAGTACGCAGAAATAGGATCGCATCTTCTAACGAAAAACCTCTGAGCCGACTGCCGGCAATCGGCCCATTTGTGACCTTGCCACAGCCCGACACCCGTGATTATATTTTGAAACTGGTTGCAAAGAGCTTGGTTGAATCGCCCACTTTCATGGTGAGGCCTTCGTATAACGACCAAACAGTGGCATGCAGTTAGGAAGCAATTGGTGGACAGGGCTGGATTCGAACCAGCGTACGGAAAACCGGGCAGATTTACAGTCTGCTGCCTTTAACCACTCGGCCACCTGTCCACATCTTCGGCGGGGCATTATGCAGTTGCATAAGGGCCGGTCCCAACGAAGAAGCAGCGCAATGGCGAAACGGCCCTTGCCTGTCAATGCCTCAAGTGGGAAAGGACGGCATATCGTTCTCTTTTTCATCAATAGGTATTTCAAATGTCTTCTCACAAGAGCCAGCGCCGCCGCGGTGCGGCAGTTTCCAGCGGCAATCCGAAATTTTACGGCCGCCACGCCGTGTATGCTGCGCTCGACAATCCGGATCGGCGACTCATCAATCTGTGGGGCACCCGCGAAGAAATCGGAAAAATCGTCGTTCCGGACGGTCTGACCGTCCAATATGCCGAGGTGAATGACCTAGCCCGCTTTGTGCCGAAGGATGCACCTCATCAGGGCCTCGTGCTTGAAGTCGCGCCGCTTGAGGATGTCTGGCTTACAGATGCACTCGCGGTCGCGAATGATGACAATCGCCCTTTGCTGATTCTCGACCAGGTCACCGATCCGCACAATGTCGGCGCCATTTTCCGTACCGCGGCAGCATTCGATGCGGTTGCGGTTATCACGCAGGACCGCCACGCACCGCCTGAATCTGGGGCATTGGCGAAGGCAGCATCCGGCGGACTTGAAATTACGCCATGGGTCAGAGTTGTTAACTTGGCACGTGCATTAGAAGAAATTGCTGAGGCAGGATATTGGCGAATCGGCCTGTCGGGCCATGCCAGTGTTACGTTGGACGAGGCGCTGACGCCGGGCCGCAACGCACTTGTTCTGGGCGCTGAAGGTGACGGAATGCGCCGTAACATCGAAGAGCATTGCGACCAGCTCGCGATGCTACCGATCAGTAAACAAATGGAGTCGCTGAACGTATCTAACGCTGCCGCGATTGCATTATATGCAGCAACCGTTCGGCGGGGCTAAACGAGGGAACCAGTCATGCAGCAGAATCAGGTAAAGTTGTGGGTGAAGGTCGCGGTTACGACCGCGTCAGCCTTTGCGCTTAGTGGATGCCTGATTTTGCCGGGTGCATTTGATTCGGCCATGACGATTCGACAAAATGGCGATTTCAGTTTTACCTATAAGGGGCAAATTCAACTTGTTGGCCTCGCCAACCTGCTGAATGATGAAGCGCTGAAGGGCATGTCAAAGCAGGAATTCAAAGCCGTTTGCTGGAGTGATACGATAACGCCTGTTGCCGACCACTCCGACAACTTGAAAACCAGCGCTGGTCGCGACGATGTTGCAGAATTGACCGGTCGAAATTTTTCCATTGTCCCGGCCATGTACTGGAGCAACGCCAATAAACTTGGAAGCGCCGACGTTCCCGCGCCCGAAGCTACACCCGGAGGGCAAGGAACCGAGACCGATCCCCCAGTAGACGTCAGTTCATGGGGCGGCGAAGAACGCGCATGTACCGCCGAAGAAATCACGCAACAAAAGGCCGAATGGGATATTCAGCAGGCCGAAAAAAAGAAGCGTGACGCGCAAGGCAAGAAAATGGCCGAAATGCTTCTGGGCGGTATTGACCCGGAGAACCCTGAAACCATCAAACGTTTTACGCGCGAAGTGGAACGGCTTGCCGCCTGGAACAAGGTCGAACATGTCGGCAACGGTGTTTTCATGATTGATTACAGCACGAGCGGGCGCTTGGCCGATGATTATGCCTTCCCTGTCATTCCCCGCTACGCCTTGGGCGAACCGATGATTCATGTGACCCGTTGGGACAATGGCCGCGTGCGCGTTGAGGCGCCCGCTTTCCGGACGGATCCCGAAATGTCACTTACTGCGCTCATGGGCATGGGGAGTATGGCGAGCGGGATACTTGGCGGCGCGGCTTCCGATAAAATGCCAACCAGCCCCATCGCGATAAAAGGCAGCTTCACCCTGACAACCGATGCACCCATTTTGGCGAATAACAGCGAAGATGGCCCGGAAAAGTCCGGTGCAATGCAAATCCTGCGTTGGGATATCGGCCCTGCTGCTTATGGTGCGCCTATGGCGTTACTAGGCGTGGCGCGCTGATGGGTATTCCTTCATCACAACTGCACGCTGCCCTCGATGCGTTGGCGGCACTTGAACCGGGCATAGCGCACGCGTTGGCAGTTACTGGCTACCCGGACGAGCGCATCAGAGCACCGGGCTATGCGACGTTGCTGCGCACCATTGTCGGACAACAAGTGAGCGTGGCGGCCGCCGCATCGGTTTGGAACAAACTTGAAGCTCTCATCGGCCCCGAATGCCCTCCGGATCAATTATTGGCGCAGGATTTCGATGCATTGAGAGCCTGCGGACTAAGCCGCCAGAAACAGGGCTATGCGCGCTCGCTCGCTGAACTCGTTTTGTCGGGCGAATTACCACTCGATGCGTTACCCGCCGATGACGAGGAGGCAATCGCCTACCTTACGCGGGTCAAAGGCATTGGCCGCTGGTCGGCTGAAATATATTTGCTCTTTGCCGAGGGCCGGACCGACATCTGGCCAGCGGGCGACCTTGCTGTGCAAGAAGGCGTGGGTCGTTTGCTGAAACTTGACGCGCGGCCATCGGAAAAAGACATCCGTGTTATCGCCGAACGCTGGCGTCCCTATCGCGGTGCGGCCGCCATTTTCACTTGGCACATTTATGCCAAGGGATTTCAAGCGATTTGAGAATCGGCTAGAGTCTTAGTCCGTTATTCAAACCCATCACTTCGCGCAAAAATGTCTTAGGCTTTTTGAAAAAGCGGCTTTTGCGGTTCACACTCAGCCCAAGCAAAGCCGCCGCTTCCATGGCAAAATGGACGCAGTTGCGTGCACCCAGATTATAGCTTTTTCCCGGCAAATTTCGCCATTTGTCAACGAACGCCATAAACCGGGCATATTCGGCATCGGAGAGCTTCACGGAAAAATGCGGATCGCTAGCCGCGACATATTTGGTGTCTTTGGTCTCGATCATGCCCTTGACGGAACCCATAAGGATCGCAGGAGAGACATTTACCGCAGTAAATCCGAAATTGGTGTCAACCGCCTGCCCCGTCGCGTCGACTGTGCCTTTAAGCTTCACAAAGGCATGGGGGAAATGGTCGCCAAAATCATGGCTGTAAAAAGTCGCGACGACCTCAGCTTGCGCAGATGCGGGAATGAGGGCCCAAAAAGCGGCGATGAACAATGACCAATATCGAAACATACCCACTCCTTATGCCCAACCGATTTATCCAGCCTTTGCCGCTGCCGCAATATTCAGTTGACGTTTCGGGTAAATTGATGTGGCTGACAGACATGTGAATAAGGGGAGGCAAAAATTATGTCTGAAACGCAAAAAAGCATTTTCATTACTGGCGCAGCGTCTGGTCTAGGACGCGAAGTTGCGCGTTATTTTGCCAATGTAGGTTGGTTTGTCGGCCTCGCCGACGTTAACGAAAAAGGTTTGGATGAAACTGCGGCTTTATTACAAGCGCGTCAGTGGTCGCGCCACCGCCTTGACGTGACGGATCGTGAACAATGGAAAGCAGCCGTCGCCGACTTCGCAAAGCACACAAATGGCCATATGACGGTATTGTTCAACAATGCGGGCATTGGATCGGGCGGACCCATTCAGGACATGACCGACGAAGACATCGACAAGATGATCGCGATCAATCTGACGGGCGTCATAAGCGGGACCCGCGCGTGTTTTGATCTCTTGAAAAATACATCAGATGCTTGCGTTCTCTATACCAGTTCGGCAGCCGGGATTTACGGTTCAGCCGGATTGAGCGTCTATAGCGCCACCAAGTTCGCGGTGCGTGGCCTTGCTGAAGCGCATGACATTGAATGGCGCCCCTACGGGATCAAGGCCCGCAGCCTCATGCCCGGCTTTATCGACACCAACATCATTGGCGCAGTTGACAGCAACAGCAACATGACCGGTAAGGAAAAATTGCAATCGGCAGGCGTCGAAGTCAGCCCGGTTTCCATCATCGGCCCGGCCGCATGGGAAGCCATTCATGGCGACAAGGTGCACACACCCGTCAACAAAATGGCTAAGCAACTTGCTTTTTCTGCGCGCTGGTTCCCGAACCGCCTGCGCAAACAACTGGGTCTGCTTGGCGGATTAGGTGATGTGGTTAAGCCGTCGGCGCAATAGCGTCGATGGCTGAGGCCATATCCACGTCGCGCTGCGACAATCCGCCGGCGTCATGCGTTGTGAGCAAGATTTCAACGCGGTTATAGACGTTGAACCATTCGGGATGATGGTCTGCTTTTTCCGCAAGGATAGCGACGCGCGCCATGAAACCGAACGCCTCGGCAAAGTCGGCAAAACGCAACGTGCGCCTTATGCCTTGTGCTTCTGCGTCATACGACCACAGTTTCAGCTGTTTCAACACTGCCGTGCGGTCCGCTTCGTCCAGTCTTGAAACCTGCATAACGTCATCCTGATTTTGCAATTGGTGGAATTCATGCCTAAGTCGCCCCATGTCGTCACGTCAAGCACCCTTGCCTTCCATCAGCGTTGATAATGTCGCCGTCATCCGTGGCAACCGGCTCGTGCTACGCGGGCTGACGGTATCTGCACGCAGCGGTGACATTATCTGGGTACGTGGCGCAAATGGTTGCGGCAAATCTACTTTGCTCCGATTGGTCGCCGGACTTTTAGATACGGCGGCAGGTTCGATAACGACGGAAGGCCAGATTGCACTGGCAGATGAAAACCTAGCGCTTGATCCAAATCTGACGGTCGAAAAAGCGCTGCAATTCTGGGCGGATATGGACGGCGCGTCTGCAAACGACCGAAGCGCAGCGCTCGCAGACATGGATTTGCAAGCACTGTCGCAAGTTCCTGTTCGCTTCCTGTCGACTGGCCAGCGCAAACGTGCCTGTATTGCCCGCGTGCTGACGTCGAAGGCAGATATCTGGTTGCTCGACGAGCCCTATAATGGCTTGGACAGCGCGAGCTGCGCCCGGCTGGACCAAGCCATTACCGCACATGCCGCAAATGGCGGCATCGTGTTTGTCGCTGCACACCAGCCGCCCTCAATCAACGTGGCGCATAGCCTCATTCTCGACAGAGCGGAGGCAAGCGCATGAAGGCATTTGCAGCCTTGGTTGCGCGCGAAGTACGTTTGGCATGGACTGGCGGCGGGCTATGGTTGCCAGTGGTATTTTACCTTGCGGTGGCGACGCTCTTTCCGTTTGTGACGGGCCCCGACAAGGCATTGCTCGCGCGCACCGGTGGCGGCATATTGTGGATTGCGGCACTTTTGGCGACGCTGTTGCCTATTGAGCGGCTTATCCTGCCTGACCGACAGGCGGGCATATTGGACCAGTTGGCTATGCGTGGCTGGTCTGACGAGTTGATCGCGACCGCCAAAATCATCGGCCAGATTTTTGCATTCGCCCTTCCGCTACTTCTCGCGACAGTCGTGGGTTCGGCGCTCATCGGATTGCCTGAGGCACAATTGGGGACATTGTTGCTTGGACTTGCCTTGGCCCTGCCCGCTTTGTCCGGGTTATCAGTAACAATCGCAGCGCTGACGGCGGGTCTTAGCGGCGCCAGCGCACTTGGCGGGCTTCTTCTGGTGCCGATCACGATACCATTGCTGATTTTTGGCGCCGGCACATTGTCGGAAGACCCCCGAAACGCAATGCAGCTTTTGGCCGCGACTGCGCTGGCGATTACGGCGTTGTCGCCCTTTGCCGCTGGCGCGGCATTAAGAGCCGGTCGAATTTAAGAAACAAAGCAGCGCCGCGCTGAAGAAGCGAACGCTCCCAAAGAGGTAACAGGACCGCTCGGTTAAGAAACGGTCCGGCAGTCCGGGTTCTTACCGTGCCGCGATTTTCTGCGCATAGCCATCGGCGACCATCGCTTCGACCATATCAAACAGCTTTTCGGGATCCTGCGCACGCATGACGGGGATGCCTGCTTCCATCCCTTCGGCAATGACGATTTCGCGCTTTCCGGCTTCGACCGCATCCCAAATGGTGCTGGCGACAACGTCAGGGTCAATGCCGTTATCAATGGCGGCGTCGCTAGTGCCGCGAACGGTGCCATCGGCATTTAATGCATTGCGCGATACGTTGGTTCGCACGGAACCGGGGGCTACAACGAGCACTTTGACGCCCTGCCCTGCAACTTCGCTGCGCAAAGCGTCAGCATATCCGATGAGCCCGTGCTTCGCTGCGCAATAAGCAGTCCGCATGGGGATGCCCGCTTTGCCCGCGACGCTTGAGATCATGATAATCTGGCCGTGCCCGTTTGAAACCAAATGGCCCAATAAAGCTTGCGTCAGCGCAATGGGGGCAAGCAAGTCGACATCAACGATCCGCTGGTAAACCGAAAGATCGGTGTCGATGGCAGGTGACCGCTGCGAAATGCCGGCATTGTTTACGAGCACATCAATGCGCCCTTGATACGCAATGGCTTCAGCAACCTTTGATGGCAAAGCCGAATAGTCTACGGTGTCGAATGGCAGAATAAGGCAGCGTTCAGGCGCGCCGGTAGCATTGGCCACGCGTTCCAGCTCAGCAACATTGCGACCTGACAGAACGGCATGACCGCCACTTTCGACAAACGCCTTTGCCAACGCCTCGCCGATGCCTGATGACGCACCTGTTATCCATGCTGTTTTATTCGACTGATCGACCATCTTTTGCTCTCCTTTTGACGCGCTAGGTCAACCGTGGCTTCGCGACTGTCAAGACATTCTGGCTTGCACTTTGGCGGCCAGCGCACCACATGCATGAAATGCTTATAGAAACCGAACTCACGCCAAATCCTGCCACTATTAAATTTCTGCCCGGCCGTGCCGTGATGGAAAACGGAACCCGCGATTTTGCAGACCCCGAAGAAGCGGAAGCCTCACCATTGGCGGAAGCACTTTTCGGGCTTGGTGACGTCACTGGCGTGTTCTTTGGGCGCGAGTTTATTTCGGTCACCGCCGCGCCCGGTTCAGAATGGTCCAACCTGAAACCTGACGTGCTTGCCATATTGCTCGACCATTTCAGCGCCAACATGCCCTTGTTCAAGCCAGCAGCGGCCGGTTTCGCGGTTCCCTCGGCAAATTCAGACTATCCGCTGGATGATCCCGAAGATGCAGACATCGTTATCCAGATCAAAGAGTTGCTCGAAACACGCATCCGTCCTGCGGTTGCCAATGATGGCGGAGACATCGTCTATCGCGGGTTTCAAAAAGGTATCGTTTATTTGCAGATGCAAGGCGCATGCGCTGGCTGTCCTTCTTCTTCGGCCACGCTCAAGAACGGCATTGAACAATTGCTGAAGCATTATGTGCCTGAAGTTATCGAAGTGCGTGCCGCCTAAAACTCTCTCTCCGAAAGAAATCCTATGTCCGAAGCTTTAAACGACACCGCGCTTGACCAGCTTTTCCGCGAAGCGCGCAGCTACAATGGTTATCTGGATACGCCGGTGTCGCAGTCGCAGCTTGAGGGCATTTGGGAGCTGATGAAATTTGGTCCGACATCTGCGAATTGTCTGCCAGCGCGCATCATCTGGTGCGCGAGCACCGAAGCTAAGCAAAAGCTGGCTGCATGCACGATGCCATCGAATGGCGAAAAAATTCTGCAGGCGCCCGTCACAGCAATCATAGGCATGGACCTCGAATTTTACGAACAGCTGCCCGAATTATTCCCCCATGCTGACGCTCGCAGCTGGTTTGTCGGCAATGACGCGCTGATCGAAAAGACCGCATTCCGTAACAGCAGCTTGCAAGGCGCATATCTGATGCTGGCGGCCCGCGCCGTTGGATTGGACACAGGCCCGATGTCAGGATTCGACAATGCGGCGGTCGACCAAGCGTTCTTTGCAGGAACCAATGTGCAGTCGAATTTCATCTGCACGCTTGGCTATGGCGACACAGCGAGCATTTTTCCACGCAGCCCCCGCCCTGAATTCAACCGATTTAATCAAGTCGCCTAACCTAAACGGCGGCGGCGGACGATCATGCGCACATTGGTCATCGATACCGCCACACGGGCTTGCTCCGTTGCCTTGTTTGATAGCGATCGGTTGATTGCCGGCCAGCATGAGGTCATTGGCCGCGGACATGCTGAACGCCTGCTCCCCCTCATCGCATCGCTGCCCGATAAAGGCAAAGCTGACCAGATCATGGTCGATGTTGGCCCAGGCAGCTTCACAGGCATCCGTGTGGGCGTCGCGGCAGCCAAAGCATTAGGATTAGCATGGCATATACCTGTACACGGCTATGGCTGCCTGTCCTTGGTGGCCGCAATGGCGCGTTATCAAACGAAATCACCAGCGGCCGTCGACGTCATCATGACAGGCGGCCATGGGGAGTATTTCTTTGAAGCATTTAATGATGCCGGGCATTCGATAGCGCCAGCGCGCTCGGTTTTACCCGATCTGTTAGATACAGTTGCGATCGCTGACCATATTGCCGGAGACATTGAGCCGCAACGCTCGGATCATGTCTGGACAAATATCCTGCCCGATGCCCGGGCATGGATGCATTTACCCGATGGCCATGCTCTTCCACCCGTGCCTGTTTACGGAAGGGCGCCAGACGCACAACCGGCTGCAGTCCGGGCATGATCTGCGTCGTTCAAGGCGATGCCAAGGACGTATCGTCGATCATGCCGATTATGTCGGACGCCTTTGATTCTCGATTTGGCGAAGCGTGGACTGCGGCACAGTGCCTATCCACTTTGGTATTGCCCGACTGCCAACTGTTACTTGCCAAAGATGGTGACGATGTATGCGGCTTCGCCATAACGCGCTGGGTTTTTGAGCACGAAGAGTTGCTGATGATTGGCGTCACACGAAGTCGCCAGCGCCAACAACTTGGTCAAACACTGCTAAACGAGGTGATAAATAGGGGCCAGATGGCAGGCAGGGAGAAATTATTTCTCGAAGTAAGAGACGGTAATCCTGCACATTATTTTTATTTGAAATCGGGATTTACACCCATTGGACGGCGTAAAAACTACTACAAAAGTGCTGAAGGAATAAGTCCAGATGCGATTACGATGGGCATTGACCTGTAATATTTGAATGCTGGCGGCTTTTCTTGACGATTTAACTTCAAACCTATATGTGATCCGTAAGTCGCAAACTATAAAAATAGGTCTAGGGGTCAACCAAATGTCACAAGAAAGTAACGATTCCGCAGAATTGTTAATTACACTCACTGCCGATATTGTCGCAGCGCACGTGAGCAACAACAGTGTTGCGGTATCTGACGTATCAACTTTAATTGGGAATGTGCACGCTGCACTCGCCGGTCTTTCCGGACCGACTGCTGCGCCCGAAACAGTTTTGGAGCCAGCGGTTCCAATTCGCACCTCGGTCAAAAGGGATTATATCGTCTGCTTGGACGACGGTAAGAAGCTGAAAATGCTGAAGCGCCACCTGATGACGCATTATGGCATGACCCCAGATGACTATCGCGCAAAATGGGGCTTGCCCGCGGATTATCCGATGGTTGCACCTGCGTATGCAGAGCAACGTCGTGAACTGGCGAAGGCAATTGGCCTTGGTCGCGCACCGGGTTCAGGTCGCAAGAAAAAAATCAAGTAAAGCGCGCACAGCTTCATTGGAAAACAAGGCCGGAGCGTTCTCCGGCCTTTTTCTTTGACGAATCGTGGCGCGCGACTAAATGTGCATCGAGATGGATATCAAAATCGACATTGAAGCACTGTGCAACGAACGTGGCCTGCGGATTACCGACCAACGCCGCGTCATCGCACGCGTTATTTCGGATGCGACCGACCATCCTGATGTAGAAGAACTGTATCGCCGTTCGTCCGCCATTGATCCTAAGATTTCAATCGCAACTGTTTATCGAACGGTGCGGTTGTTCGAAGAAGCCGGCATATTGGACCGCCACGATTTCGGTGACGGGCGCGCCCGTTATGAAGCGTCGCCAGAGGCGCATCACGATCATCTGATCGACGTCGAAACGGGCAAAGTAGTTGAATTTGTCGACCCCGAGCTTGAAGCGCTGCAGAAAATCATTGCAGAACGCCTCGGCTACCGTCTCGTTGACCATCGCATGGAGCTTTACGGCGTTGCCATCGACCGCAAGGATTGAACGCCGCAACCCTGCTGCTTTTGTAGCGGGACAGTTCATGTTTGCCGCCCGATTGCTGCTTATGGCCGCCAGCTTGGTAGCAAGCTTACTCCTCCACAATATCTGGCGCCTTTTAAATCGGCCATCACCGTGGCCACGATTGTTCCTTCTGTCGATAAGCTGGACCAGCGGCATTGCGACCGCGACTACAGGGCAGCGGGTTCGTGCGAATGTGTTTTATGCGGCCAACCATCATAGCTGGATCGATATCCCGGTGATGTCAGGTGTTACTGGATGCACCTTTGTCGCCAATGACGGCATCGAAGGATGGCCGTTGATTGGATGGCTATGCAAGATCAACAATACGATATTTGTGAGCCGCGAAAACCGCGCCAGCGTCGGAAATCAGGTGGAAGATCTGCGCGCGGCGATGACAGGCGATCAGCCGGTCACCATATTCCCGGAAGGCACGACCCATGACGGTTCGGGCCTACTTCCGTTCAAACCATCTTTGTTTGCGGCGCTCGTGCCCCCCCCAACGGGCATGCTCGTTCAGCCCGTATTTCTAAGCTACGGCCGGCACACACCGCGTGTCGCATGGGTCGGTGATGAAAAGGTAACCGAAAATTTTTGGCGGCTGTTGTCGTATCTGAAACCGATTACCGCCACATTGCATTTTCTGGAACCCTTTGATCCCGCTCATTACCCTGACCGCAAGGCGATTTCTTCGGAAGTCCGTGCGCGCATTGGTGCAGCGATGGAGGGTGGCGGCACCGCACTGCGCTATGTATAGACGCGCGCTATGAGCACGGATTCTCCCAAAACCTATTCGATCAAAAATTACGGCTGCCAAATGAACGTCTATGATGGCGAGCGCATGGCCGAAATGTTCGAGAGCCAAGGCATGACGCCTGCCGATGAAAAGGCAAATGCCGATCTCGTCGTGCTCAACACCTGCCACATTCGCGAAAAAGCTGCAGAGAAGGTCTATTCCGAAATCGGCCGTCTGCGCCGCAAAGACGGCAGCAGCCCGATGATCGCGGTTGCGGGTTGCGTTGCCCAAGCCGAAGGTGGTGAAATCAGCCGCCGCGCACCAGAGGTCGACATTGTTGTTGGCCCACAAGCCTATCACAACCTGCCCGATATGGTCGCAGCAGTCGGTCGCGGCGAACGCGTTGTCGACCTCGATCTGCCCGGTCTCGATAAATTCGGCAAACTTCCTGCGCGCCGCAAACAAGCGCCTTCTGCGTTTCTGACGGTTCAGGAAGGCTGCGATAAGTTCTGCACTTATTGCGTCGTGCCTTATACCCGAGGCGCAGAGATTTCGCGTGGCTGGAGCGAACTGATTGATGAGGCAAAAGCCATCGTTGACGCTGGCGCCGCGGAAATCACCTTGTTGGGGCAAAACGTCAACGCTTGGGATGGCGAAGACGACAAAGGCCAGCTGCAGGGACTTGATGGCCTCATTCGTGCACTCGACAAAATTCCCGGCCTGCGTCGCATTCGCTACATGACGAGCCATCCGAACGACATGACCGAGGGGCTGATTGCCGCACATGGTGATGTCGAAAAGCTGATGCCGTTCCTGCACTTGCCCGTGCAATCCGGCTCTGACCGCATCTTGAAGGCCATGAACCGTAGCCACAGCCGCGACAGCTATCTGCGCATATTGGACCGCGTGCGCGCCGTCCGGCCTGACATTGCGTTTTCGGGTGATTTCATCGTCGGCTTTCCCGGCGAAACCGAAGACGATTTTGAAGATACAATGCGCCTCGTGCGTGAAGTCGGCCATGCGCAGGCTTATTCGTTCAAATACAGCCCGCGGCCAGGCACACCCGCTGCCGATATGGCAGACCAAATACCTATGGAAATCATGGACGAACGGCTCCAGCGCTTGCAGGCGCAAATCGTTGCCGATCAAACCGCGTTCAACCAGAAAACCGTCGGGCGCACGTGCGATGTCCTTCTGGAACGGCCGGGCAAATTTGCCGGACAATTAATTGGCAAATCTCCTTGGCTTCAATCCGTTCATGTCCTTGCGCCGGACCTTTCTATCGGCAATATTGTTAGCGTGCAGATTACCGATTCTGGCCCCCTTAGCTTAAAAGGTGAACCGACGAT
>JAIXOE010000019.1 GCA_027486895.1 Sphingomonadales bacterium
GACATTGCGCCTGCATATGTACCAGCGCTTGTCTGAGCGAACTCGACTGCAGCGTTGTTGATGATCGCACCTTGCAGCGACGTCGTGTCACCTGCCAAACGACCCGCTGACGCAAGCGTTCCACCCGTGTAGCTGTTTGCGCCTGTAAGGGTCAACGTACCTGCGCCGCTCTTAAAAAGCTGGCCGGTGCCCGATACGACGCCTGTGTAGCTGCCGTCGGTCCCTTGCGCGAACTCAAGTTCAGCGTCGTTTATTACATCACCTTGTAGAGAGCTGGTGTCGCCTGCCAAACGCCCTGCCGATACCAAAGTACCGCCTGTGTAGCTGTTTGCACCGGTGAGGGTCAGCGTGCCTGCGCCAGTCTTGATGAACTGGCCAGTGCCGGACATTGCGCCTGCATATGTACCAGCGCTTGTCTGAGCGAACTCGACCTGTGCGTTATTGGTGATCGCGCCCTGCAGCGACGTCGTGTTGCCAGCCAAACGGCCCGCTGACACAAGCGTTCCGCCAGTATAGCTGTTTGCGCCTGTGAGGGTCAGCGTGCCTGCTCCGGTTTTGATGAACTGACCAGTGCCGGACATTGCGCCTACATATGTACCTGCGGCACCTTGCGCGAACTCGACTTCGCCGTTGTTCACAATCGCCCCTTGCAGCGACGTTGTGTTGCCGGTCAATCGCCCTGCCGATACCAAAGTTCCGCCTGTGTAGCTGTTCGCACCTGTGAGGGTCAGCGTGCCTGTGTCTGTTTTGATAAACTGGCCAGTGCCGGACATTGCGCCTTCATATGTACCATTGCTGGTCTGAGCGAACTCGACTGCAGAGTTGTTGATGATAGCACCTTGCAGTGACGTCGCGTTGCCGGTCAAACGCCCCGCCGATACAAGCGTTCCACCCGTGTAACTGTTTACGCCTGTTAGGGTTAGCGTGCCGGCGCCTGTTTTGATGAACTGGCCGGTGCCCGAAATTATCCCTGAAAGCAGCGCATCATTACCGAAGGTATCGACCGTGCCTCCCTGAGACGAAATTACGAAGTTGTTGTTAAACTCACCGGCGTTTAATATGCGCAAGGTACCACCGACAAAAACAGAATTTACCTGTCCAGCGGTTAGCTGCGCCGTGTCATAAAATGCTTGTCCGATATCAATATCCGGGATGATAGGCGGTGGCAGCACGAACCCCGGACTAACAAGTTGCGAAGAACCTGCTGGCACACTGTTTAACGCTACACTCGAAAACATCAGTTGTCCGCCTACGCCGAACAACTCACCATCACCGTTGGCAATTACAGTAACTGCATTGAAAAAGTTAGTATCGTTTATTGCACCTATAAAGTGCTCTTCACTGCCTATTCTGCTTGAAATGCCACCCAAAAGAAGAGGGCTTGAGTTGTCAAACGCCAGATAAACCTGGCTTTCTGCAACAAGGGCGCCACTTGGCGTCGCGTTGCCCGCAAGACAACAAGTTCCCCAATCATTTACAAATATACCAAACGCATTCATGGAAAATGGGTTGGTTAGGTTGACGTCCGTAAAAAACTTCACTGTGTAAGCAAGATCTCTTGCCTGAGAAAAACTCCCTCTCGTAGGAGAAATGTTACTACCTCCACCGTAAGTATTACTCCAGTTTGTAAATCCGTCCTCACCCTCTCTACCGATATCACGATTGAAAACCCGAGCGCCAAGCCTTTCAGTTATGACATAAACCGTCTGACCACCTGAAGTAATAGCATAAACGCCGTTGGTCATACGGCTGTCTGTCATGTCGATTTGGAACAGTGTCGAGGTTTGCTGCGGCGTGGCATTCTGATCCGCTGCAGCAATCGTATTGGCGAACGTTTGCTGCCCAGCAGTTTTGTTGTCGTTGAAAAACAATGCCACGTCGGCGGACGCGGATGCACCAATCCCGGCAACAGCTACGACCAACGCGGCCTTGGCGACACCAGTTTGCAACTTCTTTTTCGACAGACGCATGATATATTCTTTCATGTTAACAAATGCATAGAAGTACCTTCATGTGACCGACGTGATTCGGGCAACTGCGTAATAGTTAACAATTGAAAAAGTCGATTATTTTATACAATGGGTGATCAAACCCAACGGATCGACGTAGACAAAGGTAGATAATGACGTCCAGCATTTGTCTGGGGCTGGCCCAAGCGCGACGGATCTACTGCATCAAAAAGTTGCGAACGCTGGTTCGAAGGTGGGTTCGTGAGTGATGAAAAAGTGGCTTACAATGTTGCTGTGATTGGCCGCATTGCCGGTACATTATGCTAAATTAGCCCCGCGTCATTGGTGGCTTCGGCTCAGCAATAACTATTGCCCATCGATTGGCTGTTTTCCGCAACTGTCGTCGGTCACGTGAACGTCCGAAACTGGGCGCAAAGCGGACCTTCCTTTTGGTATACGCGAGGGGCCTGTTGAGCACCGGCATCACACTCCTCCTATCCTCGCAAACTGCACGACCCGCGACCCCATATCAAAATGCCAGCTCAGAAACTGACTGATGGAGTCGACCTGGTCATCGTGACGACCGTGCGGAAAGCTCGCGATCTCGGCCCGAAGATCCTCAAGCCAAGGCGCCCGCTCGGGCAGCCAAACATGACCAGCCTCGATGCGGGCTGATTGCGCATGGAGCCGCGTGATCTTGTCATCCCTTGGCAGAAACGCGGTTGGATACGGGATGCCATGATGCTCTGTGCGAAGCTGCTGGATGAGGGATGTTCCTGACCCTTTGTCTTCAATGATGATATTGCGGGCATTCCATTGGGTCGCCAGTTCGACAATACGCCGCTTTAGCGATGGAAAATCCCGCCGGGCCCGATCGACATCGAGAAGATAAAGGTCACGCCCTGCCACGCCCCATGTTGTGCATACGCTAAAGTCATGCTGTTCGTCCGCCTTTGAGGCTGTATCCCATGACTGGCAGATGGTCATTGCATGTTGCGGTGACGGAGCCGCGTAGCGCTTGAACCAGGCCCACTTCACAACTTCGCCATCGGGCGGAACCGGGCACTGTTGATACTGCACCGAGAAGATCGTCGATCCTAGTGCCAGCTTAAGCCCTTCAAGTACCGCCAGCGGTTCACGCATAGGGTGGAGGATGTCACCTGCGCTGCGTTCGTGCACCTTACCTGGTCCTATTGGGATCTGCGCATCTTCCTCGGCAATCGCTGGCAATCTCAGTGTAACCCAATCATCGAGCTCCTCAACATGCCCTGCCAGGTCATCCATGTGCAGGCGCTGCTGGACAAGAATGATTGCGTCATTTGCCTTGTTGTTAAGCCGGGACAGGAGGGTTCGGCTGTACCATGCGTTGACGGCCTCACGCTTTGTCTGCGACATAGCATCTTCAGGCTTAAGCGGATCATCGATGATAATGAGATTGCCGCCACGGCCCGTGAGCGTTCCGCCGACCGATGTTGCATAGCGGTAACCACGCTTGGTGGTTTCGTAATTGCTTTCCTGGTTTTTATCAGCGCTGAGCCGTGTTTCAGGAAAGAGCGCTTTGTACCAGGGCGCTTGCATGACGGCACGACAATCCGCCGCGTGCTTTGCAGCAAGGTCGTTGGAGTAACTGACCGTGATAATCTTAGCGGTCGGATCATGGCCAAGGACAAAGGCTGGGAATGCGACGGAAGCGCAAACAGACTTAAGCGAACGCGGCGGCACCTCTATCTTAAGCCGGCGGATTTTACCGATCCGGACCAACTCCAGATGATAACACAGGGCCTCAAGGTGCCAATTGGGCAAGAACTGTTCACCCGGGCTCACGGTCGTAAATGCCTTTCGCGCAAAGCTGTGCAGGCTGCAGCGCAGCAGAGCATCGAGAAGCCGGCTATCCATTGCGCTCATCGCTATGTCCCCCAATGTCAAACAGGCCTGCATCCCGCAGGATTGCCGCATCTTCGGCCAGCAGCGCGCTCAGGCTTTCCTGTCCCTTGTCATCGGCATGGTGAACTTGATGCAGGTTAATGAGCAGCTGCAAAGATTTGTGGTCCCCGCCTAGCGCCTTTTCACGAACCCGCCAGACAAGTGCGGTCATCGTACTCACATTTTTGCGCCGACCGTTGACCGTTACAGGCACCGGCATTGCCATGGCCCGCGCAATTTCGCTGGCAAGGTTGCGTTGACCCTTTGGGCGCCCCTTGGGGTTACCTGAATGGCCAGGCTTAAAGCGGCTGTGCACTGGCGGTCTGCCATAGCCCACCTTGCCTTCGTCGTTGTCGTCGGTGTCAGGCATGGTCGCCTCCTATCCCAGCCGATTGCGCACGCTGCGTAAATGACTGACCTGTTGACACGTGAACGGGTGCTTCACCAAAGGTCGCTTGGTAGCGCCGCAAGATCACGTCGCAGTAAAGCGGATCGAGTTCGATAAGGCGCGCTACCCGTCCGCTATGGCCAGCAGCGATCAATGTCGTGCCAGAGCCCCCGAACCCATCAAGCACAATCTCTCCTGGATCGCTGGCATCGCGCAAAATGTCGCAGATGAGGTCCAGCGGTTTAACCGTCGGGTGCCAACCAAGCTCCTCCTCGCGCCCCGCTTTGAAAGTGTTGGCCCCGGCATAGGTCCATAGGTTCGAACGGTGCCGGCCATTGGCGCCGAGCTCGACATTGTTAACATGGGGACGCTTACCCTTCTTGTAGACTGCGACCAGCTCATGTTGGGAGCGATACAGCGAACCCATACCCGCATTGCTCTTTGCCCAAACGCACAGGTTGAGCCAGTCATCATAAACAGCCTGGCCCGCACTCAAAAGTTCCGGCAGATGCCGCCAATCCATAAACACATAGTGCAAGGACCCATCGCGGCTCGCCTTGGCCATGGCTTCCAACGACCCGCATAGGAACTGCGTAAATTCGGTTGAACTTAGCTCCCCTGAACCCTGAACAAACTCGCGGTGTTTATTGCGGCCAAGTCCAGAAACATGCCCACCGATCTTCACATTATAGGGCGGATCGGTAACCACGAGGCGGGCCTTCTCGCGGCCCATTAGCCGGGTGTAGCTCGCAGTATCCAAAGCATCCGCACATAACAGGCGGTGCTGACCCAGTTGCCACAAATCACCAAGTTGGCAGACTGCCGGGCCTGCGGCAGGCTCTTCAATACCGTCGTCTTGGACTGGAGTGGCGCCTGCATCGATGATGAGTTCGACCTCACGCAAATCAAAGCCGGTGAGTGTTACGTCAAATTCAAGCGCACCAAGTTCGCCAAACTCAATTGCCAGCAGCTCCCGGTCCCATCCGGCTTTCTCGGCCAGCCGATTGTCGGCAATAACATAAGCACGCTTTTGGTCTTCGGTCAGCCAATCCACGCACAGGGTGGGAACCTCCGAAAGCCCTAATATGCGCGCAGCGGCCAGTCGGCCGTGTCCCGCGATCACTTCGCCCGACGAATCAACCAGCACTGGATTGGTGAAACCAAACGTAGTGATGCTCCGGGCCAGTTGCCGCAGCTGCTTCTTGGAATGGGTTCGGGCATTGCGGGGGGCTGCACGCAGGGTCTCGATACGGGTAAGTTTAGCTTGAGGAAGGCGCACGTGCGCCGGACGCAATGATGGTGACATGGCAAATCGCCTTTTCGAACAGAGGAATGAGAGTTCCGAACTTCGCAATGACGTCCACAGGACACGGCTGGCCGAACCAGACTGTCATTGCTCACACTTCGGTCGAGGCTCAGCCCCTCATCGGAAGGCACAACCTTCCTGTGTTCGTCGGAGCGATCCCCGAGTGGAGGGCTCAGCCCCCAATCCCAATCAAGCTCTGCTATAAAAGGGACCAATCATCCTTTGATGACTGGGTTCAGTTTACACGTCAGCGCGATGCCGCGCAAGTAGCGCCGATCAATTTTTTCACCGTAAATCACTGAAAATAAAAAGAGGATTTTACAATTTCCCTGTTACGGCGAAATGAATTCCCTGTTTTTTATTTAGCGAATTTGCGTGCCCAAAGGACGCAAACCTTTATTCCCTAACAGGATGAGCAGCAACTCTGGCACCCAGAATTGCAATATTCCCTGAAAAATCCCGTAAATCAGGGAAGGTTTTGCCAGAGACCTGTTCCTGCAAGACTGCACCACGCACCATGGTTCATCCCTTATAGTGAACCCAATTCCTGCGGGAACGCCAAACGCGTGCACTGGCCTTATGGTCCTGAAGCGATCAGCGTGATTTCTGTTTGGCGTCCATCGATAAAGCGTACATTCTTGCCATCAAAAAAAGCATTCTCTTCGCTGCGGAAATCAACGCGTTGCCCGCCCCATTCGGGCACGGCAGCATATGTCGTAAGTTCAATTGACCAAGCTGTGTTGGCGTTCATCGCCCCGCTACCACGTGGATCGGCGTTCTGGTTATCCCAAAAGCCGATGGATGGCCCAGCGCCGTGGCCATGCAGGCCAATTGGATGGGAGTAAATTGAAGGATCAAGCCCTGCCGCCACCGCTTCTGCCCGCGCCAACGCCAATGCCGCATTCCCGCTACGTCCGACCGCAAACTGGCGCCTCAGAATATCCTGCACCCGGTTGCTGTTCGCCAGTCCCAGTCTGAGGCCAGCAGGTGCCGCACTCTCGCCCGGTTTTAAAACATAAGCGAGATGCTGCGTATCGGTATTCAGCCGCAGATAATTGATACCGAAATCCGTCCATAGCAAATCGCCCGGCTGAATGACTTCAGCGCCTTCCAACATGCCCTTTGCGCCTTGCCGCTGGATCGCGACCGAGGGATGGAACCATGGCTCAAGGCCAAGCTGGATCAGCCGGTCACGATACCACCACTGGACCTGCTCGGCTGTTGTCACACCCGGGGTGATTACCGCCCGCGAAAATGCCTCAGCGATTACCGCATGGGCGGTGCGCAAGACAGTGGGGTAAATTTCCATC
This sequence comes from Sphingomonadales bacterium, assembly GCA_027486895.1. Lineage (GTDB taxonomy): Bacteria > Pseudomonadota > Alphaproteobacteria > Sphingomonadales > Sphingomonadaceae > Sphingorhabdus_B. Next base: position 6,877 of record JAIXOE010000019.1, read on the forward strand.
TCGGCGGGCGTCCGGGTCTCAAGCCAGCGGATCGCGAGCGTTTCGCCGCTGACAATCCGCGACCGCAAAGGGGCGGGCAAGGCAGAAGTGAATTTTTCATATTGGCTCAGCGTCATGCCGTCGGCGAATTGATAAAGGTCCGAAGTGTTGATTGCTATTTTGGCCGGATCGCGCGCAGCGATTATGTCTGCGACCGCCTGCCATTGATCAGGTTGCTTATTTGGGTCCCAAGCAGGCGCAAACAGACCGCCGAGTCCATAGCGGCTTACTGTCACGCGCTCGATCGGCTTTCCGTTCCCCGGATCGTGGAAAATCAGGATCGTGCGGCGCCGTGCATGCATATTCTCGGCATCGAGCATTGAAGCAACCACTGGTTCTTCAAAATATTCGCGCGCCACGAGCAGCCACAAATCAATACCCTGTTCGCGCATAATGGCAGGGATAAGAGTATCAAGCCGCGCGGCCAAAATGCGGTTTTCGGTCGCGGCCCTCTCACGTGCGTTCAAAATTGGAGGAAGTGCGGGGGCCTTTGCCTCCGTCTCGCTCATTACGAGGGGCGCCGACGCTGCTGCGGTCGTTTGTCCAACTATGGCCACAAGCAGAGCCAATCCAGATATCAAACGCTTCGTCATTATGCTTCCCCCAATCAAACCCGAACCGACATTGGCTGGCCGCGGCGCAAGGATCAAGCGAAGTGTGGCTGAGCATCTGCAACGAGGGCGCTTTGGTGGAGCCACAATCCCTAGCTCGCGAATTGGCAGTTAGGCTTGAGCAGAAGAAGCCATTAAATGGCACAGCCTCGAACAATTTATGGAATAGCTATCTTAATACTGGAGCAGAACGCATTTTCGCCACAGCTACCACTTCGGATCCGCTAAGCGCTTGACGGCACACGGGGTTTCCCGCCATGCGCCTTGCCATGCGTTTCTTCTCTGACAATGCCGCCCCGGTGCACCCTGCCGTCATGCAAGCCATGACTGATGCTAACCATATCGACACCGCATATGATGGTGACCAATGGAGTGCGCGGCTCGATTCTGCATTTTCCGCTTTATTTGGCCGCGATGTCGCGGTTTTGTGGGTGGCAACAGGCACAAGCGCCAATTGCCTCGCGCTGGCCTCGCTTGTTCAGCCACATCAGGGCGTGATTTGCCACCGCGAAGCTCATATCGAAGTTGATGAATGCGGCGCGCCAGGTTTCTACACTGCTGGCGCGAAGCTGATACTGGTTGAAGGTGACGGTGCCAAGGTAACGCCTGAAACGGTCGAAGCTTGTCTGAGCAGCATTCGCAACGATGTGCATCAGGTGCAGGCTGCTGCCTTGTCCATCACCAACGCGACCGAATATGGCATGGTCTACACACCAGCTGAAGTCGCGGCACTGGGTGCATTATGTCATGATCGCGGCCTTAGTCTGCATATGGACGGCGCGCGTTTTGCCAATGCAGTGGCTACCTTGGGCTGTGCGCCTGCTGACGTAACGGTGAATGCCGGCGTCGACGTATTGAGTTTTGGCTTTGTCAAAAATGGCGGCATGGGCGCTGAGGCCTTGATCTATTTCGACCCGGCACTAGCCGACGCTGCGCGCTATCGCCGCAAACGGGCTGGGCATTTGCAGTCAAAGGGCCGTTTCCTTGCCGCGCAATTGCTAGCCATGCTTGAGAATGATTTGTGGCTGACCAACGCGCGGTCTGCCAACGCGGCAGCGCAGATCATTGCCGATGCTGCAGCCGAGCGATTGCTGTACCCAGTGCAAGCAAACGAGCTGTTCTTGCGCCTTACGCCAGCCGACGCAGCCGCCTTGCGTGCGCAGGGCTTTGACTTTTACGACTGGGGCGTGGTTGACGAAAACTGGGGCGCAGCGCGGCTCGTGACCAGTTGGCAACATACCGAGGCTGATGTCGCCCCGCTGGCCCGCGCGATCGCCGCATTATGAGCACGACCGGGGAGGAAACCATCACAGAGCCCGGATTTCTGGCGCCGCGGGTATGGATACCCTTTATGGTGACGTCGCTCATCTGGGGATCGACCTGGCTGGTCATCCGGGACCAATTGGGCACGGTACCGCCGACCTGGTCTGTGGCCTATCGCCTGATTGTGGCCGCCATCGCTATGTTCATCCTTGCCATCGTGATGCGCCAGCCGCTGAAGATAGATCGGCCAATGGTCGGTTGGACAATCCTGCTTGGCGTGATGCAATTCGGGATGAACTACAATTTTGTCTATGCCGCTGAACACTATATCACGTCGGGATTGGTCGCGGTGGTATTCGCGCTGTTGATTGTGCCCAATGCGTTGCTCGCCAAATATTGGCTTGGACGGTCAATCGGCGGAGCGTTCATATTAGGCTCAGCGATTGCCTGCGTCGGGGTCGGGTTGTTGATGCTTCAGGAATACCGCGCTGCCCCTATGGGCGGGGCCGATGCACTGCTTGGGTTATTGCTGGTGATGTGTGCCGTCGCTACGGCATCGGTGTCCAACGTGCTTCAGGTGACGCCAAAGGTTGCGCGATACCCAACGATCACGATATTGGCATGGTCAATGTTTTGGGGCAGCGTGGCCAATGCGGCTTTTGCGTTCGTTATGGATGGCCCGCCGGTCATCGACATGCGTCCCGGATATATCGGCGGTATGCTGTATCTGAGCATCATCGGCACCGTGGTCACCTTCCCGCTATATTTCCGCCTGATCCGCGATATCGGGCCGGGCAAGGCCGCCTATACTGGCGTTGTTATACCAGTAGTGGCGATGATCCTATCGACGATATTCGAAGGCTATGTCTGGTCGACATTGGCGCTGGCGGGCGGGGCATTGGTAATGCTTGGCTTGGTCGTCGCGATGCAGGTGAGAAAGGTTTAATGCCCTGACGACGGGATTTACACCCAAACCACAATGACTGCCGCGCACTTCGATGTTGTCGGTTATCACAGCTCCTTGCTCGCGCGGAATACGCCACACAAAAATGCCATCACTCCTCGAGAAAATGGCACTAGCTCCAAGGGCGTAAAGAGGGGATGTGCCATATTGTTCACCTCTTTAGCGCCGCAGCTATTGCGCCCGCGCGGCCAATAACGCCCCGAGACCCTGTCTGTAATCAGCATATTTTGGTGTCCAAGCGAGCAGGCGCTTCGCTTTGATATTAGAAATTCTGCGGTTTTCGGCGTAAAATCCGCGCGCCATCGGCGACAGCGCTGCCCCGTCCAGCGTATTGAGCGGCGGCCAATTCTGCCCCAAAAGATCGCACGCATATTCGATCACGTCATTTTGTGACGCTGGAATATCGTCCGCAATATTATACACGCCACCTGGCCCGTCGAATGCGGCGATGATTGCGCCAACAATGTCATCGACATGCACGCGGCTAAAAATTTGTCCGGGCATATCGATGCGGTGGGCCTTGCCTTCTTCTACTCGCTCAAGTGCTGATCGACCGGGCCCGTAAATGCCAGGCAAGCGAAAGACCGCCACGTCGCTGCGCAAGGCCTGCCACGCGAGATCGGCATCGGCGCGGGCTGTTCGGCGCCCTTCCCCAATTGCCGCGCTTTCGTCGACCCATGCCCCTCCCGTATCGCCATACACACCCGTTGAGGACAAATAGCCGAGCCATGAAACGCCGCTGGCCGCAATCCTGTCCCCATATTTTAAAAGCACTGGGTCACCGCCCTCACCCATTGGCGGAACGCTCGAAAGGATGTGCGTGGCGTTTTCGATTGCGGCACAGACCGCAGCTTCATCGTCGAAAGCAACCGCGTCACCGCCGCTCATCCGCCGTGTTCCTGTGACGTGCCACCCGCTTTCACGCAACTGATCGGCGAGACGCGAGGCGGTGTACCCCATTCCAAATATGAGCATGTGACGGTGCATCGGCATGGGTTCGCAATCTAATGGCTTGCCGTCAAGCGCGGCAGTTGCAATTAAGCGCAGAGGGAGGAACCACGCCACGTGACCGTCGAAGTTATCAAGTCAAAATTACTGGGTGACATTGCGCACGGGTTCCTTGGCCGCGTTGGCGGTGTTTCCACCGGCATTTATGCAGGGCTAAACTGTAGCCTTGGTTCCGACGATGTGCGCGACGATGTCATTGAAAACCGGCGGCGCGCCGTTGCTGCGGTGTTGCCCGGCGCAGCCCTTGCGCGGGTATACCAAATCCATTCGCCGGACGTTGTCACCGTCACTGGCCCCATTGACCAAGACGACCCGCCGAAGGCCGATGCGCTGGTGACGAACAGGCCGAACATCCTGCTTGCCGTTCAAACCGCCGATTGTGTGCCGGTATTGTTCGCTGATACGCGAGCCGGCGTCGTCGGCGCAGCCCATTCCGGATGGAAGGGCGCATTCACGGGCGTCAATGAGAACACGATATTGGCGATGGAAGCACTGGGTGCCAAGCGCGAACGGATCGCCTGCGCGATTGGCCCATGCATCGCACAAAAAAGCTATGAAGTTGATGCGGGCTTCTTTGAACGCTTTGCCGGTGCCAACCCCGAAAATGCGCGGTTTTTCCGCGACGGCAAAGCAGGCCATTTTCAGTTCGATATCGAAGGCTATGTTGCGGCCCGTCTTGCTGCAGCGGGTATCACGACCGTCGAATGTTTGGGGCAAGATACCTACAGCCAGCCGGAACGATTTTTCAGCTATCGGCGCAGCTGCCACCGCAATGAACTAGGATATGGCGGGCAAATGTCACTCATTGGCCTGCGCGGATGAAGCCAGAAAGAATAGGTTTCTGGGGCGGGCTTATTGTCTTCGTCGTGATGTTATTCATGCCAGCACCCGCTGGAATGGAAGTATCGGCCTGGCGCGTGGCAGCGCTCACCATATTGATGGCAACGTGGTGGATGACTCAGGCATTGCCGTTAACGGTGACCGCTTTACTGCCGTTTCTAGTGTTGCCGCTGATGGGCATCATGACGGCGCAAGATGTCGCCAAGGAATATTATTCCCCCACATTGTTCCTGATATTGGGCGGCGCATTTCTGGCGCTCGCCATTGAACGTACGGGTATGCACCGACGGGTCGCATTATCGATTTTGTCGAGATCCGGGCACAGCGTCACGGGCCTGATGATAGCGTTCATGGGATCAACCGCACTGCTGAGCATGGTCATGTCGAACACGTCGATTGCGCTTATCATGGTACCGATCGCGGTTGCTGTGTTGGCGGCGGGCGGCACCAAGGCTGGCGAAACTGATGGCTTGCCGGGGGCGCTCATCATGGGTGTGGCTTTTGCTGCCTCGATCGGTGGGTTGGGAACGCTTGTCGGCTCGCCAACAAATGCCATCGCAGCCGGGCTAGTGGAAAAGCAGCTGGGCATTCAGATCAGCTTTCTGACGTGGATGCTATATGGTTTGCCGATTGTCATTATCGGCATTCCATTGTGCGCATTCATCCTCATGCGTGTACAAAATGTGACCGCTGGCAGTTTCGATGTTGATGCTGCGCGTGAGTCCATAGGCGAGGCCCGCCCGATGTCAGTGCCCGAAATGCGGCTGGTCCCGATTTTCCTCTTGGTCATTTTGGCATGGATTACCCAACCCTTATTGGAACCATTTTTGCCGAAAGGCGCGATCACAGATGGAAGCATTGCGATTGCGGGATCGTTGCTGCTGTTCCTTGTCCCCGATGGGTCTGGTCGCCCGTTGCTGACGTGGCAAGAGGCTGATCGCGCGCCGTGGGGCGTAATCATGATGTTCGGGGGCGGGCTGGCTCTGGCCGCTGGCATTACGCAATCTGGGCTTGCTGCGTGGCTTGGTGATGCGCTCCGGCCCTTATCCGTGGTTCACCCCATCATTATTGCGATCGCGCTGACCGCATTGGTCATTTTGATTACCGAATTCGCAAGCAATGTGGCGACCGCCAGCGGGGTTTTGCCCGTGGTTGCAGGACTTGTTGCGGCAACAGGGGCTGATCCGTGGCTTATGGCTATGGCAGCCTCGATGGCCGCAAGCTGGGGCTTTATGATGCCATCAGGGACCGGGCCAAATGCCATTGCGTGGGCCAGCGGTCATATCGCATTGCCAAAAATGGTAAAGGCCGGCTTCTTGCTCGACCTTGCCGGAATTCCGTTGATTGTCGGCGTGATTTGGTTGGTTGGCGCGCTAAAATAATCTGAAATTTAGTTTCAATTGAAACGAATATTGTTATGCTGCGGTCAGTAGGAGATTCCCATGACCGACCACAGCACACCCCCGATTGCTACCCCCGTCGCACGCCGCAAACCCAAGGCGGATATCGAAACTATTGGCGGACGGAAGTTAAAACCGTCGACCCTGATGATGGGGCACGGCTATGATCCCACACTGTCCGAAGGCGCGTTAAAGCCACCCATTTTTCTGACATCCACCTTCGCATTTGAAAGTGCAGCGGCCGGCAAAAAGTTTTTCGAGCATATCACGGGCAAACGCGAAGGGCCGGCCGATGGGCTTGTATACTCACGTTTTAACGGGCCTAATCAGGAGATATTGGAAGACCGGCTGGCGGTATGGGATGAAGCGGACGATAGCCTTGTGTTTTCAAGCGGCATGTCAGCCATCGCAACGATGCTGTTGGCCTTGGTCGGCCAAAACGACGTGATCGTGCATTCTGGCCCATTATATGCAGCAACCGAGACGTTAATCGCACGCATATTATCACGCTTCGGAGTTGGCTTTGTGGACTTTCCGGCGGGTGCAACGCGCGAGGAGATCGATGATATCCTTGATCGTGCGAAGACTTTGGCGGCAGAGAAGGGTGGCAAAGTTGCCTTGGTCTATCTCGAAAGCCCCGCTAACCCAACGAATGCGCTCGTGGATGTCGAAGCCGTTCGCGCGGCACGTGACTCAGCCTTTCCCGGCGATCAAAAACCAGCGATTGCGATCGACAATACATTTTTGGGTCCATTGTGGCAGCAGCCCATCAAACAAGGCGCAGAGCTTGTCGTCTATAGCCTGACCAAATATGCAGGTGGCCATTCAGACCTTGTTGCAGGCGGCGTGTCAGGCAATCAGGACCTTATCAATATCATGCGCCCGATGCGGAATGTCATCGGCACCATTTGCGACCCTAACACCGCGTGGATGCTGCTGCGCAGCCTTGAAACGCTTGAGCTGCGTATGACGCGCGCGGGTGAAAATGCGGCGAAGGTCTGCGCCTATCTAAAGGCGCATCCAAAAGTTGAAGGCCTTGGCTATTTGGGGATGATTGACGATCCCCGGCAGCAGGACATTTTCAATCGTCACTGCAGCGGTGCGGGTTCAACATTCTCGCTCTTTATCAGGGGCGGCGAAGCCGAAAGCTTCAAATTCCTCGACGCGCTGAAGATCGCAAAGCTGGCGGTCAGTCTCGGCGGAACGGAAACACTCGCAAGCCATCCCGCAGCGATGACACATCTATCTGTGCCGCAAGAACGCAAGGACGCTTTGGGCATCACCGATAATCTGGTGCGTATTTCCATCGGCATCGAAGACGCGGATGACTTGATTGCCGACTTCGAGCAAGCATTGGCTCAGGTTTGAGGCTTGCGCCAATCCAGTATGGGCCAACCCTTGGTCGCCGCAAGGCGCGCAAGGGGCCCATGCGGATTGGTGGCGAATGGTTCATCGGCATAGCTCAGCAGCGGGGCATCGGACACATGGTCTGAATAAGCACGGATGTGGCAGTTTTCGCGGGACAGGCCGTGGGTTTCCATCCAGCCTTTAACCAACTCAAGCTTCGCCTCATCATAGCAGTTGTGCCCATCGATCCGCGCCAAAACATGGCCAGTGCTGTCGGTGGAAAGGTCCGTCGCGATGACATCATCAAAGCCAAGCCGTTTCGCAATTGCCTCAACATAAAGCCGGTATGACGCTGTTGCCATGACGTGGCGATAACCCGCGGCCTTCTCCTCTGCCACGCGCGCAAGCAACTGCGGATAGACATTTTTGCCAACGACAATGTCCGCATGGCTTTCCAGATATTTGGCAAATCGGGCCTTTGGGACGCGGTGACCAATAAGCAGTGTTTGGGAAAACTGCTTTAGCCGCGCTCGGTCCCAAATTTTCAGCGCATATAAGGCTAGCCCGAGCGGTAGCAGCGGTGAGAGGAACAATCGCCACGGCGACTTGTTAAACGCCATATGCAGGAGGAACCCAGTATAGGTGGCACGTCGCGTGACGGTCTTGTCCATATCATATATGGCAAGCAGCGTTGGTTTGGCGTTGGTCATTGATCCGTTACAGGCATAATATAATGGAAGAAGTCTACAGGCTTGTGATAGTTCCCGTTATACGTCAGTTATATGGCTATGGCTAACCCTGCAGAGTTCTTGCAAGAAGACCTTACCGAAGGCGGGCAAATTCTCCGCTTATCTGGCAGCTTTGCCATAGCTTCGATTGGCGATGTTGACGGCCGTTTGCGCCAACTCACCGCCGACGTGCAAAAAATCGATCTGAGCGCGGTTGAGCATATGGATACCGTGGGTGCATGGCTTGTTCACCGCACCGCAAAAGAATCCGGTGCAGAAATCATTGGTGCTGACAAAGACGCCAGTCGCCTGCTTCAGGCCGTCAGTGGCGCGGATCAAGCGGACATTCCACCACAAATGCATCCATCGTCGCTTAACCGGTTCTTGGCCGAAGTGGGCCATGGAGTCGTTGTAGGCTTCACAACATTTTTGCAATTTCTGGGCTTTGTCGGACAGGTTGTGAAAGCATCATTCATACTCGCGCTGAACCCTCGCCGCTTCCGGTGGAATGCTGTGGTCCAACATTTTGATATGGTCGGGGTCCGTGCACTCGGCATTATCGGCCTTATGAGCTTTCTCATCGGCATCGTCATTGCACAACAAGGCGCTGTCCAGTTGCGGCAATTTGGCGCAGAAGTTTTCACGATCAACCTGATTGGGCGGTTAACGTTTCGCGAACTTGGAATCTTGATGACCGCCATCATGGTAGCGGGAAGGTCAGGCTCTGCATTCGCTGCGCAAATCGGCACCATGAAGATAACGGAAGAAATCGACGCGATGCGCACCATTGGCGTGGTTCCAGCCGAGGCGTTGGTCGTTCCAAGGGTCATAGCTGCCGTCGTGATGATGCCCTTATTGGGCATTTACGCATCGTTGATGTCCGTCATTGGTGGCGGAATTTTGTGCTGGGTTGTTCTGGAAATTCCGCCTGCAACCTTTGTGCAGCGGCTGCGGGAAGTCACGCCAATGACTGACGTTTGGATTGGTATTATTAAAGCCCCGGTATTCGGGGCAATCATCGCTATGGCCGGTTGTTTCCAAGGGATGCAGGTTCAGGGCAATGCCGAACAGGTTGGGTTGAAAACGACAGCGGCCGTCGTGCAGGCGATATTCCTCGTCATCGTCCTCGATGCGTTTTTTGCCATATTCTTCAGCGAAATCGGTTGGGACTGAGCCATGGACCAGCCGAACATCATTTCCGTAAAAGGCCTTTGCAATAGCTTTGGCGAGCAAATCATCCATCAGGACCTCGACCTTGAGGTACGCCGTGGCGAAATCCTTGGCGTCGTGGGTGGATCAGGTACGGGCAAGTCCGTCCTCATGCGTTCAATCATTGGTCTGCAGGAACCTGACGCTGGCGAAATTCGGGTATTTGACGAAGGCATGATAGGCAAGGAAGAAGATGAAGCCACTGATGTGCGACGTCGTTGGGGTGTATTGTTTCAAGGCGGTGCGCTGTTTTCAACTTTGACCGTCGCTGAGAATGTGCAGGTCCCGCTGCGCGAATTCTATCCTGATTTCAGCAAAGCTCTGCTCGACGAAATCGCGCATTATAAAATTTACCTCAGCGGGCTTCCTGCCGATGCAGCCCATAAATTTCCATCGGAGTTGTCCGGCGGTATGCGCAAACGTGCGGGTCTGGCGCGGGCTTTGGCGATGGATCCCGAGCTCCTGTTTTTGGATGAACCAACAGCTGGCCTCGATCCGATTGGCGCCGCCAACTTCGACAATCTTACTCGGGACTTGAAAGAAACCCTCGGTCTCACCGTCTTTCTGATTACGCATGATCTCGATACGCTTTACGCAATTTGCGACCGCGTCGCTGTGCTCGCGGATCGGAAGGTTATAGCGGTCGGCGCTATTGAAGAATTGCTGGCCATCGATCACCCGTGGATCAACGAATATTTCAGTGGCCCACGTGGACGGGCAGCACGTCGCGGTCACGGCGAAGGCAACACCGATGGAAAGCAAGAATTACACCAGCCAGGAAGGTCATAGGACAGTAATATGGAGACCAAATCCAATTATGTGATGGTGGGTGCTATCACGCTTCTTCTTGTGGCTCTGCTCGCTGCCTTCACCGTCTGGCTTTCGCGCGCTGGCGAAGGCGACAAGAAAGAATATGACATCTTCTTTCAGCAATCGGTGAACGGTCTTGCTAAAGGATCAGGCGTTTCTTTTTCTGGTGTGCCTGTCGGTGAAATTAAAAGCATCGAATTGTGGGAACCAGACCCCGACTTTGTCCGGGTGCGCATCACCATCAAGGACAGCGTACCAGTGCTTCAAGGCACCACCGCCACCATCAATGGTGTGGGCTTCACGGGCGTTTCGGAAATTCAACTGGATGGCGCGGTTAAGGGGGCACCGGCTCTGATATGTCCCGAAGCCAATCCGAAATCTGCCTGCCCCACCGGTGTTCCCGTTATCCCGACAAAGCCAGGCGCTTTGGGGGAATTGTTGAACAATGCGCCGTTATTGTTGGAGCGGCTTTCAACTTTGACTGAGCGTTTGACAAACATCCTGTCCGACAAAAACCAGCAGTCCATCGAACAGATATTGGACAATGTCGAGAATTTGTCTGGCACGCTGGCTACGCAGGGGCCCGACTTGCGCGCTGCCATTCAGGAGTCGCGTATCGCGTTGCAAAAGGCAGGCCTTGCCGCAGACGAGATTACGAAAATGGCTGGCGCTACCAACAAGCTGCTTGATAGCGATGGCCGTCCCATGTTGGATGAACTGCGAAAAACGCTTCGTTCGGCCAATGGCAGTCTCGCGGCGCTTGAAACCACTTTGAACAATGCGAACCCGGCGCTTGAAACGCTGAATACGCAGACATTGCCCGAGGTTACGCAATTGGCGCGTGACCTTCGCGAACTGTCTGTATCTTTGAAGTCCGTCACCGAAAAGGTTGATCAAGGTGGTATAAGCAGCGTCGTCAGCGCGCCGACCTTACCCGATTATCAACCTGGCAGCAGGAAGTAAAAATGATGTTCATCAAATTATCCAACGCGCGAATATTGGCTCTACCGGTCATTCTGAGCCTAGGTGCTTGTGTGAGCTTCGGAGGGAAGGCGCCGCCATCAATGCTCGTGCTGACGGCGGACAATAGTGTTTCAGCAGGCGCCGCACGCACGGCATCTGCGACCGAAGTTTTGGTGATACAGACGCCTGAAGTGCCGCGCAAACTCGACACCAATCGCGTGCCGGTACAGATTGATACAAGCAGCATTGCGTATCTGAAAGATGCGTTCTGGGCCGACAAGCCTGCACGGTTGATGCAGCAACTGCTCTCCGAAACCGTATCGGCAAAAAGCGGCAATCTGGTGCTCAGTGAAGTTGATGCTGGCGGCAAAGCAGCACGTTTTATTTCTGGCAGTTTACTGGAATTCGGCGTCGACGCCGCAGCCAATGAAGTGGTTGTGGTGTTTGACGCCGTGAAAATCACGCGCAGCAACCCCACCGAGAAACGCAGATTTGAAGCCCGCCGACCCGTTACTGCTGTTGAAGCCAAGCCAGTCGGGGCGGCGTTGAATGATGCTGCGAACGACGTTGCTACGCAGATTGCCGATTGGGCGAACTAACCGCGCTAAGGTTTGAACTAAAGTCCAAACCCTTCGGGTGCAGGCCAACCTTTGGCGTACGTTGCCATCACTTTAAAGAGCGCGCCCATCGATTCGCGGGCGACGAGCCGACTACGCGCGGCGGAGATTTCCTTGGCGCGATCAGGATTGGCCTGCGCTAAGCTCATTGCCCGCTGATCAATACCCAAGCCCGACAACCAATCACCCTGATTGCATGGCCCCGCCACGTTCAGGCCAGATCTTTGTGCGCACAGTGTCAGCTCATGGAAATTGACATGCGCCGTCAAATCGCAATGGCCAGGTTCCGAAAATGGGTCGGCATATTTGTGATTTTGAACTGCCTGTAAAGTGCTGCCGAGCGCTGGTTGAAGATAACCATAATCAATCGTCAACATCACCCCGCCTTGTCCAGACATTCGCATGGAAAGCTTGTGCATCATCGCATTGGCATCAGGGCACGTCTCGTAAATACTGCCCACCGACGCCATGCGAAAATGTCCGGGAACTTGGCTGTCTGTCGAGCGCGGACCGGGCATGGCGGCAAACCGCGCACTATGATCGGGAACGACGACTCTCTCGCGCCAGCCTGCATTTGTGGCAATCGACTGCGCTATCGGCAGGGCGTCAAAAAATTCATTGGCAACAACGAACAATGGCGCATCGGTTGGAACCGTTTCGACATCATCGTGGAACACAGCTTGCGGCACCGCTGCCACCTGCCTTTCCCGCAAAGTCGGGCTATTCTCGACAAAATGCACCACCGGTTCAAACCCGAAGCGCTTCATTGTCCGCAGCGCATCGGCAGCGAGCGTGCCCCTACCCGGTCCAAGTTCGACATAGTGACATGGCGAAGGACTGCCGCGACGCAACCAGATATCGCTGAGCCAAATCCCGACCATTTCGCCGAACATCTGGCTAATCTCGGGTGCCGTTATAAAGTCGCCATCGGCTCCCAGCGGATCGGCACGGCCGTAATATTCGGTGTTTGCAACACGCATATAATCAGCAACGCTAATTGGACCTGACGCCTCAATTTGTTGTGCGAGGCGTTGGCTCGTCGCCTGTGTGTCAGGCGACACTGTTGCTGCCGGAGATGGGTTCGACGCGTTTTCTACGCGCGCCTGCCGTAAACACAAGGAACAGACCGATCAGGATCATCGGGATAGTCAACCACTGCCCCATGCTCAGCCCACTGGCTTCGACGAGCCACTGTAGCTGCTGGTCCGGTTCCCGGAAAAATTCAATCGTGAAACGGGAAAGGCCATAGATCACAGCCGCCATGCCGAACAGAAAGCCGGGTTTGTAGCGTGCGTCCGTTTTCCAGAACAACGGCCACATAATGGCTGCCATTAAAAGCCCTTCGAGCGCAGCTTCATATAACTGGCTTGGGTGGCGCGGCAAATCGCCGCCATTCGGGAAAACAATGGCCCAAGGCACATCAGTTACGCGGCCCCAGAGCTCGTCATTCACGAAATTGGCCAGTCGGACGAGGAAAAGGCCAAACGGGATGGTGCACGCGATGTAATCACAGACCCGCAGGAACGAGAGCTTATACTTGCGTGCCAAAAGCCAGATGGCGAAAATGGTGCCGAGCGCGCCGCCATGCAACGACATGCCACCTTCCCACAGCTTAAAGATATCTAACGGGTTCTGCAAAATCGACGGCTGGTAAAATAAGATATAACCCGTTCGCCCGCCCAGAATGATGCCCAGCGTCGCGTACAAGATCATATCGTCTGCATGCTCGCGCGACATCGGCGCACCCGGCCGTTCTAGCAACTTAAGCAGCAACCAATAGCCAAGCAAAATGCCTGCGAGATAACCCAAGGAATACCAGCGCACCTGAAAAAAGCCCAAATCAAGCGCAACGGGACCAACCCCAAGATCTGTGAACTGAATATAGTTGGCTGCTGTAGCAATAATCTCGAATGACACAGTTTTTCCTCAGGATATTTTGACATTCCTATAGAGCGAAATAGAAGGTGCACAAAGAGTTTAGGAGAGAATCAAATGCCGTCCCAGTTGGACCTTGCAATCGACGCTACAATAAACCGGCTCATGGCCGATGATGGTCCTTTGACGGTCACATATGTCGAAAAATTTGGGGTGCAATTGCCCATGCTGGCCAAAGCGCCTGGTAACATGGCTGACTATCTTGCGTTCTTTTGCGCAACGCATGCCGACAAGGAGTTTCTGGTCGACGGCAACATCCGGCTAACCTTTGGCGAGACTTACGCTGCAGCACGTGCTTTGGCCGGCGGCTTGGTCGAGGGCCACACGCTTCAAAAAGGCGATAGGGTCGGGATCGCAGCGCGCAATTCGGCCAACTGGATCATTGCCTACATGGCCATCGTTATGGCCGGTGGCGTCGCCACCTTGCTCAACGGTTGGTGGCAAGGTGGCGAACTGGCAGAAGGTATTCGGATGGTGGGCTGTCGTTATGTCCTCGCGGACGAGCAACGCGCCGCGCGTTTGGCAGGGCATGATATTGGCGGCTGCGAACTGTTGATTTTCGGCCATGACGGTGCGCCGTTGGAAGGCCTCGCTGTCTTGGCATCAAAAGGTGGCGGCGCAGAAACACCGCTGCCCGCGCTCGCACCCACTGACAATGCCACGATCCTGTATACCTCAGGCTCGACAGGCCAATCCAAGGGCGCTGTTTCAGACCATCGGGCAGTTGTGCAGGGCGCAATGAGCTATGTCGGCCAGACACTTGTCTTTTTCGAGCTTCTCTCGTCCACTGGGCAGGCGATGCCAGCTCAGCCATCGGCGCTGGTCAACGTTCCCCTGTTTCATGTTACTGCCTCCATTCCGCTGGTTTTGCAAAGCTTCGCCATTGGCCGCAAGTTGGTATTGATGCCGAAATGGGATGCGGAAGAAGCCATGCGCATCATCGAAAAGGAACGCATCAGCTATTTCGTCGGCGTTCCGTTGATGAGTATTGAACTCGCCACGCATCCAAACCGCCACAAATATGACCTTACCAGCTGCACGGCCTTTGCCGCTGGCGGCGCCCCGCGTCCCGTCGATCATGTCAAAAAAATCCGCAAGGAAATGAGCTGGGGTTATCCGCTGCTGGGTTATGGCCTCACCGAAACCAATGGTGTTGGCTGCGGCAATTTCACCGATAATTATCTGGAAAAGCCAACGAGCACTGGACCTGCCACAAAACCGTTGGTCGAAGTGCAAATGCTCGACGACGACGGCAATGTCCTCGCTCAAGGTGAACGTGGCGAAGTAGGAATTCGCACCATTGCAAATTTCAACGGTTACTGGAACAACGAGCAATCAACGCGCGAAGCGTTTACGGCTGACGGATTCTTCCGGACCGGTGACATCGGCTATCTCGATGAAGACGGTTATCTTTTCATCGTAGATCGCAAAAAGGACATCATCATTCGCGGCGGCGAAAATATCAGCTGCCCCGAAGTCGAAGCCGCTGCCTATGAGCATGACTCGATTGTCGAGCTTTCCGTGTTTGGCATTGCGGATGACAAATATGGGGAAGTGCCGGGCATTGTCTATCAGACAAAGGACGGGGCAACGCTGACTGAAGATGAACTCAAAGCGTTCCTTGCGCCGCGCCTAGCGCCCTTTAAAATCCCGGCACATTTCTGGCAAGTTACCGAACCACTCCCGCGGCTTGGCACCCAGAAGATCGACCGCGTCACTCTGAGGCGGGAATATAACGCAAAGGTTTCTGCTTGATGCTGACATAGGGCGTGATCGCGCCTAGAGTGTCTATATGGCTTCAGTACCCGACCGGATTATAAAGCAGCGCGACATCATCGACAGGGCTGCGCTTGCCGATAATATTGAGTTATTGGTCGTAGAGAATGGCCCACAGCGCTGCCGTCCGAAGGTTCTCGAACTTTTGCAAGCAGCGCTGGCAGGCGGACGCGCCGAAATAAGAAGACGACTTGGTGATAGCCCCTCACAGGGATATCGCGCGTCTGCTGAACAAGCATTTCTGGTCGATCAGATTGTTCGGCTCATTTACGACTATGTGACCGTCCACGCATATCCGGCGGCGAACCGCTCGGCATCGGAGCGCATAGCCGTTTTGGCTGTTGGCGGATATGGTCGCGGAGAAATGGCGCCACATAGTGACGTCGATATCGCGTTTGTAACACCATACAAACGGAGTTCATGGACCGAGCAAGTCGTCGAAGCCATTTTATACCTTCTCTGGGATCTTGGCCTGAAAGTAGGCCAATCCAGCAGGTCTTTGGATGAGACCGTGAAAATGGCGCAGGAGGATCTGACGATCCGCACCGCATTGCTGGAAAGCAGGTTTGTGTGGGGTGATCGCGCCGTTTACGAAGAAGCGGCTTTACGATTCTGGAATGAAGTGGTCGCAAATACGGCACCCGATTTTGTGCGCTTGAAAATGGCCGAGCGCGACGAACGGCACAAGCGCATGGGCGACAGCCGCTACGTTGTGGAACCCAATATCAAAGATGGCAAAGGTGGCCTGAGGGATTTGCACACCTTGTATTGGATTGGAAAATACATCCACAAGGTCTCAACGGCGTCTGACCTGGTTCATGTCGGACTCCTGTCGGTCGAGGAGTATAATCGATTCAGGAAAGCAGAAAATTTCCTGTGGTCTGTGCGTTGTCATATGCACAATATTACTGGCCGCGCAGAGGAACGCCTGACGTTCGATTTGCAGCGGGAAGTGGCCGAGCAGATGCAGTTTGCTGATCGTCCCGGTCGCTCGGCTGTTGAGCGGTTCATGCATTATTATTTCTTGAACGCCAAAACGGTCGGCGACGTTACTGGATTATTCTTGGCGCATTTGGATGAAGCTATGGCCAAAAAAGGCCGCCGGTTCATTCCAAGTTTCAACCGCAAACCACGGAAGCTCAACGGTTTCCAACTTGACCGTGGCCGTTTGGCATTACCCGATGATCAATTTTTCGTAGAAGACCCCGTTCGGCTGTTGGAAATTTTCCATCTGGCGGATTTACATGAATTGGAAATTCACCCTTCGGCCATGCGCACGGCTCAGCGCGACGCGCGATTGGTGGATAAGGCGGTCCGAAAAGACCCCCGCGCCAACGCACTCTTTTTGGATATACTTACGTCGCCCCGTGATCCTGAAACCGTATTGCGCTGGATGAATGAATCCACAATTTTTGGCCGGTTCATTCCTGATTTCCGGCGCGTAGTCGCCCAAATGCAGTTCGACATGTATCATCACTATACCGTCGACGAACACTCGATCCGCGCAATCGGTTTATTGGCGAACATCGAAAGCGGAAAACTGAAGCAGGATCATCCGCTTTCGACGGCCATAATGCGCAATATCGTCAGCAGACGTGTGTTGTATGTCGCAACCTTGTTGCACGATATTGCGAAAGGCCGAGGTGGAGACCATAGCGTCATAGGCGCTCAGGTTGCTGAGGCACTATGCCCGCGCCTTGGTTTATCAGCCGCAGAGACGGAAACGGTCGCGTGGTTGGTCCGCCACCATTTGTTGATGTCCGCAACATCCTTCAAACGTGACCTTGCAGACTTCAAGACGATATTGGATTTTGCGCAGGCGGTTCAGTCGCCAGAACGCTTGAAACTGCTGCTCGTTTTGACGGTGGTGGACATTCGCGCAGTCGGCCCAGGCGTCTGGAACAGTTGGAAACGCCAATTATTATCAGATCTTTTCGAAGCCACTGAGGAAGTGCTTCGTCTCGGCCACAAGCAACGCGGCCGCGACGAACGCATTGCTTCGAAAAAATCCAGGCTGGAATCGGCCTTGCGGTTGTCACCGCAAAAATTTGCGCATTTCGCAAAGATATTGCCCGACGCTTACTGGATAGCCGAGCCAGACGACATCATTGAGCGCAATGCGCGACATTTATTGAAAAATGAGGGCACTGAGCTCGCCATTGACGCATGCTACTACCCCGACCGGGGTGCAACGCTCGTCACTGTGTTCGCGGCCGACCATCCCGGCCTATTTTATCGGATTGCGGGTGCAATTCACCTGGCAGGTGGAAACATTATCGATGCGCGGATTCACACAAGCAGCGACGGGATGGCGATTGATAATTTCCTGATTCAAGATCCACTGGGCCGCCCATTTCGCGAACAAGGTCAATTGGATCGCTTGGCGCGCAATATTGAGGATGCGTTGACCAACCGTGCAAAGTTGATGACTCAACTCGACGCCAAGCCAAAGGCTTTGCGGCGCGCCGACGCATTTAAAATTGCGCCTTCGGTGCTCATCGACAATCAAGCTTCCAACCGCTTCACGGTTGTCGAGGTAAATGCGCTAGACCGGCCGGCTTTATTGAACAATTTGGCATTGGCGTTATTCGAGTCAAAGGTCACACTGCACAGTGCGCACATCGCGACCTACGGCGAACGCGCAGTAGATACATTCTATGCGACAGATCTTTTCGGTGCAAAAATCGAAAACAAGGCCAAGCTCAAGTCACTTGAAACAAGGCTGCTGGAGGCGGCCACCGTACGCGCAAGAGCCAAGGCGAAAGCTGCCTAAGGACCGTGAAATTCTATAACAGCTCAGCTAACTGAACAAAAAAAGGCCAGTCTTTCGACTGGCCTTTTTTTTAACATATGGTTAGTTCGGAATTACATTCCCGAATTTGGACCGTAGGTGACTTCAACGCGACGGTTTTGCGGTTCGCGCTCACCATCTGCAGTCTGTACCAATGGTGCAGTTTCACCGAATGCTTCGGTTGCAATCGCACCGCCGGCAACGCCCTTGGACTCAAGGTACGAACGCACGGTGGCGTTACGACGCTGCGAGAGACCAACGTTATACGTTGCGCTACCCGACTTATCGGCGTGACCAGCAAGCATAACCTTCGCAGTGCCACAGTTCGAGTACTGAGCAACAGCGTTGTCCAGAACCGATGCTGCGTCAGGACGCAAGTTCGACTTATCCCAATCGAAGAATACGATGTAAGGACCGGTGTTGCACACTGGCGCCGGTGGTGGCGGCGGTGGCGGTGGCGCTGGTGGCGCCACATATGGTGGCGGTGGTGGGGGCGCTGCGACTTCAACAGGTGCAGGTGCACCGCCGAAGTTATAAATCAGGCTGCCCATGAGGCTGTGCGAACGGAAGCGTGTGTCAACCGTACGGCCAAGACGGTCGACGAGACCAACCTTGTCTGCATTGAAGAAACGATACTTCAGACCAACATCCCAGCTATCGCTCAATGGCGCACGAATGCCGGCAAGAGCCTGCCATGCAAAGCCAGTGTCCGAATCATCGAGGAATGAAGGCGCAGCCAATGTCGTTTGCACATCAACGCGTGCAACACCAACGCCGCCGCCGACAAAGCCCTGAAGGCCATCATCGTCGCCGAAGTCCAGAAGACCATTGACCATGAAGCTCAATGCGCTTGCATCACCAGCAACAGCATATGAACCGCTGCGCTGCAGTGCAGCGGTTGGTCCGCCAGTAATCTGTGGTGTCGCGCTATTGAACGTTGTTGTATCAGCCTGACGATACGAAACTTCTGATTCAAGACGGAAACCGCCAAAATCATAGCCGACTACGCCGCCGAAATCATAACCCTTGCTTGTGTCTATGGACGCTGCATTATTCAGCGTACCAATATCCAAACTCGGATCTTCTACTATCATGGCACCGCCATCGACTCCAACATACCACTGGTCGTCGCGGGCCAAAGCCGGTGATGCCAGAGCAGTAGAAGCGAGCGCCAAACCTATGGCTAACTTACGCATCAACTTTCCCCTTTTCTATCTTAGGAACGGAAATTCGAGAACGCAGGTCTATCGATTCTGTTCCCTCGATGCAAGTCGCTATGTGTCTATACTGTTGCTAAAATGTCGCCATTATTCACATTTGCGTCGAATACTGGCGGTGTTTTTGCGGTGCGGTCAGTCAAGGCGCCAATATACCTATCAATCTGAAATACTGTAACATCGCACCAAGTGTAGCACGCGCTTCGGAGTCGATGACTGCCCCGCCAGAGGGGTTTGTGATAATTGGACCACTGCGCCAAACGCCGTCAGTGTAAATGCTGTCCCGACCGTTTGACCTATCCCAAAGACGCATCCCGTCATGTGCGACCAAATAGCGCCAATCACCACCTATCCATATCGCAATCTGGCCTGACTTATTGGCCCAAACGCCTGTTGCGCCGGACCCGACCAACCAGCATTTGCCAATATCGCTGTCGGTTACCGCCGGGGGTGCCGCCGCAGTGGCCTCGACCGCTGTATGAAGCAACGCATCAATGAGAATGAGTGCCTCATTATGCGTGATTTCCTTGTGCGCCTGCGACACTGCAAGCAGCGGCAAGTTGTGACGGACTGTCTCAAAAACTGGCATATTTCCTCCTCATGACGAGATAATGATCCAAGATTTAGTCGAGCCCGAGCACGAGCGGCATGGACTGTGCAAAACGGCCTATCTGCCGGACACTGAAGCGTAGTTCACTATCTGGCGCTATTCCGAGGCCAGCGGAAACGTCGGCCGGGATGTGCAACGTGTTTTCGAGCACCGTCCAATCGCGCACGATGATGTCGTCAGCAAAAAACACGACATGATACGCTTCACGATCTTCAATCATGAGTTGATCAACGCCATCAACCCACCCAAGGTCCAAGCGTGAACGTCGGATCCAGTTGAGGTGGATATCACCATTGGCCGCGCGTCGCGCCCGGCCATGTGCAGGCTTCAAAGGCGTTATGGCCCGTCCATTGGCGACCGCAGTCGCCATGGCGGGGTTCGCGTCACCAAGGCCTTGCGCCTCAACTGTTATCGCCTGTCCAATTTGATAGTCTGTTGGCGCAATTATGCGTGCGGAGGCCGGGTCCATCAAAACGATCTGTGATCCCGCCAGATGCGCAGGCGCTGAAGGTTCATCCGAAAAACAGGCGCGCGTAAAACGAGAGAGCCGGTATTGTTGGTTGCCCAACGCAACAACCCGACCAACACGGATAAATTCCCCGTTTATATAAAAGACAGGAGCGCCAGATACCAAAGGGTGGGTGTCACGATTGGCAAGTAGCATCGAACTATTGAGCAATTCGATTTCGAGAGATGACATCTCGTCGATCAATAATGCGCGATGTGATCCAAGCGCGTTTTGCGTCGTCCCGATCACAGCCTGCGGAGCAGTGCTGCCTATGTCCGCTAGCTGCCCGTCATTTTGGACTGAGAGCGCTGCACGTTTCCAGCCAGCCTCTGTTCCCCCGGCAAATACCGCCAAGGCAGCTTGGTTTGAGTCGCGTTCGGCGATAAGCGGGCAGTCGATAATGGCAATTCTGGTCTGCCCAATTGGCTGATCGACTGACGCGATGTGGCGCCCAGGTACAGCTGTCGCCTGATGAAGTGAGGCGTGCCTTGTCGCCATTCGTGCTTTTATTTGTGCCGTACCAAATCCATGTTCAATTTCGTCGATTTGCCATTTTTTTCCGTCTGCGGTTAGGAAGTAATCTCCGGGTTGTTGCAAAACAGCAGAGGTCATGACTGATGCGCTCAATGTGCTCCGTGCGTACCGGGCAATATCGCCTTTCCTTTCAACCAAGCGCTTTGCCATGGATGCGCTCAGGACGGCGGGTAACTCCAACCGGACTTCGCCTCGACCGCCTGATTTTCCAATGCTATGTTGAACACCCGCCTGATAATCGCGATCCGGATCATAGTAACGCAGCGAGACCGTACTCGGAACTTGTCCAGCGGGCGAAATGCGGAGGTTTAACGGTTCCAGTCCGCGCATATCTTCTTCCACAGCGATGATAACTTGGCTTGGTTGGTCAGGGGTCGCGCCCTGGTCGCGAACAACAAGGCTGCCACCGCGGGTGATGAGTTCAACGGGATAGGCATCCAATATCGGCGCAATTGCCTCTCTCATATTTGTCCCGCCCGCGGCAAAACCAACTATTGAGTGCGCGCTTTCCGCCAATAGGTCGCCATCCGACAGTGACTTAAACAATTCTGGCAACGACAATGGCCCTTCGCGCTCGAAAACCTCGAACGTCAAAGATGGAATTCGGTTGCCAAAATCTGCGAGTTGCAGATCTTCAAACACGACATAAGCGAAGTCGCGATGGGCAGGGCATTGTCCCATAGCTTCGGCAGATGCGAGCAATGGGTCAGGCTGCTGATCCGCGTAGCCAGAATAAAAGCGCAGTTGCGTGTCGGTTTTCAAATCGCCGCCAACGCCGCAAATCAAATTGCCGTCGGCCCAAATTCTCCCCAATCGCGCCACTGGCCGGCTCGACAGCGCGACCGCTAGACTAACACGATAGCTGTAATTGACAGTCGAAGGGCGACCCTTGCCTCCGCCGCTTTTGACGCGCTCTTCGATCAGGTCTGTCGCCCAGATTACCGTTCCAGCAACACGCATCGCGCCGAATACGCCGGGAATTTGGGTGCCATAGCTTGAGGTTTGGACGGCCAACTCCTTCAGCCGGCTACCTTGACGCGCGGCAGGCGCGAATAAGGCCCCGTCGATTTGCTGCCCCAGCGCAGCGCCAATAGCGCCGCCTATCGGTCCGCCAAGCGCAGAGCCAACAGCGGTTAGAACAAGCGTTGCCATATCAGTCTCCGAAAAGGCGCCAGTGCGCGATTATGCGCCACGGCAGCGGCAAGGGCGTCACGACAACGCGGCCTAGGCCCATATGCGCGTGCACCGCGCCTGCATGGGTCAAGATTGCGAGGTGAATTTGCCGCGCGCCGGGCGCAAGCAACAGAACGTCTCCGGCAACGACAGATGCGTCAGTGACGCGCCGGAAGCCCCGTTCATCAAAATAGGCACAGGCGCGGTCGGCATATTGACCACGCAGCCGATAATCGGAGGGCACAGTGGCGTCTTTGCCTACCACAGAAAGGCAAAGTCCGACCAATCCGACACAATCGAGCCCGCTCTCCACCGAACGTCCATGGAGCAAAAACGGAATGCCAATTAAATCGAGTGCCGCTCGTTCAACCGCAACTTGTTGGTGCGTGCGGGCAGATGCAATTTTAGCTTGCACCGGGATATCGGGTCAGCAAGTCATTCCCGGGCAGATAGGGTTCGCCGCGAAAATTGATGCCGTTGCCAAATCGCGCCGCGCAGGTTTTCATCAGCTTATCACAGCCTTCTATCACCTCAATCAGATCGCCCGTGCTGACAGCTGATTGTGGCATCGTCTGCAATTCAATCATGGTCGCGTCATTGTTGGCAATGCTGAATTCCAACCCCGCATTCGGGCCAGTCAACCAGCGCGCGCTGCCACACGTCAATTGGCCAACAGCAAATGGCGCGATATTGCTTACCGAAACCGCATAATCTTGAACGCTCGAAACGGTCGCCAAATGACGGAAGCGCTCGCGATTTAGCCCGCAGGCTGCGTCACAAAACTCGGCACGACATGACGGCGTTGTTTGGGGCGCGACCTTCTTATCAAGACGTGACTGGATGCCGACAAGTTCAGCCGAAAACGCATCATCCGCAAAGGACACCGCGCCCAATTCGCCGGAAGCCAAAACGCGCTTCCCACTTGCGGGTGCGGTCCAATCAAAGAGAAAAATCTCCAGATATGCGCCGTCCCATCGGCCGGTGGTCAAATCATCGGATCGCATAATGTCCGAGGTCAATGCCCCGGAGACATCAAGGCCGTCATTCTCCAATCCAACGCTTTGCACGATCGTCGTGGGCTGCATACCGGGGCTGGATTTCAGCATAATGCCGTCGTGAAGCACGTCGGCATCGTGCGAGGTGAAGCCCACCGTCATGCCATCGGTCCGTTCCAACCGCCAGCCATATGCGACCGTAATAAGCGGCCCATCCATCCAGAGGTCCATCAGGTGGCTTCCCGAATTTCAACCAGCGGTATCGTTGGCACATCGCCTGCACCAAAGGTCGCCCGTGCGATATCCAGCCGGTCGGTTGCAAAGCGCACAGGAACATCGAAACGGAAACCGGCGGTAATGATGGCGCCCATTGCAGGTGCAGTTTCAAATTCGATTGTTCCGCCAGCGTTCAATGACCAGCCTGTTGCCGCGACGTTATCGACCGCAACAGTCACAGAAGCCGGCACTGGCCTTGTAATGCGTCGCACTTGGCCGTCGGCGCCATAGGTCTTGATCAGCGGAAATGCCGTGCGCACGCCATCACCCGCGCCCAAATTTTGATCAATCATGCTGGGCGTGCCAGTCATCATGTTTGAACTGTTGTCGAACGGATCCGTAAAACGAAAGCCAACCGCAGGCCCATGCCGGGCGCGAAAGAAAGCAAGCAAGATGCCCAGTTCATTTTCAGACCTTACACCCGGACTGACATCGTAACTTAGCCGCGCATTTTCCCAGCTGCTGTTGCGGCGTTCATGCCCCGATAAAGTGGTTACAATATTGGTGGAAAACTCCGCTATGACTTCCGCCTCGCGGCCAATTTCCAGCGGAAAAAGCACGTCATCAAAGTGCTGCACAGTTGCATCCTCCTGTCCAATTTCGAAATGCGTGAACCCGTCGCGTGCAACCTGCGGCAGCGCCCAGACGTAGGTTTCGGCGGTGCCCCTTGCCCGACTTTCGCGCGCGGCAATTTCAATGTCGCTCCACTGCGCTTTGTCTTCTGGTCGCAGAACAAAGCCGGTAAAATAATGCTGCTCGTTAACGGGATAGCCAAGGCGTTGGGCCATCAGAGGAATGGCCCGCCGCGTGGCGCCATGGTTGCCCGATGTGACCCAATCATAATCTTCGAGCTGAAGCACATCGAACGCTGGAGCAGACCATCCCAACGGAACATTAGCGCGAATGGCTTCGGGTGCCGACGGATCAAGGACCGTTGGCAAATACACCAACAGCAGTGTCTCTATGCCAGCCGTTCCCGCTTCATCAGCGGCAGCAGCACAGATTGATGCTGTAGATGCCGCAAGTATCTCGCCAGCCCGGTCCAGCATTGCGTTTTGCGCTGGTGATTTTGGCCCTGTTATGTCGGATATGCTGACCGACAATGCCCCGATTGCGGCGGTCGCAGCAGCATCATACGCACAGATACGGCCGTCGGGCATGATCCACCACCATGGCTCCCCGATCTGAAACTTCACAGGCAGCCCAGCTTCTTTCAAGATGAAGACAAATGCGCGCGCCACTGCATTTAAATAGTTCATAGCCCCGACATTTGCAGGCGACAGCAAAGTGGATGGCGGGACCCACCCGGTTAACGCCGGGTCGCCATTTTCTGCCCGTTGTTTCCAGTCGTTCCAGCAATGCGCGTCAAACAATTCGTAGCTCAGCGAGAAAATCAGATCGAAGCCAAGCAGTTTTGCCTGCGCCGCGAAATTTTGGTGCCACGCACGACAGGGCGCGTTGAGTGCACCGCCCGCCAAGCTCACATAGTGTTCGTCGCCCAGCGGCTCGAGCCGGAAATAATGGCTCATGCCCACATAATGATTGATCGTTTTTCGGTAGCCAAGAGCATGTATCTGGCGAGCCAGCCGCGCCGGGGTTTGGTTATACGCATCGTCATATCCCGTAGCCATTTTCAGATCATGCTCGGGTATCATGACATCGCCAGTGTCGAGCATGACACCAGCGCCATCGCATCTGATCTCCGTGAGTTCCGCCCAAGCTTCAACAGGTGCAGGTAAATTGCCAGCGAGGCCAGTATAACCCAGCGGGACCAATGATATGAAAATCTGGTCAATGTCGCCTGCAAACACGGGCTCCGCCTCATCTGGCAAAAGAAACCCGCCCTGAAGGTTGCTGAAATCCAGCGCAATTTCCGCATCTTCCGGCGTGCCGACAGCGTAATTCCAAAGGCGGACATACCAACTTTTCGCAGCACCAGCCGCATCGCGACCGTTAATGGTAAGTGTTGGCCCGTTGACGGCATCAAGCGGCATGATGCCAGCCGACCGCCACCGGAACGTCATCGTCAGTCGCCGATAATCCCGATTGGTTTCGTAAGCCAATAAGGGATGGTCCCAATGGTCAATGCTGTCCCAGATCAGTCCGGCCAGATCATCGCTTCGATAAAATGTTGCGTCCGCGCGCAGGGATTCCGGCCCGGTCGTAACGATTGATGCCATCATCGGGCGCGGGAAGTTGACCGTCCAGAAACGGGGGTCAAACCGCATGACGGGCACAGATTTCTGCTGTCGCCGGTGATCGCAAAGCCAATATGCCATGTTTCAATCCCGCGCCAAGGCTTGCCGAACGGCGCGCGCAACATGTCGCGAAGATCGCTCAAGTGCGGCAGGCGCGCTGCCCTTGCCCGCATCCGAAACATTGATGGTCAGCCGAACATGCGTTGGCGCGCTGGCACCCCCGCCCGTTTCGATGCGCCCGCTGCTTGTTGGGACAAATAGCTCTGGCCCCCGCTCACCGACACGATAGGCCCTGCCCGGCGACACCGGTCCGCCGGTGGCACGTCCGGGTGCCCCAAGCACTCCGCCCAAAAGCGCACCCAACGACCCAAGCAGGCCGCCGCCGCCCGAAGCACCGCCGCCCATATTGTTAAGGCCTGCTTGAATTGCAGAACTCGCGATTTCCGAAAGCACGGACAGTGCAACCCTGCGCAAATCTTCAAAGCCGAACTTGCCGCGCTGGATCGCACCAGCAAGGCCACGTTCCAATGCCGACCCGGCGCGTTCAAGTCCGTCGGTAAAGGGGCCGTCAAGTTCAGCGCGCATCGCGGCCACGTCGCTTGCAAAGGCGCGGGTATCGGCGCGCACCGATACGACAAGCCTGTCAATTTCTTCGTCCATTATTGTTCTCCTGCCGCTTTATCTGGAAACAGCGACATCAGATTTTGAATCTCGTTCGGGTTGGGCGGGGCGGCGTCATCACCATCGGCGATCTGCAAAATGCAGACCAGTTCAGCGGGCGTGGCATTCCAGAATTCGTTTGGACGCCAGCCCAATTGCAGCGCACAAATCGCGCTCAACCGCTGCGCGGTCTCGCCAAATGTCATCGCCCGCTTAAAATCTGGCCAAGCAACATCTTGAGCGCAGGCGTCATCGCCGCAAGGCCCGCTTGCGTCAGGGTCTCGCTAAAATCCGCGCGCGTCGCCTCAGCATCGGCGTCAGTTCGGCAATGCCAAAACAGGCTGACCATTTCCGATAGCTTCAGTCCCCCCGCAGCCGCGCGTTCGACCAAGGCGAACAAAGGCCCAAGCTCCTCTTCACAAGCCACCAGCGCCGAGAAGGTTGGGCGCAATAATATATGCCCGCCTTCAACCGCAATCGTCGCCTCGCCGCGCAGGGCATTGGCAGGCCGGCTCATAATGATGCGACCTGACCACTGCTTTCAAGCGCCAGCGTGTAGGAGCGCTCGCCATTGAAATCACCAGCATAGTCCAACCGCGCGACAAGGAATTTGCCGCGCAGCCGGTCGCCACTTTCAAAACTCAATTCATAGTCATCAAGCAGACCCGAAAGCGCGTTGTTTTTGATCCGGGTCTCGGCGGTCGAGCCAGTGAATACGCCCGCTCCCGATACAGAAACCGAACGCACGCCTGCACCGGAAAGCAGCTCGCGCCAAGCGCCGCTGCCCTTGTTGGTGATGACCACGGGGTCGCCGTTGATCGACAATTGCGTGGTTCGTAGCCCAGCAACCGTCGCGTACACAGGCGTCACTGCGCCGTCGCCAACCTTTAATAGGAACGCGCTTCCTTTTTCTGCAGGCATAAGCCTTTTCCTTTCGAAAATGCCCCGCCAACCGGCGAGGAAATATATGATTATGCGCCAGTCGTCGGCGTCAGATCGCGAGTAAGCGCACGCGGTGCTCAACCAGCCCGGCCCATGGTCCGGCTGGATCACGAACGACCATTGACCGCACAAAAACGAGGCTTGCGATGCGCCAATCCGGCAGATCGCGGGGTATGGCCAGAACGGCATCCTCGATATGCGACATCAGATTGGACAAACGGGTGGCGGACTCACCATCATCCCACACCGTCAACGCCATCCGGATTTCGCGGCCGACGCCTGTCTTTGTGCTCCAGTCGCTAACGATCCCGTCGTTGATGGCGACATAAGGAAATATAGCACGCGGTGGTGGTCCGTCATAAATTCCCGTCAACGCATCTGCCAAAACCGGATGCGCCGCGAGCGCGGAAACAGCGGCTGCCTGAAGCGCGTGCATGGCGCTGTTCATCGTCCAAAATTCCTTAATCGAGGGTCGTCGACCATGCGTCGCCGCAGGTTTTTGCCGACAAGGCATATGCCAGCGCCGCTTCGTTCCACATCGACGCCGACTGGGCGAAGTGCCTGCATCAGTTGGTCGCGTATGTCGTCAGCACGGCGTTCGCCCAAAGCTTCGGCTTTTGCCTTGATCCGGTCTGTATTCACCGAACCTCCTCACAGGTGAGCCGCATTTGTGCTGGCGTGATTGGGTCACTTAACACTGCGCGTACGGCAAGATATTTGCCCCGCCATGCCAAGCGCGTGCCAAGGCCAACGCCTTCGCGTTTGCGCATGGTGACTTGCCAGCGCGGCAATGCAGACAGGGCATCCGCGCGGCTTAAATCGCCAGGGATCAGCGGCGCGACCGCAACCCATGCTTGCCCGTCATAACGATATCTGCCCGATGCACCTGCCATGCTGTCGCGATCGCTAAGGCGGGTTTCGATATCCACACGTTCGCGCAGACTGCCTGCAAATTCCCCGCTCATGCGACGCGCATCCGGCGCCATGGCTGAAGCAACGCCAACGCAGCGGCTGGCGGGCCATCGTCGCTGGCGCTGTCGCGGTTGCTGTAGAAATGGCCTGCCAGCCGAAGCAGTCCAAGTCGCAGTGACTCCGGCAAGCTTGCCCAATCGGCGGCCAAACCGGCGATCAGCGATATCTCTACACGCCCGGCACTGGCAGGCTGCAACACCCTGAAGTAAGCCTCGCCTTGTGAGGAGATCTTGAGCTCCCATGCCGACGCCGGAAGGGCGAAAGTTGCACCTTCCGCTGGAATGCCCGTGACATTCGTTATCGCCTGTACAGGTAATGCCTGCAATATTTGCCATCCACTGCCTGCCGTGACAATTTCGGTTGCCGCGCGGCGCAGAAGGGCTTGGCGGGTAAACTGCTCCGCATGGCCAATCGCCGCGAGGATCGACGCCGCCAACGAACTGTCGTCCACATTCTCATCGACACGCAAATAGGCTCGCACCTCGTCCAGCATCACGCTGTCGAGGCCGAGCGGTTCCATGCTCAGCATTTCAATTTCCTTTTAGATTATCCGGCGGCCCATGGCCGTAAGTCCAGCCTTTAAGGTGACCGCAGATGCCGCCACTTCGGACCGGAACAGCAGTTGAGCTTGCCCCGCTGTCGCCCCTGTGGAGACAATAAACGTCGCGATAATCGGGACGTTTGTCACCGCAGCACGCACACCAGTTGTGGCACCAGTGTTGATAGCGTCGGCAATTTGCTCGGTGCCGGTAAGCGTTGTCGCACTGGCGGGATGAACGGTCATTCCGCTCACTGCACCCGACGGTATATCCAATGCGAGCGCAATGCCGGTGGTCGTCGCCGCCGACTGAAAGGTGCCGATGACTTCAACAAGGTAGGTTGTGTTGGCCGCAGCGGCGAAAGAAAGGCCGGTCGCAGCCACAGGTGCAACAGTGCTGTTGGCAACGTCGGCGGCCAACTTGACCCAAGTCCATGGGTCGCCAGCGCCTTCACCCTGTTTTGCGGTGGGCTGATGCGCGCTATTGCTGGTCCCGACGGTCAGCCGGGCCTCGTCGGTGATTAAATACACTTCGCCGGCGCGCAACGCATTGGCGCTGGCCGCGGCGTCGACTTGCGCCCGTGTTCCCCTTTTATGGGAGAGGCTTGGCATCAGAAGGTTCCACAGTCCACGTCGCCGACTGCCAGCGTGACAAAGCCGTT
Organism: Sphingomonadales bacterium; assembly: GCA_027486895.1. Taxonomy (GTDB): domain Bacteria; phylum Pseudomonadota; class Alphaproteobacteria; order Sphingomonadales; family Sphingomonadaceae; genus Sphingorhabdus_B. Next base: position 36,463 of record JAIXOE010000019.1, read on the forward strand.
AGCAGCATCTTTGGTCCACGCCATGGAATTGTTCAGTCTTATAACCCCATCGGTTCCATTTGTTCCCCAGATATAACCAGATGTGCCGCCTGCCACTATAGCCGCTTTTTCGTCGAGGTCAGACGCAGGGATGTTCAACGCCGCCTTAAACGCGTTGACGGTAATCTTTGCTTCTTTCTGCCCCACGGCAGACGCGTCATGCAAGATGAGGAAATCCGCAGCGCCATCGACCGCCGCGACGGAGGCAAGATCGTCAATCGCAGGAACCACGGGAAGCCGCGTGGTTGCGCCAGTAGCGATGTGCAACGTGCCACGATCAGTCGTGAAGTGCGCTTCACCCGCCAGCATTGATGCTGTCGGCAAATTGGCCTTCAAGCCGCGCTTTGTTTGAATTCTTGGCATATCTGATCCTTAATTGAATGTGCCGCCGTCGATGACTTCGGCAATTGATCCGGCGGGTCCAGCGGGTCCCTGCACGCCCGGCGGTCCGATGATTGTCGGAACCGGTGAGATGGGCGACGCTGCTACTGCCGGTGCAAGCAAGCCGTCCGGCCCGCGCCAGCGCGCCACGACGATTTGCGGCGGCTGTCGCCATTGCAAAAGCAACGTCATGCCGTCACGCTTTCACGCACATGTAGTCCAATGCTTTCGGTGACAATAACCCCGCCGCCGACCTCGATCCGCGCATCCGCCAGATAGTGCCCCGCTGGCAAAAGCCCGCTTTGGGCCGCACCCACAGTCAGGTTCCATCCGGGCGGAATGTCGCCAACTGCAGCTCGCGCTGTAATGTTGAAGGCAGCAGCCACAGGTGCGGTGGCGCTTACGCCAGTCCGCCCCGGGGCCACTGCCTTCATCGCCGCGCTTATCGCTGTCACCAGAAGGGGGTCACCAGTCACAGCATCAAGCGCGAGCGAAATCGTTTCGCCGCGTTGAAAAACAAAGTTTGTCATGTTGTTCTCCGGGAGGATCTCCCCACCCACCGGCGGGGAGATTTTTGCACGATCAAGAAACGGCGAACTTCATTAGTTTGATCGCTTCCGAATTGGTCAGCGTGCCACCCAGACGCTTGGTTGCGTAGAAATGGACATATGGCTTGTTCGAATATGGATCGCGCAAGATGTTGGTTTCCGTGCGCTCGGCAATAAGATAGCCCGCCTTGAAATTGCCAAAGGCAATCGACAGGCTGTTGGCGGCGATATCCGGCATATCTTCCGCCTCAACCACTGGATAACCTAAAAGGGTATCCGGCTGCCCAGCACTAAGACCCGCCTGCCAGATGAACGCACCGTCGGTGGTTTTGAACTTACGGATCGCCGACAATGTTGAGGCATTCATTACCCAAGTTGCACCCTGACGATAGGGCGCGCGCAAGGCGTGGACCAGTTCGACGAGCTTGTCCTGCGGGTTCGTTGCGCCAAAGGCACCGGCCACACCCGATACGATATATTGCAGCGTGCCAAATGGCCGCGTCGCATCGCCTGTCACAGCATTCGGCGCGGTCAAAAAGCCTTTTGGCTTATTGGTACCATTGCCATTCACAAATGCGGCGCCTTCGGCTTTTGCAAACTCGGTTGCGATTTCACTCGCAAGCCAGCTTTCGACATCAAACGCAGCGTCATCAAGCATTGCCTGCGTCGCTGCAGGGTTCGCATAAAGCTCGCCAAAGCTCGGAACGATCTCGTTGAATGTCGGCGTCGCTGTTTCGGGGCGTGTTGCGGTTTCCGAAGCCCATCCCGAGGTCACACCATTTTGCGTAACAAGCTTGCGATAGCCAGACGATCCGACGCGGACGACATTGGCAATTGCCCGGATCGGCGAGATTGCCTTCAACGTGGAATCGATAATTTCGTCAATTTCGCGCGGGACGGCAAATCCGCCATCTGCAGCCACCACGCCCGAAAAGCTTTTGAGCTCAACTTCGGAACCGCGACGTAAATAACCGTCGACGAAGGCCGATTTTGCGGGGTCAATCACGGTAGCTCCAGACAATAGGGGCCGTGTCACGGCAGCGGCGGACACCGCCCCTTCGAAAACCGCGTCGAGCGCGTCAGCTTTGGTTTCATAATCCATGTCATTCTCCTTGGGTGATAGGGGATGTGTTCGCCTCTGTTGCCTCGACGGCCAACACGCGGGCGAGCGGTTGCATGGGATGCGTGACGATGCTGACCTCAATGAGATCAAGGTCCGTCAGCTCCCGGTAATCCTGTTTTTTCATGGCGCGAACGCGATAGCCAAAGGACAGGCCAGCGCCGGTCTGAACTGGCGTTTCGTCATCATCCAATTGGGCAATGATGCGCAGTCCGCGCGCGTCCTCGCTCAGGCTTTCGACAAAGCCAATGCGGCGGTTGCGATCATGCTGCCACAATAGCGGAACGCCCGCTTTGGCCGCGCGGGCAAAGGCACCCTTGCGCACAATATCGCCGCCCTTGTCCGGCGCATCAAAGATCGCGGCATAGCCAGCCAGCCTCACTGGCTTACCAGCCCCAACAGGCCAAGCTTTACAGCAAGGCCAATGAGCAAAAGCGCAAGCACCATGCGGACGACCCAGCCAATCGCGGCCTTGCGCGCAGACCGCTTGGCATCCCGCCAAGCGGACAAAAGCTCGCGCAGCTCACTCATGTCCTTTGCCGCGCTGGCATCATCCAGACCCAGCCGCGCAAGCGCACGCCGGGCACCAGTTTCGGAGGCCTGCTCCAGCAGACCTTGAAGGTTCTCGTCTGTCATCGGAAATTCCTGTCTGTGGGTAACGCAAAGAAGGGTTAAGTTACACCAGCGGGTCGATGGCTCTTCATGACCATATGCATTCTGCTATTGATCGCAGACAGCGATTGGCTTGCTGCAACAGCAAGGCATCAAAATACAATAGCCTGGGCGGTGAATGGGATTAGACGCGCTGGAAAGTGATGACGGCTAGGTTAGGCTAGTTTCACCGTCGCCGGAAAAATTATCTAAAGTCAAAGTTTGGTAAGTCCCGTCAGGTTTGGGATAAGTTATTGGTCTGTCACCATATCGTTCGGCCACTGCGCGTTCGACTCGATCATCGACCCATTCGTCGGGATTGAGTTCATCAGGAAATTCGAACCGAGCGTTGAACCGATTGTCTTCAACCTCATAGCGCATGGCCTGCCACTTTTTATCGTCAGGCTCCATTTCCCAAAGTTTTTCAATAGCATCACACAGTTCGATATTAGGTCGGTAGCAGATGATGTGATCGCCATGATCCTTGAACAGGGTCGGTGCTTGAAAACCTTGTTCGGCTTCAGCGTACAGGTAAGACCCGTTCGGGTCCCCGTCTACTAGCCCAGCAATGATCTGCCCAATTTCTTCGAGAATGGGCCCTATCGCGACATTCACCATCTCATTTACCTTTCGGCGTGTTGCGGAAAATTTTGAAAAGATGTCTTCCATCGACGTAATAATCTACCCGGATTACATCCGGACGTCGCGATGGGCCATTATACGTCGCCCGAATTTCAACCTCAACCTTTTGGTTTTTTTTGAGTCTTTTAAGTAATTTCAGCTCAAGTCGGCGGTACGCGCCCTTGTTAAACGATCCGCTTTGGGCAAAATGATTTTGCGAGATTGGTGGTCCGCCAAATTCGCGAGCAATAAAATGTCCACCGTGATCGTCCTGTTGCCGGTCCGGTTTTCCTGCGTTTTTTTGTACGCTCCTTGATCTTTGTTGATCGGGTACTTGCCTTAATGTCCCTGATGCCAATGCCGTTCTGCCGCTGATATCCGTTCCAAAGTCATAACCGTTGACCGAAATTGTCTTGGCAACGACTGGTTTTGCCGCCGCCGCTATCGCTGCACCTGCCTCCACCGCGACTTCCAGAGATACTGGACTAGGTAAAGGAGGCCGTCCGCCGATCGCGTCTGCGGCCGGCGAACTGGGTTGTTTGGTACCTGGAATGCTTTTGGGTTTGGGCTCGGGTCGTTTATCTACCGGAGACTGCCTTAAAGTGGGTCCGGATGGTGGAGTCACGGTTACGCGTGTTTTCGGCGCTGGCTTTGCTCGCGGCTTTTGTGCCTGGGGATTACTCCACTTACCCGAAGCACCGCCACCGCCGAAACTTCCGCCACCGCCAGCAAATCGTTGCCCTTGTCCCTCAAATGTGAACTGGCCGTTTTCCGTTTCGTGCCAAGGATTGAACTTGAATTCGGTTGCACCAGCTTTGTTCGATATCTCTGGTGACTGCACTGGGGCAAGCCCAACTGCCGCCCTTTTCTCCTCGGCCCTCAGGAAATCGGCCGCGCCTACTTGCGCCCACAATCTCTCTCGGTCCTCGGCAAGCGCGGGGATTGCATCCAGATCAATGTCCAATTGAAGACCGTCAAAATAAGGGGCGAGGCCCTCGCCAATTGCGGCGAGCATTTTGCGCGCCAATGGAATGATGCTCTGGTTCCACAGCGCGCGGTTGGCTTCGCGGTAATTGGCGTAGGTCGCATCCCCCGGCAGCCCAAGCAGCACCGGCGGTACTCCAAAAGCGAGCGAGATTTCACGTGCGGCGGCCTCTTTCAATCCGGCAAAATCCATTTCCGCCGGCGTCAGCGCCATTGCTTGCCATTTTAGCCCGCCTTCCAACAGCATGGGCCGTCCGGCATTTCCCGCGCCCTGAAAGCTGGCGGCGAGTTCCTCTTTCAACCTTGTATATTGTTCGCCGCTTAACGTCCCGCTTTCGCCCATTTCATAGACCAAAGCCCCTGATGGCCGTGCCGCATTGTCGAGCAGCGCCTTGTTCCAGCGCGTTGCCGCATTGTGCGTCGCCACCGCGCCCGAAGCCGCACCCAGGCAGCCGAGCCCATAATGATCATCCAGCGGGTGAATGGACCGGATGTGGATAACGCTGTCGGCTGGCAGGCGGCTTGCAACATTGCCCGCCTTATACACAAAGGCGATCGGCCAGCCGCGCACATCCGCCTCGATCGTCATCCGTTCAGGGCGAAGCGCGAACAATTCGGCAGGCCGCCCGTCCATGCCGGACAATATTTCAATAAAGGCATTGCCATGCAGCAACAAATGCGTGGCCACCGTTTCAATCAACGCCTGCCCGGCCGACGTTGCTTGCACCAGCCGCAATGCTTGCGCATCGGTCGATGTGAGCGGCGCCGAAGCCAAGCCCTCTGCAATCAAGCGAACCGCGCGCTGGGCAATCGCGTTTGAAAGATAGCCCTCACGCATCTGCGCTTCATAATTACGCGGCCAATCGCCAAGGCTCGACGCGCCATAGCCGCGAATGCCCGAAAGGCGGTCTTGCTGCACACGCGTTTTCGCCGGACGCAGCAAGCCACGCCCGGTTGATTTCCAACCGAAGATATTCATCGTTCCAGTCCTTTAAATTACAGCAGCCGAACCCGCGGCGCTCTTTCCGCCTTACCGAGCATCAGTTCCGTCAATGCCCATACCAGCGCATCGGCGCGGTCGGGGGATCGGCCGGGGCCTTCATATCCGCCGCCAGCAACCAATCCGCACATCTGGTCTTCCAATTTGGGAAAGGCCTTTGTGTGAAAGACGCGGCCCACTTCGTATAATGCGGCAATTGGCTCGGCACGTGCGGATTTGCCTCTGCTTGCGTGCACCCGCTTTATGGGCATCGCGAGGTCCGCCGCGCGTAACACTGTCTCGACCATATTGCCGCCCTGATTGTCTTCGGCGACCACACGGTCAGCTTGCCAAAGATCGACTGCTGCCGCGACTGCCCGAGCCCAGCCTTCGGGCGACGCGCCCGAAATACTGTGGTCTGCGAGCACATAGGCTTTCTTGTCTTCGCCGATACCGACGGCGACAATGCCGCAGGCATCGCCATTTTCCGACACGGGCGGATCGACGCCAATAACGACACGTTTCAAATCTGGCGCGGCAGACACGCGTTGCCGTTCAATCAGGTCGCGCGACCATAAAGCGCCCGCAACATCTTCGATCAGCTCGCCATCCAGTTCCTGCCTGCCCCAACGGGTGCCCGCATACGCCGCGCGCACCGACGCCAGATATTCCGGCGGCAAGTTCATATCATTATCCGCCGTGCTGCCGCGCGTCATGGCAACGCCCTGTTCCAATACGAGCCGCCGAAGCAGCGGCACTGGACGCGGCGTGGTGGTGGCCATGACCCGTGGATTTTGCCCAAGGCGTAGCCCAAGCATCAGATTGTCCCACGCCTTGATCCCATTTGGCCATTTGGCAATTTCATCTGCCCACGCAAAATCATGCTGCGGTCCGCGCAGGCTTTCGGGTTCAGCTGCCGAAAACAAAGTGGCTGTCGCATTATTGCGCCATGTCAAACGGCGCAGGCTTGGCTCCCATTCGGGACGTTCGGCAAAGGGAAGCGCCAATAGGCCGCTTTCGCCCTCCACCATTACCTGCCGCGCCTCGTTCAGCGTGGCCCCGACCAGCGCAAACCGCGCGCCGGGATATTGGGTGGCAAGCGCGCTCACCCATTCTGCACCCATGCGGGTTTTGCCATAGCCGCGTCCCGCCATCACCAGCCAAGTGCGCCAGTCGCCTTGCGGCTCGCACTGGTCATCGCGCTGCCAGAACCGCCATTGGTGCGTTTCATCCATTTTGTGGCGGTTCCAGCTTTTCACGCAGGCCACCATCTGTTCATAGGGCATGGCCAACAGGGCCTGGGCATTAAGCCGGGTCATTGTTCTGCCCCGCTCGTTCGCGCATTTGGGTAAGCTTCAGGATCAACTGCGCCTTGAGTGTCGGCAAATCCGTTGGCGCGGGCGATGGCGTTGCAGCGGCTGGCGCACCTTTTACGGCAGCGCGATGTGCACTCAACAACGCAATCGCCAACCGATGCTTTTGCGCGCGGGCTTTCAATGTGGTGTCGGCGGTTTTTCCGTTGGCAGCCAGCAAGGCTTCAGCCAACAAATCGGTTTCCAGCCGTGCATAGCCCTCACCAAGCGCCCGCGCCCAATCATCACGAAAGCCAGCCGACCGTCGCCGTTCGGCATAGACGCTGCCGCTTGCGATACCGGCAGTTCTGGCGGACGCCGCAACATTTGCGGTTTCAGCCAAGTGGTTGAGGAAGCGGCGCCGGGTTCGGGCGTTTAAACGGGTGTCGGGCACGCTCATTTTAACTTTTGTCATCGCCTACCTCCTGATCCCAAAGAAAAAGGGCGGAAGATTGCTCTTCAGCCCACTGTATTTTTCCGAAAGCGACTCAGCGCCGCGAATCGCAATTTTCGACTATGCCCAACACTAACCAAATAATGTTACGATGTCAATATATATTTACCTATTTGGTTATAAACACAGCTGCCAAGAAGATGATTTCCCATTTCTGGCGCCTTCGCTAAGGGTTGGGGATGTCGCGCGTCATTCTGTTCAACAAGCCTTATGGCGTCTTGCCGCAATTTACCGACAAGGGAACTGCCGGCTCACCGCGCCCGACCTTGTCTGATTTCATCGATGTGCCCGGGGTCTATCCCGCTGGCCGGCTGGATATGGACAGCGAGGGGTTGATGATCCTGACCGACGACGGCCGATTGCAGGCCCGCATTTCCGATCCACGCTACAAGCTGCCCAAAACCTACCGTGTTCAGGTTGAGGGCGAGGTATCCGACGACGCGCTCGCGCAATTGCGGCGCGGTGTGCAGTTGAAGGACGGGATGACCTTGCCTGCCGAGGCAGACCGCATTGGCGACCCGCAGCTTTGGCCACGCGACCCCCCGATCCGTATCCGCCAGACTGTGCCCGACAACTGGATCGAACTTGTCATCCGCGAAGGACGCAACCGGCAAGTGCGCCGCATGACCGCCGCGGTTGGTCACCCAACATTGCGGCTGGTGCGCCATGGCGTTGGCGATTGGACACTGGACGACCTTGCCCCCGGCAGCTGGCGCGAGGCCTGACGCGCGGCCTAGCCCGTCGGTCGTGGCACGCGCTTGCCCTTGGTCCGGCTGGTCAGGTGAAATTTTCCACAACGGTCGCAAGCGTAATGGCGCAGCGTGATTGTCGCCGCCGTCACTGCTGCAATTGCTTCGGCCTCCGACGCGTAACCCGCCTTCCTCCGGCAAATGCTCAGCCGCGTACGCAAATCAATCTTCGCCGTCGAATGCGATGCACCCCATGTTGCAAAGCTGCGTAAGTAGGTCGATTGCTGCGTCCACTGAGGCGAAGGCACTATCCAAAACCAAAGCATCCTGCGCGCACAAGTCCCGCGCCAGTTCCGCCGTCTCCGCAGCGCAGTCAAAGCATGCGCCGTCCGCAAAAAACATCAACGCGTTCGCGCCATCGTCGACAAATGCCAACCGGCTTGCCGGATTGCGCGAAAGCAGAGTTTCTTCGGCAATGGCATTGCGGACTTCGTCCGGTTCAACCGGCGTTTCGGGTCGCCAGTCCATGTCGGCATATTTCGGCGTGCTGTTGAACATGCCGAACCAACGCGCAAAGGCGCGCGGGTCGGAGAGCGAGTCCAGCGTCATCCGGTGCAGCCGCGACAGGGCGTCGGGCATGATCTCTCCCGGGTTGCCCTGAACGGGCAAATCCGGATCGCGGTACAAATCATCTTCGGGAATCTGCTCGAGCATATCATCGACAAAATGCCCCAATAGGTCGGCACGCGACGGCGCACGAAAACCGACCGAATAGGTCATGCAGTCCGAACCTACCGCAACACCATTGTGCGCAATGCCCGGCGGAACATAAAGGATATCGCCCGGCTCAAGCACCCATTCTTCCGTCGCTGCAAATTCTGCGAGCAGCTTGAGGTCTTCATGCGGCACCAACGGGCTATCGGCATCACAGTGGGATCCAATCTGCCAGCGCCGACGTCCAAGACCCTGAATCAGGAAAACATCATATTGGTCAAAATGCGGACCAACCCCGCCTTGGTCAGAAGCGAGGCTGACCATGACATCGTCAATGCGCCAGTTGGGAATGAAACGGAACGGAGCAAGGAGCTCGGCCACCATCGGCACATGGTGATCGACCGCCTGAACCAACAAAGTCCAATGCGACTCACCTAGGCTGCCCAAGCGATCTTCGTGCTGCGGCCCCTGCTCCATTTCCCAGCCCTTGGCGGTCTGGCAAATCAGGCGTGACTCCACTTCCTCTTCGCACGCCAGACCGGCAAGCTCATCAGGCTCAAGCGGGTTCTGCCAATTGCGCCACGGATTGCGAATAAGCAGCGGCTTTTTCTGCCAGTAATCGCGCAAGAACACGCCGATATCGAAGTTATCAAATTCCATTCCCACCCGCTGTGCATTCGCGCGACAGAAAGCAAGTCTTGATGCAGCATCAACATTCCGGATGACACCCTGCTGCTTGTCGCTGACGGCGAGAAAATGACGGATCTGCACAATCCGGACATTACCGCATGTCTATGTTGCGCAGTGAAACCCGGGATTGATTGGCCCTATATTTGATTTCAGTTTGCCCTGAAATCAAAGCACGCCATAAGGGCTCCTGAATTCGCCACGGGGGCCACTTGCTCGTTTCAATTCTTCTTTTCGCCGTTTTGGGTCTGGCATTTTATGTCTACCTCATCCGTGCGGACGTCCGTTATTTGCGCGGTCGGCTGGAAAAGCTCGAAGAGCTGGATTGGGCAAACAGGACAATTGCCCCAGAATCAACGTCCGTTCCTCGCACTGCACGCGTCGTGGTTGCAAAGCCCGCAGGACCAGCAGCAACAACCACGCGCTCGGTCGAACCGGAATTTGTGCCGCCGCCTCCCCCTCCGCCAGTTGCTCCGGAACCGGAAACGGCGCCATTGTCGGCGCGCATCAATTTCGAAAATCTTGTCGGCGGCAAACTGCCGATATGGGTTGGCGGCATCGCGTTGGTCTTCGCCGGGTTCTTCCTAGTCCGCTACACGATTGAAGCTGGGCTTTTCGGACCAGCCGCCCGGTCAGTCACCGCGACATTGTTTGCCGGACTGTTGATCGCAATCAGCCTCTTTGGCGCGCGGCTGCCCAAAATCGGCGACTCATTTGCAGCTGACCCACGCGTCGGCCAAAGCCTTGCGGGCGCAGGCATCGCAACGCTTTACGGCACGCTTTACATGGCGGCAGAGATTTACGGCCTACTCGGTGTAGGCGCTGCCTTCATCCTTGTCGTGCTAACAACAGCCATCGCCTTCGCCCTTTCCATTCGGCACGGCCCGCCGACCGCATTGATGGGCCTGACTGGCGGATTTTTGGCACCTTGGGTGGCTGGCATGGGGGCGAGCAATTTGCCGACGCTTTTGCTTTATCTCGCAGTTTTCATTGCGGCCTTGTTCGGTCTTGCCGTTTGGCGCCGTTGGCTCTGGTTGCTCGTGCTGGCCTCTGGCGGGGGCCTGTTATGGAGCCTGTTTTTGCTGCTCAACGCGGACAGCAACCTCGGTCTGCTGGCTGGCTTTGTCGCGATCACCGGCGGCGGTGCAGTCCTTGCGTCGCAACGCTTTGAACATGCCAAAGGCATCTGGTCCGAACTGGCCCGCTTTGCGCCCATGGGGCTGGCGTTCGTGCAACTGGCGTTCCTTTTGCCGAAGATGGAATTCTCCATCATTGGCTGGATGTTTTATTTCCTTCTAGCCGCGCTCGCTATTGGGCTGGCATGGCGCGAGAAAATCCTTGTGCCTTTGGTAGGCGGCGCATTGTTGGTGGCGATGGTTCCCTTGTCGACTGGCTGGAGCCTGAATGGCGCGACGCAAAGCAATGCCCTTGCGACCTTGGCCGTCATTCTGTTGTTCGGAATGGCCGGTCATGTCCGTGCGCGCAGTTCGGCCGATGCGTCTACCTCTTGGGCAATCATCGGTCTGTCAGCGCCGGTACTGGGTTGGTTCACGGCGGCGACTTCCCACGGTATCGCCAACGACAATGTTTGGGCAGGGCTCGCCCTCCTCGCGGCTGCACCCGCTGCTTGGACGGCATATGAATGGCAGGCAAAGCAACGCGCCGCGGAACTTCAGAAATGGGCAACTGGTGCTGCGGCTGTGATGCTGTGGGCTGCCATAGGATTATTGCTGGGCGAAGACTGGTTCCCCGCCAGCGCCGCGATCATTGCACTGGGTATCGCGGCCTGGGCAAAGGTCACCCAAGGTATTTCGGAACGCCGGATGAGCTTGATACCGCTCACCGTCGCTATCTTCACAACCATCGCATTTTCATACCAGTTTCTGGATGCCGTCGGAGCCTCATTATCGGGCGCTGGCGCGGTCATGAACCGCTTGCCTGGCATTTTGGAAGCTGTCCGGACAACATGTGTTCCTGCACTGCTGATTGGCGCGATTGCATGGGCACCACTTTTCGCGGCAGGCGAGCGTACCCGCAAAGTTGCGCTGCTCGCAGGCGGGGCTGGCGTTACGGCATGTGTTTGGCTCCTTGCCAAACAAGTCGCGGCCATAACTTCACCTTCGGATTTCATCCGGTTGGGATTTGCCGAGCGCGCGATTATCACGCAATTCTTCTTCGGACTGGGTTGGTTCGTATTTGCGCAGTCGGACAAGCGCCCCGCCTTGCCGCATTTGCGAAGCGCTGCGCTCGTCCTGACTGGCATCGGCATCTTCCGCGTCATCTGGTTTGACCTGATCGTCCACAACCCGTTGTTCGATCCCCAAGCCGTTGGCCAAGTCCCAATCGCCAATTTGGCCACTGTGCATTGTGCCTCGGTGGCCGCATGGCTATGGATACTCGCAGCACGCTTGCCCGCGCGCGTACCCGGTAAGGGATTGTCGCTTGGCATGATGATCGTCGCCACTGGTGTTACTGTCCGGCAAGCGTTCCAAGGCAGTCTGCTTTCGGGCGCAGATATCAGCAATTCGGAAAATTACGCTTATTCCGCCGCATTCATGCTTTTGTCAGTCGCATGGCTGTTCTTGGGCATTCGGCGTGAACTCAAGCTATTACGATTTGCCGGGCTTTTGCTGCTGACCGTTGTGACGCTCAAAGTATTTCTGGTGGATGCAGCAGCACTCACGGGACTGTTGCGTATCTTCTCCTTCCTTGGCCTTGGAATTGCGTTGATTGGCATCGGGTGGGCCTATGGCCAAGTGATGCGCATGAAAAATCCGTTAATTGCGCCATAGCAATCTAAATTTCCGGAACATAAGCTGCACGGGTGGGTTTTGCTGGCCAAGGAGTATCCAATGGCCACTATTCTCGACATTGCTGGGAAACCATTGCCGTCACGCAAACAGTCCAAGCGGCAGTTGCGCGCACAGGATATGCGTGACCTGCTGAAAGCCTTGATAGTGCTGACGATTGTCATCACAGGTTACTTCATGTTTGCGCCAGCCAACCAGGCCACTCCTGCCGCTGACCAAGACATCGAACGGAATATGCGCGCAGGTTAAAAGCTTGCACTTGCCGTCGTTCGCGGCTTAACCCCGCAAACGATGTTGAAACGCCTGTACGAATGGATGATGGAAAAGGCAGGGCATGCCCATGCCGAACGCTGGCTGTTCCTGTTTTCCTTTGTCGAAAGCTCATTCTTCCCCATACCGCCACATCCCTTGCTTGGATTGATGTGTCTCGCGCGTCCGGACAAAGCGTTGCGGTATGGCGCCGTATGCACAATAGCATCGGTGATGGGTGGGCTCTTTGGGTATGCGATTGGTTATTTTGCATATGAAACCATCGGGACAGCACTGCTAAAGGCGCTTGGCTTGTGGGAGAGCTTTCCCGCCGCCGCATGTTATCTGCGCGAATTCGGTGCCGAGATCATATTGATCAAAGGCGCAACGCCGATCCCGTTCAAGCTGCTGACCTTGACCGCAGGGTTCATCAAAATGGACCTGTTCACCTTCATCTGGGCAAGCGTGTTGAGCCGGGCATTCCAGTTCATGCTCGTTGGATTTTTGTTCTGGAAGTTCGGACGTCCTATCAAAGCATTTATCGACAAATATCTGGCGTGGGTCACCGCTGCGTTTCTTGTGGCTGTCGTCGGCGGATTTTTTGCCTTCACTATGCTTGCTGGCAATGGTGCGGCCAAGAGTGATATCTGCTCGGACGTAAAAACGATCAGAGCGATCTAGCATCGCCAAACGTGCGTTATGTAAATTTATTGGGAAGCAGTCATGGACAGCAGTTCACGCAAAATTGTCACTTTCATCGCCGTCATCGCGATCATTGTTGTGGTGGCAAAGGCCGCGCGATCTTATCTGGATGCCGAGCAAAACACATCTGCGCCGACGGTAGAGACGCCGGAATCGGTTACCACAGAAACACCGAAGCCGAGCTCAAACGAAAATGCACCCAAGGCAAGTGAAGATATGCCCGTGGCCGCACCAGAAATTGAAGACGTTCCGGCGATCACCGGCGAACCGTCGATGACATTTGAAAATGAAAAGAGCGATACGAACGAACCAGCGGCGCCTGAAACTCCGCAGTAAGGTTATTTAGCGCGCAAATAGATTTGCGTCGTCAGCGAATGCCTTGAATTCAAGTGCGTTGCCGCTCGGATCACAGAAGAACATCGTCGCCTGCTCGCCGATTTCGCCTTTGAACCGGACATGCGGTTCAATACCAAAGCTGATGCCTGCAGCGGTGACGCGTGCGGCCAGCAGCTCCCATTGGTCCATCGTCAGGACCACACCAAAATGCGGGACTGGAACGTCGTGGCCATCGACAGGATTGTGGGTGGAAACCGCGTTCGCGTTCGCATCGAGATGCGCTACGATCTGGTGTCCAAAAAAGTCGAAGTCTATCCAGTGATCCGATGAACGTCCTTCGGGGCATCCCATGATTTCGCCGTAAAAGCGCCGCGCCTCGGCGAGGTCGCGGACGGGAAAGGCCAAGTGGAAGGGGCGTAAACTCATTTTGATTTCACCGGTTTTGGAAGTGGTTGGTTCGCAAGATCCGCAGTAGCGAGTTCTTCCGACATTTGCAGCGCACATTTGTTGATCCTCGCCGGATCGCTTGGGCGTTGGAATTCCGCTTTCGCCGCTTCGGCCATTGCAACGGCAACCAGTTCGCGCGGTTGGCCGCTTTGTTCGGTTATACGGCTACCGACTATGCCGGCCCAGCGTTTTCCCGATGGCCCGACATCGGGCAAATCGGACGGCGCGGTGCCGAGCCTCTGTCGCTCCGCCAAGGTAGCAAGTATCGCAACACAGGCGATATCGGCCTGATGCGCTTCAGTAAGGGCGGATGGCGTCGAAATTGCGAGCGCATAAGCAAAAATAATCATGGCGATGAATTAGCAGCGAAAGCCTGAACCGCAAGCAACGACGATGTTTGTCCGATTGCATTTGTCATATATGGCGGGCAAAGGCGGGCCGTGCAGAAAATCTCGGCCCTGCTTCGCAAATTTCCCCGCTGGGCCGCTGTCGGCGCTGGCGCATTGTCAGCTTACGGATTTGAACCTTGGGGGCTGTGGCCGCTAACGCTCGTCTGCTTCGCGTTGCTCATCCAGCTGATAAGCCAAGCGCCCAACGTAAAGCGCGCTTTCATGCTCGGCTGGCTTTTCGGGGTCGGGCATTTCACCTTTGGCAATCAATGGATCGCGGTAGCCTTCACCTTTCAGGCTGCAATGCCGATTTGGCTTGGCTACCTCGCGGTATTCGCGTTGGCGCTGTATTTGGCGGTGTATCCCGCGTTGGCGGCGGCTGTGGCGTATTGGATCAATCGCCTCGCGCTGAAAGCGCTTCGTCATTCCCGCGAAGGCGAGGATGACGAGAAGACGGGGCCCATAGCGACGCTCATCCTCGCTTTTGCCGGCTTATGGATAATCACCGAATGGCTGCGCAGTTGGGTGTTCACCGGCTATGTCTGGAACCCATTGGGCGCAATCTGGCAGTCGCAACTTGAACTCGCGCGCGCATCAGCTTGGGTCGGTACCTATGGTCTTTCTGCGATTGTCGTTATGGCGGCAGGGATATTGCTGTTGGCTGCGCACCGTCGCTGGCTGGCGGTCGGCGGCAGCCTCGTGGCTCTTGGCCTTATATGGCTGTCGGGCGTTCAGGTGGCCGTCACCGCCGCTAATGGCCCCCGACCCAAATCAGCCGTACTTACCATCGCGCAACCCAACATCAGCCAAGCTGACAAATATGCACCGGGGTACGACGCGATAAACTTTGCAAAGCTGGCGATGAACAGCCGTCCAATGCCCAACCAGGGCCCGCGCCTGATCTTGTGGCCAGAAGCGGCAATTCCGGATTATTTGGAAGAGGGCTATCCCTATCGTTATTATCAGGGCCAACCCGGTGAAAGCGCCACCGGCGCGCGGGCGCGGCTTACGACGCTCATGGGTGACGGCGATGTTTTGGTCACGGGCGCAAACCGGCTTGTGATTGAAAATGGCCAGTTGGTCGCTGCACGCAACAGCGTTTCGGCGATGGACGCAAACGGCGATCTCTTGGGCCATTATGACAAGGCGCATCTCGTCCCTTATGGCGAATATCTGCCGCTGCCTTGGTTGCTACGGCCTTTGGGCTTGGCACGCCTCGTGCCGGGCGACCTCGATTTCTGGCCGGGCCCGGGCGCCCGCACTATGACAGTCATGTTGAACGGAAAGCCTGTCAAAATCGGCATCCAGATTTGTTATGAAATGATTTTTTCCGGCCAAGTCGTGGATCGCAAGAACCGACCTGATTTTATCTTCAATCCATCAAACGATGCATGGTTCGGCACTATTGGCCCGCCGCAACATTTGGCGCAGGCACGCCTCCGCGCGATTGAGGAAGGCTTGCCCGTCGTGCGGTCTACACCAACGGGCATCAGCGCGGTCATCGACGCAGACGGCCGGATGATCAAAAGCCTACCGCTTGGAACAGCAGGCCGCATCGACGCCGCTCTGCCGCAGGCCAAGGCGCCAACATTGTTCGCCCGCTTCGGAAATATATTGCCGCTCGGCTTTGCGGGGCTGCTCATCGCCTTTGCGCTGTTACCACTTGCCCGCCGCACGCGTTCTCGCTAAGGGCGAAAAACGATATAAAGAATTCTTTATACGCAGACACAGCCAACAGACTGGAACAACCATGCGCGCAAATTACCTTTTCACTTCCGAATCCGTGTCCGAAGGGCACCCAGATAAGGTTTCGGACCAAATCTCCGACGCAATCGTCGACCTATTTCTTTCCAAAGATCCAGAAGCCCGCATCGCTTGCGAAACACTGACCACAACTCAGTTGGTTGTGCTTGCCGGTGAAATCCGTTGCAAAGGCGTTTACGAAGATGGCGCTTGGGCAGCCGGCGCACAGGAAGAAATCGAAGCTACCGTTCGCCGTACCGTGAAGGAAATCGGTTACGAGCAGGATGGTTTCCATTGGGAAACATTCCGCTTTGAAAACAACCTGCACGGTCAATCCGCGCATATCGCCCAGGGCGTCGATGCTTCGGGCAACAAGGATGAAGGCGCTGGCGACCAGGGCATCATGTTTGGCTATGCGACCGACGAAACGCCGGACCTGATGCCGGCCACGCTATATTACAGCCACAAGATTCTGGAGCGCATGGCGGCTGACCGCCATTCCGGTGCCGCGCCGTTCCTTGAACCAGACACAAAGAGCCAGGTTACCCTGCGCTATGAAGGCAGCTTGCCAGTCGCCGCGACTGCTGTCGTCGTCTCGACGCAGCATGCTGCGGGTTATGACACGGGTGCCAAGGAAGCTGAACTGCACGCCTATGTCCGCAAGGTTGTGGCCGACGTTATCCCGCCCGTATTGCTCCGCGACACGGTCTATCACATCAACCCGACGGGCAGCTTCGAAATCGGCGGCCCTGACGGCGACGCAGGTCTGACTGGTCGCAAGATCATTGTCGACACCTACGGCGGCGCAGCGCCACATGGCGGCGGCGCATTCAGCGGCAAAGACCCCACAAAGGTTGACCGCTCGGCGGCCTATATCACGCGCTATCTGGCGAAGAACATCGTTGCCGCTGGTCTTGCTACCCGCTGCACCATCCAGCTGGCTTATGCCATTGGTGTTTCAAAGCCGCTTTCGCTGTATGTTGATACGCATGAAACCGGCATTGTTGGCGATGACCTGATTGAAGCTGCTATCATGAACATTGAAAAGCTGGGCGGTCTTACGCCGCGCGGCATTCGCACGCATCTTGGCCTAAACAAGCCAATCTATCGCAAGACTGCTGCTTACGGACATTTTGGCCGCAAGCCAGAAGGTGATTTCTTCCCGTGGGAACGCACTGACCTTGTCGAAGATTTGAAGGCGGCTCTCGCCTGATTACACTTGCAGCGTGGCGGCTGAAAGTTTAGCCGCCACCGCTATGACTGCGAATAAGCCCGGAGACCCAACAACACTGAACCGTCTATATGGCCGTTCAAAGGGTAAGAAGCTGCGGGTCGAGCAGGTGGATCTGGTCGACAATCTGCTGCCGCAAATTTCCTTGCCTGAAACGGGCGACTTGGGCAGCATGGAATTGTTCGGCGACGATCGCGCCATGCACTTCGAAATCGGCTTTGGCGGTGGTGAGCATCTGGCTTATCGCGCCGACCTGTTACCCGACCACGGATTTATTGGCTGCGAACCGTTCATGAATGGTGTTGCGCAAGCGCTGTCGCATGTGCGTGAAGGCGCGCTGCGCAATGTGCGTTTGCATATGGGCGACGCGTTGGAAATGTTGCGCCGTGTACCCGACCAGTCACTCGCCTTCGTTTATCTTTTGCATCCCGACCCTTGGCCCAAGGCGCGGCATGTGAAGCGCCGGATGATGAACGACGGTCCGCTTGATCTGATCTACGCGAAATTGAAACCAGGCGGAGAATTTCGTTTTGGCACTGACCATCCCGTTTATTTGCGACACGCATTGATGGTCATGCAGCGCCACCGGCACCAATTTAACTGGCTGTGCGAAGCCGCAGCAGACTTCCAAAACCGGCCGGGCGGTTGGCCAGAGACGCGATATGAAGCCAAAGCGCGCCGGCTAGGGCACGAAGTGTGGTATTTCCGATACCAGCGCAAACCAGATTAAAACGCGCGGCTGCTCCCAGCATCAACTTTTTCGACCCATTCGGGGTAGAAACTGGGCTGGCGCTTTGACCATCCAGACGCGGTGGCAGCGGCTTCGCTAATCGACTGTAACAATATCTTGCGTTTGTTTGGGGGCAGATGCGGCATCGATGCGGCAGCACAAAATGCAGCAGGTAGCCACGGGCGCGCGTCGGCGCCAATGAGCCGCTCGTACAAGAACCGATAGGCAATAAAGCTATCAATCCGTCCCTGCCCCAAATCAAATGCCGACACGGTCACCAGCTGGGCCAGAAACGGCTCGGCATCTTGAAGAATGCTTGAGTCCGGAACCAACGCGCGAATGTCAGGCAACCGGTCGTAAAATGTGTGCTGTGCGTCGATCGACGCCGCTTCGAGCGCATCGCGTGACCATAAGGCGATGGCATCTTTTCGGTCGAACGCTACGTCAAGCGAGCGCCTGATATATCGCTGGGTTGCGGCACTGAAGCCTGCAAATTCTTTCATTTCGGCCAAGGTCAGAAAGCCAGGGCCTTCGTGTGTTGTGTTCGTCATGGTATCAATCCCCTGTTACCACAGACTGCCATCATCAGCTCAACATGGTTAGCGAATGATTAACGAACCGGCCAGAGAGAAAACATTCGACGAAATCGATGAAGCGTTCGACGAGAAACGGTGCGCGTGGTGCAACCCGCTGAAAATCAGCTATGAAAGCCTATGGAGAACGTCACACCGCGAAAAGCACTGATTGGCCACCAGATGGCTTTACTCACGATTATCGGCTTCTGGGCTTTTTACGCACTCATCTTGTCACTGCGCGCGGCCTTGCTTGATTTTCCTGCGCAAGCAGTGTTGTTTGAACGTCGCCTCATGGTCGCTTTGGTGGGCGTATTGGTCACTTGGATTTTATATTTCGGTCTGCGGATGGCGGACCGGCAATCGCTTGGTTTCCGCGTTAGCGTCGCGTTTTTGGGCGCAATTCCCTGTGCAATCGTCCTTGCCTCCGCCAATTTCTACATCTTCAACCTGTACGACCCCATCAGCCTTTTCAAAGACCCAAGCGTCGGGCGCAGTTTTGAGGATCTAAAGGAACAATTGGGGTTGTCATTCTGGCAGGAAATTGCCGACATTTCCGTCACGCATTATTTTTTCCTGATAGCGTGGAGCTCGCTATATGTTGCAATAGGCTATGCACGTGAGGTTCGCGAAGCCGAGCGGAAAACATCCCGATTTGCGCAAGCAGCCCAAGATGCCGAACTGCGATCGCTACGGTATCAGGTTAATCCCCATTTCCTGTTCAACACACTGAACTCGCTCTCAAGCCTTGTCATAACCGGAAAGCCGCAAGAGGCCGAAGCGATGATCCAGAATTTGTCCAACTTTTACCGAACGAGCCTGTCTTCTGATCCGCTGGAGGATGTAACGCTTGAAGAGGAAGTGGAGCTGCAAAGGCTTTATCTTGAAATCGAAAGCGTCCGCTATCCAAAACGGCTGCGCGTCAGCATCAACATTCCGCCCGATTTGATGAACCAACATGTGCCTGCACTCATTCTCCAGCCGCTTGTCGAAAATGCAATCAAATATGGCGTATCTCGCGCAACACGTCCGGTCTCAATTGCGATCAACGCGGAACGCCAGGACAATGAACTGATCCTGAGTGTCATTGATGATGGCGAAGCAATTGAATCCGCCCACATCGGCGGAAATGGCATTGGCCTTGCGAATGTGCGCGACAGGCTGGAGGCACGATATAAATCCGCGGCACGCCTTGATACCCATTCTGTTAAAAGTGGAGGATTTATCGCGATACTCACTCTGCCTTTAAGCCACAGGATCACAGCATGAAGCGTCTGCGCACTTTGATTGTCGACGATGAACCATTGGCCATCGAGCGGCTGGAAACCCTCAGCGCCGATCACCCGGTCATCGAAATTGTCGGGACGGCGAACGATGGGGTTGAGGCGCTGCGCATTGCACAGCAGCTTACGCCAGACCTCATTTTCCTCGACATTGGAATGCCAAAAATGGACGGCATCAACGCCGCCCGTGCTTTGGGCCTGATGAGCAAAAAGCCTGCCATCATTTTAATAACGGCCTACGACAATTTTGCGGTCGAAGCCTTTGACCTTGATATTATCGATTATGTTTTAAAGCCGGTATCAAGTGAGCGGCTGGGCCGCGCGATTGCCCGTGCCAGCAGTACGCAAGATGCAGAGGCCACTCCTGCAACAACCTCAACAAAATCTGACAATCGCTATGCGCACGAATTCTGGGTATCACATCGCGCCGAACTTATCCGTATCGCCGCAATGGATATCGAGCGGATCGAGGCCGAGCGCGATTACATGCGGCTACACACTGCGGGACGGAGCTATCTATTGCATCAAACTATCTCGACGCTTGAGCAGCGGCTCGACCCTGACCAATTCCAACGAATCCACCGGAGCCATATTGTGCGTAGAGACCTGATTACCGGGCTGCGGCACGAAGGCGGCGGCGTTTGGCATGCGTTGTTGGGTGAGGATTTGTCGATGCGCATCGGACGCAAATATCTGGCCGAGGTCAAGCGACTCGCTGGAAAATAGCAGGCTCCGACGAAATGCGCCGGAGGCTGCTAATTTGATCGCCGCGTTTTAGTTCGTACCGACGCGGGTCGTGTCCTCAAATGCGAGCCGGCGCTTGTCCATATAAGCGGCGATAATCCGCTGGCTTTCAGGCGCGGCGCGCAGATAAGCTTGCTTTTCGCAAGCCCTTTGGTCCTGGCGTTCTTCGATGGTGAATCCGCGCGGCGTTCCGCAGACTTGCTTCACAGCCTGCTTGATTCGGAGTGCCAGACGCTCACGTCCGGCGGTGGACGACAGATCAAGATCAGCATGCCGCACTTCTTTCGTTTTCCAGTCCGCCATAGCGGGAGAAGCAGAAATGAGTGTTGCAGCTGTCGTCAGAGACAATAATATTAGCTTGGGGGTAGCCATACATAAACCTTTCAAAATGGCTGCTGCATTAAGCAGTCAGCCACAGGGGGAGAGGGTTGCAGGCGGGCCGACATCGGAAGCTGGGGAGCATGAAGAAAGCCCGACCTGCGATGTTGGAAATAGCGCGACTGTATTGCTCGCGCATGACACTTTCGATTAAGCGCAAAGACGGTCGATTGTTCGACCAGCGTCGCGGCAAACGCACCAATTGGATCGACCAACGCCCGAAGGCTCTATTTCGTCAGCCAATTTGGGTTGCTTAAATGAGGCCAGCAAGTGGGCTGGACGGATCAGCATACATGCGCCTTCCCATGCGGCCCGCCAGATATGCCATGCGGCCGGATTGGACGGCCAGTTTCATGGCAGTTGCCATGGCAACGGGGTCCTTAGCTTCTGCAATGGCCGTGTTCATCAAAACACCATCGCAGCCCAGTTCCATCGCAACTGCTGCGTCAGACGCCGTACCCACTCCTGCGTCGACGAGGACGGGAACTTTCGCGCCCTCGACAATCAAGCGGATGGTCACACGATTTTGAATGCCAAGCCCCGAACCGATAGGGGCGCCCAACGGCATCACAGCAACAGCGCCGGCATCTTCAAGCTGCTTGGCGGCGATAGGATCATCGACGCAATAGACCATTGGCAAGAAACCCTCCTTTGCCAATATTTCGGTCGCCTTCAATGTCTCGCGCATATCGGGGTAGAGCGTTTTCGCTTCCCCAAGCACTTCAAGCTTTACTAAGTCCCATCCGCCCGCCTCACGTGCCAGACGAAGCGTTCGTATCGCGTCATCCGCAGTAAAGCAGCCAGCAGTGTTTGGCAGATAGGTGTATTTCTTGGGATCAATATAATCCGTCAACATGGGCGCTTTTGGGTCGGAGACGTTTACCCGCCTGACAGCGACCGTGATAATCTCCGCACCCGATGCCACAAGCGCTGCGGCATTTTGTTCGAAGTCCTTATATTTGCCCGTCCCGACAATCAGCCGCGATGTGAAATGGCGACCTGCTACAGACCAGCCATCGTCTTGCCCGCCACCCACGAAATGGACGATTTCCAAAACATCGCCATCAGCCAAGTGCACATTTTCCAATGTGGAACGCGAGACGATTTCAAGATTGCGTTCGACCGCGACCTTTGCGGGATCCAGTCCAATATCGCGCACAAGATCGGCGACGGTTGCCGCAACCCGAAATTGCCGCGGTTCGCCGTTCAGCGTGAGGGAGATAGAATCGGTGGAAAGGGAAGAGGTCATTTCATCTCGCTATTTTTATCGACGGGCATATAGTGCCGGAATGATGCGGTTCGCAACCGCTGCTTTGACAATATCAGGGGACGTCATTTGGCTGATAAGCCGATAATCTTTGTTCTGAACGGACCAAATCTCAACTTACTTGGAACAAGAGAGCCTGAAATCTACGGCACCGATACGCTTGATGACATTGCGGGACATCTTGATGATCGCGCCAGCGCAGCCGGTGCCTCGATCGATTTCCGTCAGTCAAACCATGAAGGGCATCTTGTCGACTGGTTGCAGGAGGCACAAGCCGTGGGAGCAAAGGCCGTGTTGTTGAACGCGGCAGGATACACCCACACCTCGGTCGCAATTCTTGATGCAATAAAAGCCATCACAGTCCCTGTTTTCGAGGTTCATTTGTCTGATCCACACACGCGCGAACCGTTCCGGCATTTGAGTTATGTGAGCATGGGCGCAAAGGCGGTGTTTGCAGGGCATGGCGCAAAGTCGTACGAACTCGCGCTAGACGCGGCGTTGCAAGTTTGACATTAGGCGCAACATTGCAAGTTTAGGGGCGCAAGGAGTTTTAAATGGCGGCGAAAACAGGAAATACTGGCAGCATGCAGGTTGATACGGACTTGGTCCGCGAACTCGCGGCCATGTTGAACGACACTGGTCTCAGCGAAATTGAGGTTGAAGACGGCGAACGCAAAATTCGCGTGTCGCGGACCATGACGGCTGTGGCTGCGCCTATGGCTGCAGCGCCAGTTGCTGTTTCGGCACCTGCTGTTGCCTCGGCCGCGGAAACACCAAGCGCACCTGCAACCGCAGCGAATGCATTGAAGTCACCTATGGTGGGTACTGTTTACCTGACACCTGAACCCGACGCTGCACCCTTTGTCAGCATCGGCCAGCAAGTAAAGGCAGGCGACACTGTTCTGATCATTGAGGCAATGAAGGTCATGAACCCAATCATTGCGCCCAATGCAGGGACAGTCACGGCAATTTACGTCGAAAGCGGGCAGCCCGTTGAGTTTGACCAGCCAATGCTGGTGATTGCTTAACCCATGGCGATCGAAAAAATCCTTATCGCCAACCGCGGCGAAATCGCGCTTCGCATTCACCGTGCGGCGCACGAAATGGGGATCAAGACTGTTGCCGTGCATTCGACAGCGGATGCCGACGCTATGCATGTGCGCCTCGCCGACGAAGCCATTTGTATCGGCCCGCCATCGGCGACCGACAGCTATTTGAATATACCGGCGATTATTTCAGCCGCGGAAATCAGCCATGCTGACGCCATTCACCCCGGCTATGGCTTTCTGTCGGAAAACGCGCAGTTTGCGGAAATCGTCGAGAGCCACAACATCAAATGGATTGGCCCCAAGCCAGAACATATCCGCACGATGGGAGACAAGGTTGAAGCTAAGCGTTCAGCGGGTGCGCTGGGCTTGCCGCTTGTACCCGGTTCTGACGGCGCAATTGAACATGTCGATGAAGCCAAGGCGATTGCCCGCGAAATTGGCTATCCGGTAATTATTAAAGCTGCATCGGGTGGCGGTGGCCGCGGCATGAAGGTCGTCAATAGCGAAGAAGAGCTTGAGACCCAAATGCAGCAAGCAGGGTCCGAAGCCAAAGCCGCCTTTGGTGATGCGACGGTCTACCTTGAAAAATATCTCGGCAATCCGCGCCACATTGAATTCCAGATTTTTGGTGATGGCAATGGCAACGCAGTCCATTTGGGCGAACGCGATTGTTCGCTGCAACGTCGCCACCAGAAAGTTCTGGAAGAAGCGCCCTCGCCCGTTCTTGCGACCGCTGAACGTGACCGCATGGGAAATATCTGTGCCAAGGCTATGGCCGACATGGGCTATCGCGGTGCAGGTACTATTGAGTTTCTATGGGAAAACGGTGAGTTCTACTTCATCGAAATGAACACTCGGCTTCAGGTCGAGCACCCGGTTACCGAAATGATTACTGGCATTGACCTCGTCCGCGAGCAAATTCGCGTCGCAGAGGGTAAGCCGCTTTCGTTCACGCAAGAAGATGTGACCTTCACGGGCCATGCGGTCGAATGCCGGATTAACGCTGAAGACCCGCAAACCTTCATGCCGTCGCCGGGAACCGTGACATGGTATCACCCGCCTGGCGGTCTCTATGTTCGGGTCGATAGCGGCCTCTATCATGGTTATAAAGTTCCGCCTTATTATGACAGCATGATCGCGAAACTGATTGTGTATGGCCAGACTCGCGAAGGTTGCCTCATGCGGCTTCGCCGGGCGCTTGGCGAATTCGTGATCGAAGGCATGAAGACCACCATTCCGCTTCACCAAAGACTTTTGGAAGAGCCCGATTTCCAAAACGGGAATTACACCATTAAATGGCTTGAAGAATGGCTGGCGAAGGACGCGAAATAAACTTCTCCCGCCGGGAGGTGGCTTTGGGGCTGGCGGTGCTTCCGCTGGCAAGCTGCGTTCCTGCCGGGCCAGACCCCGATGTCTCGTTCGTCCCGGCCAAAGCTGCCGCAAAGCTTGAAGCAAGTGATCCAAAGCGCCTGGTCGAGTTGGTAAAACTCGATCCTGCGATCAAGCTCGATATGCGCTATGCAACCACCAACAATTTCACGGGGCGGGTGTTGTATAATGAATCGCGGGCTTTTCTAGCATCGCCTGCCGCCCAAGCGGTCGCGCGCGCCAGTAAGGCAGCACAAGCGGATGGATTCGGCCTAAATATTTACGACGCCTATCGCCCTTGGCGCGTGACCAAGAAATTATGGGACGCAACACCAGTGGGCCCCAAGAAAAATTATGTGGCCAACCCGAAACGCGGGTCAAAACACAATCGTGGCTGTGCCGTCGATTTGACTTTGTATGACCTGCGCACTGGACAGCTTGTCGAGATGCCTACGGAGTTCGATGATTTTTCGGAAAAGGCACATCGCGATTATATGGGTGCAACGTCAGCCGCTTTGGCCAACCGTGCCCGCTTGCAAGGCTATTTGGAGGCTGAAGGGTTTGTCGGCCTTTCCAACGAATGGTGGCATTTCGATTTCACTGGTTGGGAGCAGTTCCCGGTGATGGACACACCATTTAATAAAATCGCTTAGCAAAACCGTTCATCAAAACGCTTCCTTTCATGAATATGTATAAGCAGTTCAGCTTCGCTTCAGTTGAATGCGGGCAGAAAGAGCCCAACGCAGAAGCATGGTGCCTCTGCCATGGGAACATGCCGTGAAAAAATTTATCCTAATGACTTTGGTTACTGCGACCGCGCTTTCGCCGGTATCAGCATTTGCAGCGGACATCGTTCCAACTTCAATGAATATCGCATCTGCGTTCGATGATACTGCTGGCTTTCAGCGCGAAGACCGTAGAGCCGAGCGTCAAGCCGCACGTGCCGAACGAACTGCGGAACAGCGGATGGAAAGGCGTGCAGAGCGTCAAGAAAACCAACCAGACCGCGCTCAACGTGTTCAGCCTGCACAGGCTCAAGCACCGCAGCCTGACGTTGAACGCCCTCAACGCCAACGCGATATCGTGCGCACTGAACGCAGGGACGCAAGCCAAGACGGGCGCTATTATGACCGCAACCGTGATGGCAACCTGGACCGCCAGTGGGACCGCAACCGTGATGGAAATCTCGACCGTAATTGGGACCGGAACCGCGACGGACGCCTAGACCGTCGGCTTGACCGCAATGATGATGAACGCATTGACCGTCGTTATGACCGAAACCGCAATGGCCAGCTGGACCGCCGCGTCGACCGCAACGACGACAACCGCTTAGACCGGTTGCGTGGCAATGATCGTTGGACCAACAATTGGCGCAATGACCGCCGTTACGATTGGCGCAGCTACCGACAGAGCAACAGCAATTATTATCGTCCCGGACGCTATTACTCGCCATATCGCGGCCACAACTACAGCCGCATTTCGATCGGATTTTCGCTCGGGTCGGGATATTACGGATCGCGTTACTGGATAAACGATCCCTGGGAATATCGTCTGCCCGCGGCATATGGGACGTACCGTTGGGTTCGCTATTATGACGATGTCTTGTTGGTAGATATCCGCAACGGCCGTGTCGTTGACGTCATCCGGGATTTCTTCTGGTAAGCAGCAATTTCAAAGCCCGGGCTATTCCAGTCCGGGCTTTTTTTGCTTGTAACATCACCTTAAGCTGACCAAGCTCCCGTGCATAACATGGGAGAGGTTTTTTGATGTTCCGTAATATATTACTCGCTGGCGCAGCTCTTTGCGTTTCAGCGCCTGCCTTGGCTTCAACGCAAGCCATCATCGTCGGCAATCTGGTTCCCGACGCGGCGACCGGTCCAACGGGCCCAGCCGTCATTTTGGTCGAAGACGGACGCATTAAAAATATCGCCAAAGGCACGACCAATCCGTTTCAGGCGGACACAGTTGTTGACCTATCGACCAAAACACTGGTTCCTGGCCTCATTGACCTCCACGTCCATTTGACCGGCGACCCCGGTGACGATTTCCGCGACGAAGCCGTTAATCCTGACGAATGGGGCGTCGTCATGGGTGTGAAAAACGCAGCGCTGACCGTCAAAGCTGGCTTCACGACCGTGCGTGAGGCAGGATCTGCACAAAATACCGGCTTTGTCCTGCGCCGCGGTACAGCGGAAGGTCGCATTGTTGGCCCACGCATTGTCGCTGCTGGTCCGGCTTTGTCTATTGTCGGCGGGCACGGCGATGTCACTGGCTTTCGCAGCGACGTTCTGGCCGCGCTTGATTCCGGTTTCACCTGTACAGGTCCCGTCGAATGCGCCGAAAAGGTTCGCAAGTCGTCGAAGGCTGGCGCTGATGTCATCAAGATTACTGCCACCGGCGGCGTTCTCTCACAACAGGGCAGAGGGTTGGAAGCGCATTTCACGAATGAGGAAATGGTTTCCATCGCCAATACCGCACATTCGCTTGGGCTAAAGGTCATGGCACACGCACATGGCGCCCGGGGCATTGAGGCAGCGGCCGCAGCTGGCATCGATTCTATCGAACATGGCACATTTGCTGATGAAGCCGCTCTGAAGGTTATGAAGGCCAAAGGCACTGCCTTGGTCCCGACACTGATGGCACTCGAGGGCGTCCGCGCCCGCCTTGGCAAAGGCATTTACACACCAACTGTAGAGGTCAAAGCAAAGCAGGCGCTTGAATTTGCAGGGCGTCAGGTCAAGCTGGCAAAGGCCTTGGGCGTTACTGTCGCCTTTGGCACCGATGCTGGCGTCTTTGAACATGGCAGCAATGCAGGTGAGTTTGCTCTGCTGGTGAACGCAGGCATGACGCCCACTGAGGCGCTAGCAAGCGCAACGACCGTTGCGGCCAAAACACTTGGCATGGAGAATGATATTGGCCGCATCGCCATTGGCTATTCCGCCGACATGGTGGCCGTGAACGAAAATCCGCTGACCAACATCCGCACTCTCGAAAAAGCGGAATGGGTCATGGTAAGAGGACGTATCGTTCCGTGATTCGGTGATAAGATGCAGACTGATACGCCCACCCAGGAATTCGATTCCAATAATGATCCGGCCAAGCTGTCGCGGATTGGTTCGCATGTCACAAAGCGATTGAATGCCAATCCGCTTGTGCAGCCGGTCGAACACCCTGACGCGCAATTATATGTGTATCAGGGCTTTTTGGGTGCGGCGGACTGCAAAACGCTTATCGCCAAGATTGATGCCGATGCTGTGCCGTCGACATTGTACAAAGGGACCGAGCAAGCGGGCTTCCGGACCAGCTTCAGCTGCCATCTTAATCGTTGGGATGCGTTCATCGCCAAAATCGAGGCCCGGATGAGCGACGTTTTAGGCATTGATAACAGCTATGCCGAAACAATGCAGGGGCAGCGTTATCAAGTTGGTCAGGAGTTTAAGGCGCATCACGACTTCTTTCATCCCAGCCAGAGCTATTGGCTTCAAGAAGGACCGGCAGGCGGGCAACGCAGCTGGACTGCGATGATATTTCTCAATGAGCCCGAAGAAGGCGGCACAACCGAATTTCCACATCTTGGGCTTGGCGTGCGGCCACAAGCGGGCATGATGCTCATTTGGAATAATGTGAAGCTCGACGGGTCACTGAATTATAAAACGCTGCATACCGGAAAGCCTGTTACGCGCGGCGTGAAGCATGTGATTACAAAATGGTACCGGCAGAATAACTGGCTTGAAATCAATACGCAAAAGCCGTCTTAATTGCGGATGCGATACCGTAAGAGATTGCAAATGTTGCATATCGTCTGACACCCATTATCCGCCGTCTGTCGAATTTATCTTGCGCTAATCAGCCGTGGGGAAGACATCTGTGGCCAGTTGTTCGCTGCATGTTTGTGATGCGTGCGACATAATTTTGGAGAGTCCCATATGAAAGTTAGCCCACGCATTCTTCTTCTCGTCAGCGCTGCATTGTTGACGCCATTTGGCGCCGCGCACGCGCAGACAGTGACCGCCGAGGCCACTGCCACTGAAAGCCAGCGGCTTGCTGCTTTATTCGCTGCAGACGACGAAGCCAGCCTGAAGCGCAACCCGCTGAACGCAATGTTTCGCGGCGACATGCGCTATGCTGACCGTTTTGGCGATTTTATCTCCGACGCGTATTTCGACAATGAACGCAGCGCTGCACAGGCCAATCTGGATGGCTTAACAACAATTGACCGCGCGAAGTTGAGCGACACCGACAAAATCGCGTATGACGTTTATAAGCAGAGCCAACTGGACGCGCTGAAGGGCTTATCCAAAGAAATTATGGATCTGACGGTTGTTCGTCCGCTGAATCACTTTTTCGGCTTTCACACTTTTTATCCGACCTTCGCCAGTGGGCAGGGTGCGGCGCCGTTCAAGACGGTGCAGGATTACGAAAACAACCTGAAGCGCCACAAGGAATTCATCGTCCTCATGGACGCCTCGATTAGCCGTTTCCGCCAAGGCATGGCGTCAGGTGTGTTCGAAACGAAGATGACGATCAGCAATGTCGTCGACCAGCTCAACACACAGTTGGCGCAAAAGACCGAAGAGTCGCCTTATTATGGGCCGGTATTGAAATTTCCTGCGGATTTCAGCGATGCGGATAAAGCGCGGCTGACTTCGGAATATCGCGATATAATCGTAAACGGTCTGTACCCCGCCAATGCCCGTCTGCGTGATTTCCTACGCGACAGCTATTTGCCATTGGCCCGCGAACAGGTTGGATTGTCCGCAATGAAAGGCGGCGAGGGCCTGTATCAATATCTGATCGAGCAAACGACCACCCTTCCGCTGAAAGCAAACGACATCCACAATTTGGGATTGTCTGAAGTCGCCCGGATCAAATCGGGTATGGAAACCATCAAGAATGAAGTTGGCTTCAAAGGCACCCTGCCCGAGTTTTTCGAGCATCTGCGTTCGGATCCGAAATTTAAGATGGCGAGCCGCGATGCGCTAACACAGGGTTATTACGACATCGGCAAAAAGGTCGATGCAACGATTTCAACGCAGTTCAAATATCTTCCAAAGGCGCCCCTTGAGATTAAGCCTTACGAAGAATTCCGCGAGAAATATGAAGCTGGCGGCAGCTATCAACAGGGTACCCCTGATGGATCGCGTCCGGGCACATTTTACTTCAACGCTTATGACCTGCCAAGCCGCACGACGCCTGGCATGACCACGCTTTACCTGCATGAAGGCGCACCTGGACATCACTTCCAGATCAGCATCGCGCAGGAAAATGAAAAGCTTCCCGCGTTCATGCGTTTTGGCGGCAACACAGCCTATGTCGAAGGTTGGGCGCTATATTCCGAAACACTCGGTTACGAAATGGGCCTGTTTAAAGACCCATATCAACGCTTTGGAACGCTGTCTGACGAAATGCTGCGCGCCATGCGCCTGGTCGTCGACACAGGCATCCACAGCAAGGGCTGGACCCGCGAACAGGCAATCGACTACATGCTTGCCAACAGCGATATGGGCAAAACCGACGCCACGGCAGAGGTTGAGCGCTACATTGCCATTCCATCACAAGCATTGGCCTATAAAATCGGCGCGCTCACCATCCTGCGCCTGAAAGACAAAGCGAAGAAGGAACTTGGCACGAAATTCGACGTGCGCGAATTCCACAATCAGGTTCTGAACACCGGTGCACTGCCGCTGACCGTTCTTGAGAAAAAGATCGACGCCTGGATTGCAGCGTCGAAGTAAACTGCGCGCTTCCCGGTAAGATCTCTTGCCGGGAAGCGAACCGCTTGATTGGTCCCCTGCGTTGATATAGCGCCCCTTGTGAGGGGGAAATTATTCATGCCAAGTTTTACTGCCAGCCTTGCTGGATTTGTTTTGCGCACAACGGGCTATTACCGCCGGATGTTTACCGGGGGACCGCAGTTCCAAAAAAACATATTAAAGGTGCGCGCAGCGCCCTCGCCGCGACCAAGCGCAAAGAGCGACCTTGACGTTCGACAGAGCGAGTTTCAGGGCCGAACCGTCTGGCACATTGCGCCCAAGGACAAAATGCCCAGTGCGCATATTTTGTTCTGGCACGGTGGCGGTTATGTCTATCCAGCGACAGACATCCACTGGAAATTTCTAAGTCATATGGCATCGCAACATGGCTGGTCGGTCACTGCTCCGCTATATCCGTTGGCACCCGAGAGTTCGGCCGAGGCCATCACGGCATGGGCAAGCGCATATTATGCAATGTACCAAGCTGACATCAAAGGCGCGCCGTTCGTCATGGGTGGCGACTCCGCAGGTGGCGGTTTGACGGCGGCATTGGCACAAATGGCACGCGACGGCGCTCAACCACTGCCGGCTGGCTTGGTGCTGATTTGCCCATGGCTCAATCTGGACCCCGCACATCCCGACCAGCAAAAAACGGAACCACGCGACGGGATATTGACCATCAGCGGCATAGCCGAAGGCGGTACTTTGTACGCAGGCGACTTGCCGCGCACCGATCCAAGGTGCAGCCCAATCTTCGGAAACTGGGATGGTCTGCCACCAATTTTGGCCTTTGCGGGCGGCGATGACATCCTGGTCACTGATTCCAGAGCTTTAAAAGCCAAAGTGCCGTCTGTTGATCTCACCGAGCTTGCGGGCATGATGCACGATTGGCCTATTTTCAGTTTCAGCGAGTCGCGCAAGGCACAGGCCGCGATGGCGGGCTTTGTGGCTCGGGCTGTGACGTAACGCATTTGCGTGGTCGGGTTGGCTGCGATATAAACTGGTTATGAAAATCGACGCACCATGCCGGCGGTAAAAGCAGCCAACCCACGCGAAGTTTTTGCGACCGATGACTGGCGTGCGATCACGACCTTGTCAGTATGGCGCGGCATCTGGCTCATCATCCATGCGTGGATCATCGTGGCGCTTGCTGCCTTTGGTGGCGCAGCAGCGTGGAACTATCATTGGTTTGCAGGAATATTGGTGACTCCGCTTGCACTGGCCGTGTTGGGCGGACGCCAGCTTGGACTGTCCATCCTGATGCATGACGGCGCGCACGGTCTGTTGCACCCCAATCGCAAAACCAATAACTGGCTTGGGCAATGGCCGTCAGGTGCCGCGACGGGCAGCGACCTTTTCGCCTATCGTACCTACCATTTGACGCACCACAAGTTCACGCAGCAAGCTGAGGATCCGGACTTATCGCTTTCTGCGCCTTTTCCGACAAGCCGCGACAGCCTGCGCCGCAAGTTCATCCGCGATCTAACCGGGCAAACGTTCTTCAAGCAAAGGCGCGCGCAATTCGCGGTGGCTTGGCGCGGTGCAAAAGCCATTCTCAACAGTGAAAGCGGGGACAGCAAAGCAGACACCGGTGCAGGCCGCGCCCTCAACATGCAAAACAGAACAGGTGTCGACGCGCCAGTGGCCAATGTCGAGGGCGCGAAGACGACCGCGCGTACCGTGGGCCGGTTCCTGCTCGTGCAAGTCATATTGCTTGCGGTCTCATTGACCATATGGGGCTGGACACCGTTCTTGCTTTGGCTGGCCGCGCTCGCCACGACCTTTCAATTGTTCCTGCGCATTCGCAATATTGCCGAGCATGCGTGCACACCGACTGGCAGCGGCGACCCATTTACGCATGCGCGTACGACCTATGCCGGTGCCTTGGCGCGGACGACAGTGGCGCCATATTGGGTGAACTATCATAGCGAACATCATCTGTTCATGGGCGTGCCCTGTTACAACTTACCAGCGACACACAAGTTGCTTGGCACGGGCGGCTATTATCCGCGCATGACGATATCGCCCAATTATCGGGATGTTTTGCGGCAGGCGATTGACCGGCCTAAAGCCACCCAGATCGCTTAAACCGGACGAAGAGGGTGACACAAATCGTCGCCATCACCCCGACGATCAGGAAATATCCATATTTCCAGTCAAGCTCGGGCATATGTTCGAAGTTCATGCCGTAGATGCCGGCAATGGCGGTCGGGACCGCCAAGATTGCTGCCCATGCCGCCAATTGGCGGGTAATCGCCCCCTGCCTTTGTTGTTCCAACAACCCGCTGGTTTCAATGACCGACGTCAACGTATCGCGCAGACCCTCTACCCGGTAAACAAGGCGTCGGACATGATCGAGCAGGTCGCGCATATAGGGATAGATGTTCGCATCAACCTGCGGCAGCTCAAGGTTGATAAAGCGGCTCGTCAAATCCTCTGTCGGACCCAGTATCCGCTGCAACCGGAATAATTCGCGTCGCAGCATGAATATCCGACTGGTTTCGGCTGAGCTCAGGAAATTGTCGATTGCGCGCTCTTCCATGATGAGCACTTTTTCTTCCATCACGTCAGCTAGGTCACCATAGCCGTCGACAATGAAGTCCAATATGGCGTGCAGCACATAGTCGGCGCCTTGCTTCAGCAACCACGGTGTTGCCTCAAGCTGGTCCCTTATCGGGCTATGCGACCGTTCTGAGCCATGACGCACGGTGATGATAAATTGTCGGCCCATGAAGATGGCAGTGTTGCCGTAGACAATTCGATCGCCTTCCAGCTTTGGCGTGCGGATCACCAGAAACAGGTGATCGCCATACACGTCGACTTTAGGCAAGTGCTTTGGATCGAGCGCGTCTTCCACCGCAAGCGGATGAAGCCCGA
This sequence comes from Sphingomonadales bacterium, assembly GCA_027486895.1. GTDB lineage: Bacteria > Pseudomonadota > Alphaproteobacteria > Sphingomonadales > Sphingomonadaceae > Sphingorhabdus_B. The sequence goes on from JAIXOE010000019.1 coordinate 69,610, forward strand.
AATGGTCCTGCACCCGCTTTAGCGCGCCATCGTCCGGTTCATGCAACCCGATCCAGATGAAATCATTTGGCTGGGTGATGTGCGGGATTGCTTTAGAGAGGTCTATTTCCTGCGCGACCTTGCCATCATGGTAAAGGCGGGCCGCGATGGTGGTCATGCAAGCGCTTCCGCAATCAGCTGACGACTGTTCGCAATCCCGTACAGCGCGATGAAGCTGCCCATTCGTGGACCAGCGCTTGAACCCAGCAGCGTCTCGTACAGCGCCTTGAACCAGTCACGCAGATTTTCGAAACCGCCCTCTTTGCCGATTTCATACACGATATTTTGTATGTCCTCTGCCGTGGCATCTGCAGGCAATTCCGCCAAACGCGCATCAAGCGTTTGCAACGCAGCAACCTCAACGCCCTCGGGCTTGCGCTTTTGCAAGGTGGGCGCAACGAAGTCGCGGTTGTACGCAAGCGCGATGGGAATAAGCTCGGCCAATTCCGGCGTATTTTCTGGCGAGACATTGTCGGCATAATTGCCGAGATACGCCCAAACCTGATCCTCGGTTGCGCCTGCGCCCATGACACCAACGAGATTCAGCAACAGGCCGAATGTGACTGGCGGCTGCCCGCTTGGTACCTGCCCATTGTGGATATGGTGAACCGGGTTGCCCAGCCGTTTCTCAACGGGTTGGTCATGCCATTGCGCGCGGAACTGGAAATATTCGTCAACGGCTTTAGGCACGACACCCAAATGGAGTTGCTTTGCGCTCTTTGGTTCGCGGAACGCATAAAATGCGACGCTATTCTCGGTCCCGTATTTCAGCCAATCCTCAAGCGCGAGGCCATTGCCTTTGGACTTCGAAATCTTCTCGCCCTTTTCGTCGAGGAACATTTCATAAATCAGGCTTTCGGGCGGACGACCGCCAAGGACACGCGCGATCTTGCCGGATTGTACACCGCTGTCGGTAAGGTCTTTCCCGTACATTTCGTAATCAACGCCAAGCGCGACCCAGCGCATGGCCCAGTCGACCTTCCACTGAAGCTTCGCCTTGCCGCCAAGAATCGACTGCGTGACAAGGTCGCCGCCATCGTCAAAACGTATCAGGCCCGCTTCGGCATCGACAACCTCAACCGGCACCTGAAGGACAACACCGGTCTTTTCGCTGATCGGCAGAATTGGTGAATAAGTCGCAGCGCGTTCTTTGCGCAAGGTCGGCAGCATGATGTCCATAATGCCTTGATAGTTGCGCAGAACGTTTTTCAGCGCAGCGTCAAATGCCCCGCTCTCATATTGCGAGGATGACGAGATGAATTCATAGTCAAATTCGAACTGGTCAAGGAAATCGCGCAGCATGGCATTGTTATGCGCGGCAAAGCTTTCGAACTTTTCGAATGGATCGGGGATGCGCGACAACGGCTTGCCGAGATGTTCCGTCAACATCGCCTGGTTGGGAACATTGTCCGGCACCTTGCGCAGGCCGTCCATATCATCCGAAAACTCGATGAGCCGCGTCGGAGCATCAGACAAAGTGCCAAAGGCATTACGCACCATGGTTGTCCGCAAGACTTCATTGAACGTGCCGATGTGCGGAAGCCCCGAAGGACCATAGCCGCATTCAAAGATAATTGCCGCACCGTCCGCCTTGCCATTTGGATAGCGTTTCAGCAAACGCCGCGCCTCTTCATAAGGCCAGGCTTTAGATGCCATTGCTATATCGCGAAGGTCAGTCACGTGTTGCTCTTTCGTTCCAAATACGACTATCAGAAGTTATGGACACTCCCCTAGCCTTTCCTGCGCTCCATGCAAGCCATGCCGGAATATGGGTCGGGTCCATTAATGTCCAAGTGCAAACGGTTGGGAAAGGCGAAGCGGCTGGCCGTGCCGCCGAAACGCCCATGGTTATGCTTAATGCTCCGTTGATTGCACAGCGTCTTGGCTATCCCGATCTATCCGGCCTCGATTTGCTGGAATTGTTTGCCTTTGTTTATCCGGCGCGCTTTGCGGTACCCACGCCAAAGGGACTGGCAAAGGCGTTGGCCCTTACTCCGCCAACGACAGATCAGGAAGTCCCGCAATTTCTGCTAGTGGCCGCACGCACTTTGCTTGCCGTTCTGGATGCGCCAGACTGGGCAGAACGCGAAGGTGCGTGGGACGCGGCACAAGCGTTGATGCGGCTGCGCTGGCCTTGGTCAAATCTGATTTTGTCGCGATTGAAAAAACCTGAAAAGCCCGAACGCTGGCTGTTCAGTCGCCTACCGGAGTGGGAGGAAGCACCACCACGCACGCCGCCACGTGTTGTTACCCTTGGCGCCGAGGCTGTGCAGCAACGGCTGGCTTCGCTTGTCGGCGGGTCTGCGGAAACACGGCAGGGGCAGCGTGATTTCGCTCAAGCCGCAGCCGAAATTTTTGCGCCCCGCGCGCGCAAGGGCGAACCGAATATGCTGCTGGCCGAGGCAGGGACTGGAATTGGCAAGACGCTTGGATATCTTGCACCGGCAAGTCTTTGGGCGACCGCTGCGGATGGCACAGTATGGATTTCGACCTTCACCAAGGCCTTGCAACGACAATTGGTACGCGAAGCACAGCGCATTTATCCCGACTATGAAACGTTCAAATCCAAGGTGGTTGTTCGCAAGGGACGCGAAAATTATCTGTGCCTGCTAAACCTCGAAGATGCTCTGCAAGGCGGATTTGCCGGACGTGCGGCGATCCTTGCGCATCTCGTGGCGCGATGGGCCGCTTATTCGAATGACGGCGACATGATTGGTGGCGATTTACCCGGCTGGTTGCCAACATTGTTTCGGCGCAACGGGTCAACTGCACTCACCGACCGGCGCGGCGAGTGTATTTACGCTGGCTGCCCGCATTACAAAAAATGCTTCATTGAACGCGCCGCCCGATCATCGATTCAGGCCGAGATTGTGATCGCCAATCATGCGCTGATGATGGTCAATGCCGCGCGCGGTCGTGATGAACTGAACCGCCCAAGCCGTATCATCTTCGACGAGGGCCATCATTTGTTCGATGCCGCAGATTCGATGTTTGCGGCGGCACTCACGGGGCAGGAAACGATCGAATTGCGCCGCTGGGTGATTGGCCCGGAGGGCAAGGCACGTGGCCGACGCCGCGGTTTGTCGGCGCGCCTCGCCGACGTCGCATCCTATGACGAAGAAGGAGGCCTTGCCATCGAGATGGCAAGAGTGGCCGCAGAAGCGCTGCCCGGCGATGGATGGTTGGCGCGTTTGGCAGAAGGCGCACCGTCGGGACCCATGGAACGGTTTTTGGCTGCCGTTCGGGCGATGGTGTTTGCCCGCGACGAAACCAACGCCACCGAAGGCGGCTATGGTCTGGAAACCGAACTTGCTGATCCCGACCCCGCCGTCATTGACGCGGCCTCCGATGCAGCTGTCGCGCTTGAGGCGCTGGCGCGTCCTCTGACGGTACTGGGGCAACGTCTTGAGGCGATGGTGTCCGATCCCCCTGATTGGCTTGACGGCAGCGCCAGAGCACGCGTTGAGGGCGCTATGGCGAGCTTGAGCTGGCGGATTGATACGGTACGCGCTTGGATTTCCATGTTGGCACGCGCTGTTGGTCCGGTGGACCCTGAATTTGTCGATTGGCTGGCGATTGACCGGTTCGAAGGTCGCGAAATGGATATGGGCATGCACCGGCGCTGGCTAGACCCAATGAAACCCGTTGCTGATATCGTCCTGAAACCAAGCCATGGTGTTCTTGCCACATCGGCAACTTTGCGTAGCGGCGGCGACTGGAAAAACGCTGAGGCACGCACTGGCGCGCTGCATCTGGATAAACCGGCTACGCATTTCTCGGCCATAAGCCCATTTGATTACACAGCGCAGGCGGAAGTCCTGATCGTGACCGATATCAAAAAAGGCGATGCTGCGGCGTTGGCAGGAGCCTATGCCGCCCTCATTACGGCATCGGGCGGCGGCGTCCTTGGCCTGTTTACCGCAATCCGGCGTTTGCGATCAACCTATGCGCGCATCGCTGACAGGCTAGCCCGTGATGGCCTGCCGCTGTACGCCCAGCATGTCGACCCGATTGATACAGGCACGCTGGTCGATATATTTCGCGATGATCCGCACGCCAGCCTGCTGGGCACCGATGCCTTGCGCGATGGAGTAGATGTCCCCGGACATTCGCTGCGCCTTGTCATCATGGAACAGATCCCGTGGCCGCGTCCGGACATATTACACCGCGCCCGCCGCCTCAAAAATGGCGGCATCGATTTTGATGATCGCATCATTCGCGCAAAAATGGCGCAGGCATTTGGACGCCTTATCCGCAGCGCGGGCGACAAGGGACATTTTGTTATGCTCTCTTCTGCAGTACCCAGCCGACTGTTGTCGGCATTTCCACCGGGAACGCCTGTGCGCCGAGTAACTTTGGCCGAAGCAGTCGCTTCTGTGAAAACAGGTCTTTCGCCAGATGATAAATTGCGGCAGGACACCAAAATTAGTCTCGATGAAAGCAACCCGATTTGACGTTCACGCTTACATTATTTCGCCATGCAAAATCGAGCTGGGATGACTCAGTTCCGCGGGACTTTGACCGGCCGTTGAACAAGCGCGGCGAGAAGGCTGCGATCACCATGGGAACATGGGTAAAGCGCAACGGCCTCGTTTTCGACCATGTCGTTGCCAGCCCTGCTGTGCGGGTGATTGAGACTATTGACCAGTTTGTGAAGGGCACCGGCGGTCGTATGGACCCGCATTGGGACCGCCGCATTTACCTGGCATCATCCGCAACGTTGATGGATGTGTTGCGCGATCAGTCCGATGAACATAAAAACCTGCTTATGGTCGGGCACAATCCCGGCATGGAAGATCTCGTTTTCGATCTTTGCCCCGATGACGGCAAATCGCCATTGCGTGATCTGGTTTGGGAAAAATATCCCACCGCAGCCATCGCTCGCGTGGAATTGAGCATCGAACATTGGGCAGACGTGGAACGTTTGTGCGGGCAACTGACACATTTCACCCGACCACGCGATCTCGATCCCGACCTTGGTCCCGAAGACGAATGACACCGATAATCTGGCGTAAAGCAGACGCGAGTGACGCAGATGCGCTGGCGCTTCTTGGAGCAGCCACCTTTCTTGCGACCTTTGCCTTTGACCATCCCGGCCAACCGCTCATCGAACATTTGCGTACCGAACACAGCCCGGAATATTATGCCGATGCGTTGGCGCAACCCGCTGTCGATATCGTGATCGGTGAAACGCCACTCGGGGCACCTGTGGGCTACGCCATGATTACCCCGCCGTCGCACGCGGACCTGCAACAGGACGGCGATATTGAGTTAAAGCGCATTTATTTGCTTGGGCCGTGGCAGGGTGGCGGGAACGGCAGGAAATTGCTGGAGCAAGCTTTTACGATCGCGGCCGAGCGCGGCGCAAAACGCATGCTGTTAGCGGTGTACGAAAACAATGATCGCGCGGTCGCTTTTTACGAGCGCGCCGGTTTTGCGCCCATTGGAGAGACCGTTTTCATGGTCGGGGCCGTTGCGTTTCGCGATATGGTTTACGCACGGATGCTGGACTAAGCTTAGGCGGCAGCAAGTGCGGATGCGAGCCTATCGCGGATGGCCCGAAGCGCGGAAACATCAACCTGTGTAACAGACGGAGCGGGGGCTATTGAAGCAATTGGCGCCGAAGCAGGAACGTCACCTGTTTCCAAAAACCGCCTGGCACCCTTAACCGTATATCCCTCACTGTAGAGCAGCCGATGGATATTGTGCAGCAACGCTACGTCATCCGGGCGATATAGCCGGCGTCCACCAGCACGCGTCAATGGCTTAAGCATCGGGAATTGCTCTTCCCAATAACGCAAAATATGCGTGCGTACGCCCAAAATCTCAGCCATCTCGCCAATTGTTCGAAATGCGTCCGCCGATTTTTGAACCATGATGGGCTATTTGACCTTTTGACGCATGCCTTGGCTGGCCCGAAATGTAAGGACCCGACGCGGCGTTATGGGCACTTCAACTCCCGTTTTGGGGTTACGCCCTACACGCTGGCCTTTGTCACGCAAAACAAACGTTCCAAAACCGGATATTTTTACATTTTCACCATCAAGTAAAGCTGTCGTCATATGATCAAGTATGGATTCAATCATTGCCGCTGCGTCAGCGCGCGACAAACCAATTTGGCGATTGAGAATTTCCGCCAGATCGGCGCGAGTTAAAGTTCCTGCGTCTGCCATTTACCGTCTCCGGATGTGCGACCACCCCTAATAGCAACAACATACAGTAGAATTCAGAATTGTAAAACGGCGATCGTGGATAATCGCCTATATTCGAATGACTGATGCGCCCCATGTAAAACCGCCACCCATTGCCTCGATGACAATGACGTCGCCAGCCTTTATCCGACCGTCACGCACCGCAACATCAAGAGCGAGGGGAACAGAAGCGGCCGAGGTATTGGCATGCTGGTCGACCGTTAGCACAACCTTGTTAGGGTCAAGCCCAAGCTTCTTGGCTGTCGCTTCAATGATGCGGGCATTCGCCTGATGCGGCACGACCCAATCGACATCCGCAGCGGTGAGTTCAGCTTCCGCGAGCACTTCATGAAGCACGCTGGTCAGGTTTGTTACCGCGTGCCGAAACACTTCGCGGCCTTTCATGCGTAATTTGCCGACCGTACCCGTCGTCGATGGACCGCCATCGACATATAATAATTCATTGTGTTGGCCGTCGGCATGCAGCTTGGTGGCCAAGGCACCCCGGGTGCCAACTTCGCCCGACAGCACGACTGCGCCCGCACCATCCCCGAAAAGAACGCATGTTGTGCGATCTTCCCAGTCCAAGATGCGGCTGAATGTTTCTGCACCAATCACTAGGGCATTGCGCGCCGACCCTGCGCGGATCATGCTTTCCGCTACAGAAAATGCGTAAAGGAATCCCGAACATACCGCAGCAACATCAAAAGCGACGCCGCCATTACAGCCGAGCGCGTGCTGAACGATGGTTGCCGAGGCAGGGAATGTTTGGTCCGGCGTGGCTGTCGCCAAGATAATCAGATCAATGTCTGCAGCGGCCATATTAGCTGCTTGAAGCGCGTTACGCGACGCCTCTATCGCTAGGCTGGATGTTGTTTCATCGGGCTCAGCAATGTGGCGGAATTTGATACCAGTGCGCTCGGTAATCCATTCGTCCGTGGTGTCGACTTTAGCGGCAAGTTCGGCGTTCGATACGCGATTGCGCGGAAGCGCTGACCCTGTGCCTTTGATAACGGCATGAAGGGCCGCAACTGTCATTCTGCTTGTACCCGCGCCAGATCTTGCGTGATGCGCGCCGTAATATCTTCTTCCACCAGCCGAGCCGCAACTTCCACGGCATTGGCCACCCCCTTAACGGTCGCACTTCCGTGGCTTTTTACCACGACACCATTCAGCCCCATGAAAACCGCGCCGTTGTGGTTGTTGGGATCAAGGTGATGGCGCAGCAACTCTGTCGCGGGGCGCGAAACCAGAAAGCCGAATTTGGACCGCACGGAGCTTGTGAAGGCACGACGAAGGAGATCCGTTACGAACCGGGCAGTGCCCTCAATGGACTTAAGCGCGATATTTCCAGTAAAACCATCGCACACCACAACATCGCATTCGCCGCGATTGATTTTGTCCGCCTCGACAAATCCCTGAAAGTCCATGTGGAGGCCTGTCGCATTGCGTAAATGCAGGGCAGCATCGCGCAACTGCTCGGTGCCCTTCATTTCTTCAGTGCCGATGTTCAAAAGACGAACCCGCGGGCGGTCAAAACCAAAGATGATGCGCGAATAGGCGGCACCCATAATGGCGAACTGTACCAGATTTTTCGCTTCACACTCGGTATTTGCGCCGAGATCGAGCATCACTACGTCAGTGTCTTCAAGCGTCGGTAATAGCGCAGAGAGCGCCGGCCGGTCGATACCGGGCATTGTGCGTAAGGCCAGTTTCGCAGTCGCCATCAAGGCGCCGGTGTTGCCCGCGCTGACAGCAGCGCTGGCTTGCCCGGTTTTTACGGCATTTATCGCCATGCCCATCGAGCTGGTCTTGGCCTTGCGCAAGGCTGCACTGACCTTGTCGTCCGCCGTCACGACGTCGTCGGTATGGAGAATCTCGGAGGCAGCGCGCAGATTGGGGTGTTTATCAAGCGCCGCCTTGATGCGGGCTTCATCCCCAACCAACAGAAAGTTGAAACTTTCGTGCCGGTGCCGCGCCAACGCCGCACCTGCAATCATAACAGGTACGCCCTCGTCACCGCCCATCGCGTCTATGGCGATACGCGGTTTCATGGACACCTATTATTCTCCTTCAGGAAGGATCAGGCGACTGCCACCACTTCGCGGCCATTGTAATGACCACAAGCATCACACAAGTGATGCGGGCGCTTCAGTTCACCGCAGTTTGCACATTCTTGATACGCTGCAACAGTGAGCGAATCATGGCTGCGACGCATGCCGCGCTTCGAAGGGGATGTTTTTCTTTTGGGGACAGCCATCTCGGCACCTGTTCCATTTCAAAATCAATAAGTTCTAGGTCATGCTAGGCGAAAGAGGTGGTCGTGGCAAGCAATCGCCAGAATCAGCCTAAGTCAACCGCACATGTCTGTGTGAGCGGCGCGCTATACTTCTTTTTCTGTGCTTTGCAACCCGTGAGATAGCAGATAAGCAGCCAAAACGAACAGGGAGAGTATATATGTTGAGTTTACCCGTAACCCTCACCATCGCCGCAGGCGCAGCTTTGGTGAACATTTGGCTCATGATACGCTGTGGCCAAGCACGGACCAAAGAAAGCGTCTCGATTGGTGATGGCGGCAACGAATTTGTTATCCGCCGCATGCGTGCCCATGCCAATTTTGTCGAGAGCGCTCCATTTATCTTGGTCCTGATTGCCGCGCTGGAGGCAACAGGCGGCACCAACAATTGGTTATGGGGTCTCGGCATCGTTTACATCTTGGGCCGGCTTGCGCATGGCTTGGGCATGGATGGCGGCACATTGGGTAAAGGGCGCATGGTCGGAACGCTGACCACCATGCTGACGCTGCTTGGGCTCGCAGGATGGGCCCTAACTCGCGTTTACGCAGCGGTGCTTTAACTCAACGCGCAGCCAGCACGTCATCAGCGACGAACGCATTATGTTGGCGCTCGTAACCGAACTGGCTGGTTGGTCCGTGACCGGGGATGAAGGTAACATCATCCCCCAACGGCCATAGCTTTGTCGTAATCGCATTGATGAGATCTGCGTGGTTCCCGCGTGGAAAATCGGTGCGACCGATCGAGCCTTGAAACAAAACGTCACCGACGATTGCAAGGCGGCTGGGCGCGTGATGAAAAATCACGTGCCCCGGCGTATGTCCGGGGCAATGAATAACATCGAGCGTTAGGTTGCCGACGGTCACTGTGTCACCGTCCACCAGCCAACGGTCTGGTTCGAAGGTCTGTGCTTCCATACCCCAGCGCGGCCCGTCATCGTCGAGCTGAGCAATCCAGAAGCGGTCATCTTCATGCGGCCCCTCAATCGGCAGGCCCAATTCTTTTGCGAGCATTCCCGCCTGACCGCAGTGGTCGAGATGACCATGAGTCACCAGAAGCTTTTCAAGCTCAACCCCCGTCTGCGCCACGGCAGCTTTCAGCTTATCCAGATCACCGCCCGGGTCGACAAGCGCCCCTTTGTTGGTTTCGGTACACCAAAATAGCGTACAATTTTGCTGAAGCGGCGTCACCGGAATGATCGCGGCTTTCAGTGGCGGGGTTTTGGTTGCGGCAGATGTGACGTTCGACATGCGACACTATGTGGCCGACTCAGTGGAGCGAGGCAAGCCTTCAGAGCCGGCGCCCTGCCCAGACCACCCGGCCGACAACAGTTACAGTTGCGCCGTCAACATCTGGCCAGTCAGGATAGTTCGGGTTGTCAGAAAGCACCGAAAGCCGACCGCGCGGGCCCTTCGCGAGACGTTTAACCATCAACACATCGTCAAGCCGGATAACATGTATGCCATCACGCACCGCTTGGGCAGAGGCGCGGTTGTCGACCATGATATCATCGCCATGGCTGAGTGTGGGCGACATCGATTCACCATCAACGCGGATGAGAGAGAGCTTCGCCGGATCAAGCCCCATCCTCCGCAGCCACTTTTCATCAAAACCGATCTTGCCGGCAAGCGCTTCTCCATCATGGATAGCGCCCGCACCGGCAGAAGCGCCGACAGCCAATTTCGGAATGAGGCGAATCCCTGAAGTCACCTCAGCGGCTGACGATTTGCCAAGCAACGCCTCATCGACTCCAAAATATCGCGCCAATATGCCCCGCTCGGTTTCGGGCAATTTTTTGGGTGTACCTCGCTTTATAAACTGCTGAATATACGCCGAATTTCGACCTACAAGCTTCGACAAGCCAGCGAAATCATCACCGCTTTCCAAAATGAGCCGCTCCAAAGCAGCTCTTGGCTCTTCCTCCATCGTCATCCCTCCGGTTCGGTTGGAAATATCCTAGACTTGTAGGATTTATCCTATCAAGTTTGTTCTATATTTGTTCTAACTGATTCGGGCAAGCTAATCCGGGTCGATCTTGGAGGAGACGTTATGCACATCAAGCGCCTGATTGAACGGTTTCTGCGTGATGAGGGCCTACCTCCAACCAAGTTTGGACGCTTGGCAGCGCGTGATCCTCGACTCGTGCTCGACATCAGAATGGGGCGTGAAATCCGACCCGAAATGGAGGAAAAGCTGAGGGAATTTATGGGCAGCTACAGCGGGAAATCAGACGCGCAAACGAGTGAACGATGATGATGTACCAAACATCGTCCCGTCAGCTTGTTCGCGCGCTTCAGGCTTTAATGCCCACGGCAATCATCGCCATATTGCATGAACGCCCTTGGCATAGCCTTACATTTTGCGGAGCCCAAACATGTCTTTCCGTTATGTTGCCTGAAAACGCCGAACAACTGCGTTCGACCATCGCACGGCAGCTAGAAGACCATGAATTTTCTCTGCCGGGTCAGTTGGTGGCAGACATCGCTATAACAGAGACAGCGATACTCGACGGCAAATACCGCCTGATTGTGGACGCGCTATTGCTAGATGACTAGCGCGCACCTGCATTGATACGATGAAGCGTGGCCAGCGCTGCTGCAAGCGCAGAATCAATGTTGTCGTCTTGCACTGCAACCGTTGGAACTGCTTCCAAAGCCGGACGACGCATTGGACGGAATTCGGCCACTGTTGCTTCGGGTTCGGGTTCGGGTTCGGGTTCAGCGACCGAAAAACTTGCCGGTTCCACAATTGCATCACTGGGCTCGTCTGCATTTTTGGCATCGGCCAACAAGTCGGCAGCGACAGCCTCCAATTCCGCCAACTTTTGGCGGCGCAAGGCAACGGCAGTTTCCAACTGGGCAACCATCTCAGCGATGCTTGGCTGCGAATCGGCAGCAAAAGATGAAGCTAAGGGCGCGGAGATTGAAGGCTCTGGGGTTCCAGGTTCTGATGCCAGAACCGGTACTTCCGGTTCAGCAGCTTCCGAAACGGCCTCAACCAATTGTTCTGGCTCTTGCGGCGTCTGCGCGTCCACCAAATGCTTTTCGGAAAGTTCAAGTGTGGGCAAATCTTGCGACGCGAATAGCGGCCGCCGCGCCGGAGCGTCGGGGTGCACATCACCCACACGTAATTTGGGTAGGTCACCAAGCTCTCGAATATCATCAGCGCTTTTGTTCCAAGGCATCTTTGCAAGTAACGTCTTGGCGATGTCGCCTCCCTGCTGCTTGGCTGCGCCTAATAGTCCGCTGGCTTTGTTGGTCGGTTGGGCCACCGCCGCTTCCGCGCGCAAAAGCAGATAGGACAAGACTGCCAGCATTATTGCCCCTGCTGAAAATGCGATCAATGCACGCGCGGTATCGCCCAGTGGTGCCTTGGCCGCAGGTACCAACTCGGAAAGCCCCGACGAACCTGCGATACCCTCAAGCAGAGAAACGGGAAGGAGCATCGTGGTCACCGCAGCCAACGCTGCGCCAACCATCGCTATTGCAAGCGCACGTGCTTGGCTGTTGGGTAAAAAGCTACGCATTCTCGGTCCTGCTTTTAAGCCAAGCCTCATGCGGCTTTGGCGGTTCCATTTTGCTGTAGCAGCGAATGGTAAACAGGATCGTAACGATAGATATTGGTTTGCCAGTTACGCTCGGTCTCGACGAAGTGGCGTGCCCGCTGTCGCATTGCGTCCCACTGGTCGCGGCTGTGAAGAAGCGAATCTAGAGACGCTGCAATTGCGGACGGATCGTCAGCTGTAAACAACGTCCCCGTATGACCATGCCGGATCAGTTCCTTGTGACCACCAACATCGGAAGCCGCCACCAATCGCCCCTGCGCCATCGCTTCCAGTGGCTTGAGCGGGGTGACAAGGTCCGTCAGGCGCATGCGCTTGCGCGGGTACGCCAATATGTCGACCAGGCTATAATAACGCTCCACTTCGTCATGCGAAACACGGCCAACAAAGTGAATACGATGCGATGCGGTCGAAGCTTTGGATTGCGCACGCAAGGCGTCCTCCATGGGGCCGCCCCCGACGAGCAAAAGATGTGCGTTTGTTTGCATGAGCGGCATTGCATTTATGAGGTCGTCAAGCCCCTCATAATCATAAAAGCTGCCAATATATCCAATGACGTCGGCACCATCGAGACCCAGACCGTTGACGAGATCAGCATCGGCTGGCGCTGGCGTTCCGAACATGTCCATGTCCACGCCATTGGGTGACACGGTTATTTTGGACGCCGAAACACCGCGGCACATAAGATCCTGTTTTAATCCTTCGCAGATCACCGAGATGGCATCTGCGTTGCGCACGACATGGTTTTCCAAGCCGCGCGTTAGGCGATAGCGAAGCGACCCCTCACTTCCCGTGCCATTGCCAACGGCGGCGTCTTCCCAAAATGCGCGTATTTCGTACACCAAAGGAACGCCCAGTTTCCGCGAAGCACGCAGCGCGGCCATCCCGTTAAGGGCGGGCGAGTGCGCATGCAAAATATCAAACGGCCAGCGCGCATGTAGTTCGACAATAGCATCCGCCAAGGCTGATACCTCCTGCCATTCACGCAGCGGGCTTGGTGATGCGATATCCGCGATTGTGCGATGAAAGCAAAGCCCCTCGACATTCTGCGACAATGCATCGGGCTTTTGTCCGTGTTGGTACTGGCGCACGCCAGTTATGCCCGCGACGTCCCACCCGGCGGCTTGCTGCGCCTTCAATATGGCACGGGTGCGGAACGTATATCCGCTGTGAAGCGGAAGGCTATGGTCAAGGACGTGAAGGATGCGCGACATAGCTGATTATTATGACGAAAAAGGATTAACGCGACGTCAACTGGTGCAACCTATAGACCTTAGCACAACTATATTTGGGCAAGCAGCGTGATCGACAATTTCTCCATATTATTGAGCCATGCCCTGCTGGCAGTGGCGATATGGATTCTGATGAACCGGGCTGATCTCGACGTCGAAGAACTACCCGCCCCTGATGAAGAGCCGACGGGCTTTGGTCGCCAAATCAAGCGCAAGCAATCCGTTAAGGTGAGGCCGGACGATGCGTGATCTGGTCTTCGTTGGATATATCGCGCTCATCATGCTGATGGCGTTCAAGCGGCCATTTCTGTTTACGTTGGTCTATGCCTATGTCGACATCGTATCGCCGCAACGGCTGAGCTATTTCCTGCTCAATTCCATCCCGTTGTCCTTGATATTGTTCGCATTGGCGTTTCTCGGCTTCATGGTCAGCGATGATAAAAAGGATGTGCGCGTGTCGCCACGCTGGTTCCTGCTCATCTTGCTGCTTGGCTATTGCGGCTACACCACGACGGTCGCGGTCGAACCCGTGGCAGCGCTCGAAAAGTGGAACTGGGTATGGAAGGCGCTCGTGTTTGCCTCATTCATGCCGCTGACTTTGCGCACCAAATTGCGGATTGAGGCGACGATCTTAACGATGGTTCTGTGCGCGTCCGCGCTGATCGTCACTGGTGGCATTAAAACCGCAGCAGGTGGCGGTGGATATGGGTCGCTTGTTATTTTGGTCGACGACAATAGCGGGCTATTTGAAGGCAGCATCATTTCGTGCGTTGCCATCACGATCATTCCTTTAATCCTATGGCTGGCCAAACATGGCACCATATTCAAACCGGATTGGAAAGTGCGGATTTACGCCGCTGCATTAATTTTTGCGTGCCTCCTCATTCCGGTGGGAACGCAGGCCAGAACGGGCATCGTCTGCATCGCGGTATTGGGGATACTTCTGCTGCGCTACGCCCGCCATCGTATGTTGTACCTTGGCGCCGTGGCGGTCATCGGGTTGGTGGCATTGCCGTTTTTACCATCCAGTTTCACGCAGCGCGCAGATACCATCAAAAATTACAAGGCTGACGAATCCGCATCGACGCGCTTGGCGGTTTGGGCATGGACATGGGAATATGTGAAAGAACATCCCATGGGTGGGGGCTTTGACGTATATCGGCAGAATCGTATTCGATATGACATCACAAATTCGGGAAAGCCGGGCGAGGCACCTGTACCTGACGCACCAGATGTCAAAGAAATCGTCGATGAAGGCCGCGCATTTCACTCAAGCTATTTTGAAATGCTCGGCGAGCAGGGCTTCCCCGGCCTTATCATGTGGCTGATTATCCACATTGGAGGCGTATGGAGAATGGAAGCGATTTCCCGAATGTATCGGAAACGTAACAGGCCCGAAGAAGCGTGGGTGGCACCTTTGGCGACCGCATTGCAAAGCAGTCAGATCATCTATCTTGTGGGATCGCTGTTTGTCGGGATTGCGTTCCAAACCTTCTTCTACATGCTGATCGCAGTGCAGATCAGTTTCGACACATATTTGACTCGGCGACGCAAGGAAGCGGCTTGGCGTCCTATCAAAAACCGGCGTCTGCAAAACGAATATTCCGCCACCTAACCGCAGCTGGTTTTCAAGGCCACAGCGCGCCGAAAGGTTGTTATGCGGCGCATTCGACCTTACACATAAAATATGACAGCAAAATCAGTAACGGTAATCCAGCGCATTCAACCAGACGCGGTAATTCCACGCATCCAATATTATTGGGATACGACGGCGACATGGGTTCAGGGCAATATATTTGAACTGGGCATTGCAGTTATCGCAGCAATTGTTGTTTTCCTTGCACTCAGCTGGCTGAAACGGATTGCTTCCAAAATTGCGCGTGAAAGCGAGCATCGTGCGCAAGTGAAATCGATCGTCGCGCGCACCTTGGCGCGCACCAGCAAGTTTTTCCGGGTCATGGTTTCGATTGAGTTGGTGAACCAAATTGCGAATGCTCCTGCGACGCTTACCCACGCCATCGATATTTTATTCACCATCGCAATCGTGGTCCAAGTGGCGATCTGGCTCCGCGAAATTATATTGGGCCTGATCGAGCGTCGGGCTGGCGAAGGGCTTCACGAACATGAGACCCTTCAAAGCGCGATGGTATTAATCCGGCTTCTGGTCAGCTTTGCATTGTTTGCCGTTGCCGCCATTGTCATACTCGACAATCTCGGCGTGAACGTCACTGGCCTTGTTGCCGGTCTGGGCGTTGGCGGCATTGCCATTGGCCTTGCCGCCCAAGGGATTTTCTCCGACCTGTTTGCTGCCATTTCCATCATTTTCGATAAGCCATTCCGCCGCGGTGACACGGTTTCTTATGACAATACAATTGCCAGAGTCGAAGTCATTGGAATGAAAAGCACAAGGCTGCGTGCACTGACGGGTGAGGAAAAGATAATCTCGAACAGCAAGTTGCTCGAGAAGGAAATTACCAACAACACGCTGACGCTCTACCGCCGCGTCACCTTCGTCCTGACACTCGTATACCAAACGCCGCCTGCCCTTGCAAAGCGGATACCGGAAATTTTGCGCGAAGTCGTCGAAAGCAATGGCGCCCAATTTATCCGTGCAGGTTTCAATAACTTCGCCGCAAGCTCGCTCGATTTCCATCTCGTCTTCGATATCGAAAGCGATGATGTAGAAGATATGTTTCAGGCGAGGCACGCCATCGGCATTGCCATCATCGACCGATTTGCAAGCGAAGGCATTTTCTTTGCCTATCCCACACAAACGACATTCACTGCAGCGCCCGATGGCCATATGGTCATGCCCTATGCGCCGCCCGTTCCTGCGCCCAAAGCGTGATTCGTAGATGTTCGGTTACGGCGGCACAAGCTTGCCGTAACGGCAAATCGCCGGGGCTTGTATTGGACGTTCGAAACCGCCACGGTGCGGCCAAATAGTTTGCAGGAGAGACACCCATGACCACTATTACCCCAGCGGAATTCGCGACTAAGGTCGGCGAAAAAATCGGCACTTCGGAATGGATTTTGGTTGATCAGGACATGATCAACAAATTTGCTGACGCAACCGGTGACCACCAGTTCATCCATATCAACGAAGAGATGGCAAAGATGACACCTTTTGGTGGTACCATCGCGCATGGATTTCTGACATTGTCGCTCTTTCCCGTCCTTAGCGCAAAGTCCGATTGCCCCAAGATTGAAGGCGTCAAAATGGGCGTCAATTATGGTGGCAACAAGACCCGTTTTCTTGCGCCTGTCCGCTCAGGCAAGCGGGTGCGCGGTCATTTCAAACTCCTTGAACTCGTCGAAAAACGTCCGGGCCAGTGGCAGCAGACGCTTGAATTCACGGTCGAGATTGAGGGTGAAGACAAACCAGCACTTCAGGCTGAATGGATCAGCCAGTTTTTCGTATAATTTTCAATTCAAGGAACCATTTCCATGCGTGACGCAGTAATCGTATCAACCGCCCGTACCGCCATCGGCAAAGCCTATCGCGGCGGGTTTAACGCAACGCTCGGGCCAACGCTCGGCAGCCACTCGTTGAAGGCCGCTGTTGAGCGCGCCGGTATTGAGGGCGGCGAAATTGACGACGTCCTTTGGGGCTCGGCGCTTCAGCAGGGTACGCAGGGCGGCAATCTTGCACGTCAGGTTGCGTTGCGGGCTGGCTTGCCGATTTCTGTTTCTGGCATGACAATGGATCGCCAATGTTCGTCGGGTCTGATGTCCATTGCCACTGCAGCAAAGCAAATCATCGTCGACAATGTCGATGTGATGGCAGCCGGTGGTCAAGACTCCATCTCGCTGGTGCAGACCAAGGAAATGCGCGTTCAAGCCGACCCTGAATTGGTCGCCATGCACAATTCGATTTACATGCCGATGCTTCAAACTGCTGAAGTCGTTGCCAAGCGCTACAATATCAGCCGCGATGCGATGGACGAATACGCCCTGCAATCGCAACAGCGCACCGCAGCTGGCCAAGCAGCCGGTTATTTCGATGCCGAAATCGTACCTGTAACCACGATGATGAATGTCGTGAACAAGGAAACTGGCGAAGTCAGCCAGAAAGAAGTGACCATTGCCAAGGATGAAGGCAATCGCGCGGATACGCAGCTCGCCGGTCTTCAGGGTCTTCAGCCTGTTCTTGGCCCTGACATGACCATCACTGCCGGTAACGCGAGCCAATTGTCCGACGGTTCTTCGGCATCCATCTTGATGGAAGCCAAGGTTGCCGAGAAAAAGGGTCTGAACCCGCTCGGCCGTTATGTCGGCATGGCGGTTGCAGGCACAGAACCAGACGAAATGGGCATTGGCCCTGTGTTCGCAATTCCAAAATTGCTTCAGCGCTTTGGCCTGAAGATGGACGACATCGGTATCTGGGAATTGAACGAAGCATTTGCAGTGCAAGTTCTGTACTGCCGCGACAAGCTTGGCATTCCAAACGAATTGCTGAACGTCAATGGCGGATCGATCTCGATTGGTCACCCTTATGGTATGACTGGCGCACGTTGCACAGGCCATGCCTTGATCGAAGGCAAGCGTCGCGGTGCAAAATATGGCGTCGTCACAATGTGTGTTGGCGGCGGCATGGGCGCAGCCGGCCTTTTTGAAATCTTCTAAGAACGAGACGGAGCAGCCGCATGTCAGCTATTGGAGTCATCGCAACTTTAACCGTCACCGATGGTAAGAACGAAGCCTTTGAGGCTGTGTTTGCAGAGCTTGCGGCTGCCGTTCGGGCCAATGAACCGGGGAACGTATTCTATACGTTGACCCGGTCACGGTCGAACCCTCAAGTTTACAAAGTGCTTGAGCAATATGTCGATCAGGATGCCCTGAAAACGCATGGCAGCAGCGACTATTTCAAGGCGGCTGGCGCGAAGCTGGCGCCCTGTCTCGCTGGAGCACCCGAAGTCGAGTATCTTGATGCAGTCTAACGGCGCGAGATAGCATTAAGTCTCAAACCACAGGAACACCTTCGGACATCGCTTGTTTCCATCACGAACCAATTGGAGTGATGACATGGCAAGTGAAACCGAAATTAAGGAAAAATTCTGGAAGTCCCTGAAGTCGGACATGACAATGTTTCTCGGCTTGGCTGAGGGTGGGGACGGTCACGCGCGCCCCATGACGGCGCAGTTGGACGAAGACGGCTTTCAGGACGACTTGTATCAGGGGCCGATCTGGTTTTTTACGTCGCGCTCAGGCGAGTTGTATCAGCAAATTGGTTCAGGTGGTCGAGCGATGGCGCATTTCGCGTCAAAGGGGCATGATATCTGGGCAACCGTCCATGGCAACCTTTCCCAATCAACGGACCGCGATGTGATTGATCGTCTTTGGAACCGTTTCGTTGCGGCTTGGTATGAAGGCGGCAAGAATGATCCAGATATCGCGCTGATACGCTTGGACCCGGAGAATGCCGAAATCTGGATTGACGCGTCAAGCATGGTCGCTGGCGTCAAAATGTTGCTCGGCATGGATCCTAAGCAGGATTACAAGAACAAGGTGGCGCAGGTCGCTTTGTAGTCAATCATTCTGCGGGCATTACAATATAGCCGCCCTCAAAGTGAAATCCATCAGGCCGATCGTGCGCAAGCAGGGCCGGCCCGTCGAGGTCAACCCATTCAACAGCCTGCGCCAAAACAAAGGCAGGCTGAATGCCAAGGCTTGTCGATAACATGCACCCCACCATGCTTTGCAAGCCAGCATCCTTTGCAGCCGCCAGAAGCGCTATGCCCTCGGTAAGGCCTCCTGCCTTATCCAGCTTTATGTTCACGCCCTGATACAGACCCGCCAGCCGGGTGACATCTTGCGCGGTGTGGCAGCTTTCATCGGCAAAAATGGGAAGCGGTGCGCTGATGTCGGCGAGCGCGGCATCATTGCCCGCCGGCAATGGCTGTTCGATGAGCGCGACCCCCAGATTCTTAAGTGCTTCAGCCTCGGCAGCGATATCAATCGCGCCCCAACTTTCATTGGCATCTACGATAATATCGGCTTTTGGCGCGCCGGAACGGACAGCCGCAACGCGGTCCCGGTCAGCCTCGCCATTTATCTTCAACTTTAGCAGGGTATATCCATTCTGCGCCGCGACCCGCGCATCGGCCTGCATCGTCTCCGGCGTGCCCAATGATATCGTAAATGCTGTTCTCAGCGGCGCGGGGGGCGATTTCATGCCCAAATGGTCTGATAGTGACACGCCGGCTTGCTTTGCCTCCAAGTCCCACAAGGCGCAATCCAGCGCGTTGCGCGCGGCGCCAGCCGAGAGCACAGACTGTATTATTTCTCGCGCCGAGCGCGCCGTCTTATCCCGCAGCAGGTCAATAATACGCTCGACCTGCCCAAGGCATTTTTCTGCGGTTTCTCCGCAATAATATATGGCAGTGCCTTCGCCATAGCCGATGTGTTGGCCGTCGCTGGCTGCGACCACCAGCAGGTCCACATATTCCTTTGCACCGCGCGCAATGATAAACTGGCCAGCGACCGGCCAACGCTCAACTGTGGCAGTGATTTGCAACGTCATAACAGAGACATGGCATGAAACAGCGCCGCGCCAAAGTGGTTAAAGCAACCCGCTGATCCATTCAGTTGTCGGGATGAATGAACCTAGCCGTTGTGGCTGACGATCCAGTCTTCCACCACAGGTGCAATCTTTTCGCGCCATTTGCTGCCATTGAAGATACCATAATGGCCAACTTCAGGCGCCATATGATATTTCTTGAGCGCATCAGGCAAAGCGGTTGCAATGTTGAGTGCAGCTTTGGTTTGTCCCAGACCACTAATGTCATCCCGCTCACCTTCGATAGCGAGCAGTCCGATGTCTTTGATCGCACCGGGATCAACGAGCTTGCCGCGATAGTTGAATTCGCCCTTGGGCAACAAATGACGCTGAAATACCGTGTCCACCGTCTGCAGGTAGAATTCGGCCGTCATGTCGCAGACGGAGCGATATTCGTCGTAAAATTCCTTGTGCCGATCCGCGCCCTCGCCGTCACCTTTGACGAGGTCCGAGAACATCGACCAATGGCTGATCATATGGTTGCCCAGATTCATCGACATGAAGCCTGAGAGCTGGAGAAAGCCTGGATATACCCGCCGGCCCGACCCTTTATAATAAGGCGGAACGGTCGCAATAACGTTTTGCACAAACCAATCATGCGGGCGCTGCGTGGCGTGGTCGTTCACGGCAGTCGGCGCTTCGCGGGTGTCGATTGGCCCGCCCATCATCGTCAAAGTGCGCGGGCGCAGCGGATGGTCCTTCGCGCTCATAACCGCAGCCGCTGCATAAGCAGGAACGGAAGGCTGACACACTGCCAACATATGCGCACCCCGTCCGCCAGCATCGGGACCAATGAATTCAAGCCATTCAATGAGATAATCGATGTAGGTTTCGAGATCGAACCCACCGCCCGTCAACGGAACATCGCGCGCATCTTTCCAATCCGTAATGTAGACATCATGCGTTGGAATCATGCGCTCGACAGTGCCGCGCAAAAGTGTCGCAAAGTGGCCCGACATCGGCGCACAAATGAGCAACCGGGGCTTCGCGCTGCTGCCTTCATATACGAAGCGTTTCAGCTGCCCAAAGGGCTTGCGCGCCATATTCTCTTCTTGAACGGGTAGCGTCTTGCCATCAACGATTACGCTGTCCAAACCGAACGCAGGCTTTCCGCGTGGCAAGACCGAATGCGCGAAAACATCCAATGCCGACGCCGCAATTGGTGCAAGACCGCCTACACTAAACGGTCCAGTTAAATTCTTGAGCACATCTGCCTGCGCCTGCGCAATTTTTCCCGCACCTGCTAACCAGCTCCGCTGAATATCATAACCGGTATAAAGCATGTGCAATCCTTAAAATTCTTTCTGGGGGCCCGCAAAACGGGCCGTTCTTGCGGCAGGCATAAGCTTTTATTGTGCATTGCACCATAAAAAAGTTAATTCGTTTTCCTGTCTGCAATTGTGAGTGTCGCGGCGCACTGCTAGGCGACAGGGCATGAATGAAACATCCGCAGATTTGCAAAGCGCTAACGTCTCTTCCGCTCCAGCCGATACGGCAGAGACAGCCAAACCAGCGAATGTCAAAAAGCTTGGGAATCTGCGTATGGTTTGGCACCATGCCTCTGCCTATCCCAAGCAAATCATGTTTGCTTTGCTCGCGCTCACCGTTGCTGCACTTGCTACGCTGGCCATCCCTGCAGGTTTCCGGTTGGTTATCGATCGTGGATTTGCCGCCGGAGGTGACTCTTCGGATATTGCCCGCTGGTTCGAATATCTTCTGATAATCGTGGCCGTGATGGCCATCGCCACTGCGTTTCGCTTTTACTTTGTGTCCTGGCTTGGGGAGCGCACTGTTGCGGACATCCGGCTTGCCGTGAACCGCAACCTTTTGCGCCAGAGTCCCGCCTTTTTCGAACATAACCGTCCAGCGGAAATCGCCAGCCGCATGACAAGCGATACCGCGGTTATCGAACAGGTGGTCGGCACAACGGTATCGGTCGCGCTTCGCAACATCGTAATGGGCATCGGCGGCGTCGTATATTTGTTCACGCTTGCACCACAGTTGGCCATTGGCCTTTTGATTGCCATTCCGGTCATCGTCCTGCCTATCGTATTGATTGGCCGAAAATTGCAGTCAGCCTCTCGGGCGAGCCAGGACCGGATTGCCGACGTTGGAGCAATGGTTTCGGAAACACTTGGCGCCATGCGCATTGTTCAAGCCTTTGGCCAAGAGGGACGCGAAGGCGAACGATTTAGCGGTAGCGTCGAAGCTACCTTCAGCACCGCCAAGAAGCGCATTCGCCTGCGTGCATTTATGACCGCAATCGTGATGGCCCTCATTTTCAGCGCGATCACATTGCTGATGTGGAAGGGCGCAATCGATGTGGTCGAAGGCCGATTGACCGGCGGCACTATTGCAGCGTTTGTGCTTACCGGAGGTCTGGTAGCCGGCGCGTTTGGCGCTCTGACAGAAGTCTATGGCGATTTGGTGCGCGGCGCAGGCGCGTCAGGACGTCTCGCTGAACTTCTCGCGGCAGAACCAAATATCGCTCCGCCCGCCAAGCCCATTGCGTTGCCAACTCCGCCGCGCGGCCAGCTCGAGTTTCAAAATGTTGGTTTTCGCTATCCCACGCGCCCTGAAGTGTCAGCGCTCGACAATTTCAGCCTGAAGGTAAGCCCCGGCGAAACTGTTGCCGTTGTCGGTCCATCAGGCGCGGGCAAATCGACACTATTCCAACTGGCACAACGGTTTTATGATCCGGAAACGGGCGCCATCCGTATAGACGGCGTGGCACTCACCAGCGCTGATCCTGCGGAAGTCAGGGCGCGCATGGCCTATGTCCCGCAAGAGACGGTACTGTTCGCATCTTCAGCCCGCGACAATTTGCGTTACGGCAACT
This sequence comes from Sphingomonadales bacterium, assembly GCA_027486895.1. Classification (GTDB taxonomy): domain Bacteria; phylum Pseudomonadota; class Alphaproteobacteria; order Sphingomonadales; family Sphingomonadaceae; genus Sphingorhabdus_B. The sequence goes on from JAIXOE010000019.1 coordinate 92,326, forward strand.
GGTTGGCGGATGATGATGCGATTTGGGCAGCGGCCGAACAGGCCAATGCCGCCAACTTCCTGCGAGAACTTCCCCAAGGGCTCGACACATATCTAGGCGAAGGTGGAGCCAGACTTTCGGGTGGGCAGCGTCAGCGGATCGCTATCGCTCGAGCTGTACTGCGGCAAGCGCCCATCTTGTTACTGGACGAAGCGACGAGCGCGCTGGATGCTGAAAGCGAACGTCTTGTTCAGGACGCACTCGACCTGCTGATGAAGGATCGCACGACAATCGTCATTGCCCACCGTTTGGCGACGGTCCGGTCTGCTGACCGTATCATTGTGATGGATCAGGGTAAGATAGTTGAAGAGGGCGACCATGCCACGCTGAGCGCAGCGGGTGGATTATATGCCCGTCTCGCTAGTCTGCAATTTGACGCTTAAAAAGACGCGCGCAGACGGTCGCGCATGGCGTGTGGTTCAGATGCGTGCGAGATAGGCGTGCGCATTTTTTCGCTGAACCTTTGAAGCCGGTAATATAATTCTTCACTCGCGCCGATCAGGGCCTGCGCTTCTAATGGAAATTGCAACACGAGCGGTCCATCGCTGGCGGGCGCATAGCCCAAGTTCCTAGCTTCGTTTTGCGCGTCGCTCTCGGATATTTCGCCAGCCCGCACAGCCTTTTGATTCAACAGCCATGCAATGCTGTGCATCAGGCGCGTGGTAACTTTCAGAGACTCGCAAGAGAATGCGACCGAAATTTCTGGAGCCAACTGCCCCGCATCATGACTGCGGTCAAAGCACGCGCGCGCTTCATCGGCGAGCAGCATTGCTTCGGTGTATAGCGAATCCAGCAATAAAGGGGTCAGTTCAAGTCGTGCGTTGCTCATAGCGTTTTATGGCACGCCCTAAGACCAGATGTTAGTGTAAACGATCCCATAGCGGCAACATATTACGGCTGTGCCGGTATGGAACGGTCGCCGCGCAATTGTGAACGTTAAAGGCGGGAACGGGTCAGGCGATGATGTCCGGCACAAGCTGGTCTTCAAGGCGCATGATTCGGTCTTTCAATATCAGCTTCTTCTTTTTCAGACGCGCAATCTGAAGCTGATCAATGACCGATTGCATGGTCAGCGCCATGATGGCGTCATCCAAGTCGCGATGCTCAATCTTAAGTTGTTCAAGCTGCTGCTGGTAGCCGTCATCGTTCATACCCCCTTCTAACCAGAGTCGTGCAAACAAGTCATCGTTAAAAGCGGGCATGATCGCGGGGGTATGTTTTGGACGCGCGCCAAACGGATAATTATCGGCAAGACTCGCGCGACAATTCGTGATTTACTTTCGTTGTTGGACCACCGAGTCTCACACTGAAGGAGAATGATGTGAATGTTAATCATCTGTCCGCACTTCGTAGCAAACATGCTGATCTTGAGCAAAAGCTGGAGCACGAAGAAAACAGACCCTTTCCTGATACCAACATCATATTGAGCCTGAAGAAGCAGAAGCTACATCTTAAGGACGTACTTATGCAGGAGTCAGCCTTAACTGGTTGACTGAGAATATTTTCAAGTGGGGTATCGCTTGCCTTTTGTGTCTCTGCTAGATGGGACCTATGGAAAGCGCTACCCGTTCTGCCCGAAACATCCTGACTGGTCTTCACGAAGTGATGGCCTCGCGAAACCACGCGCAGGGCAAGCTGAACCATGTGGTCAATATCATTGGCGAAGCGCTGTCGAGCGAAGTGTGCTCGATATATCTGTTGCGCGATGGGGCGCTTGAGTTGTTTGCGACGCGCGGATTGAACGAGGCAGCTGTCCACGTCACCAGGCTTGGCTTGGGCGAAGGCCTTGTCGGCACGATCGCAGAGAATGTGGAAACGCTGAACCTGGACGAGGCCGCAGCGCATCCTAATTTCCGTTATGTGCCGGAAACAGGCGAAGAACGCTTTCACAGCTTTGCAGGCGTTCCGATTGTACGTTCCGAACGCGCGGTTGGCGTATTGGCGGTGCAGCACGTTGAACCGCGAAAATATGAAGAAGTCGAAATCGAGGCGCTTCAAACCGTGGCGATGGTTCTGTCGGAACTGATCGCCAACGCGGACCTCATCGACGAACCGAGTACGCGTGGTGGCAACGAAACCGGCACCATTAGTCTCACAGGGCTCCCGCTCGTAAAGGGTGCGGCGGCTGGTGTTGCTATTTTCCATCAGCCCAATGTCCGCATCGAGCATACTGTCGCCGAGGATGTGGAGGCCGAGCGCCAGCGCGTCTATTCCGCATTCGATAAAATGCGCGAACAAATTGACCGCATGGCCAGCCAAATTGATTTCGGCACCGGTGGCGAGCATGAAGAGGTCATCGCGACCTATAAGATGTTTGCATATGACGAAGGCTGGAGCCGCCGTATCAACGAGGCAATCGATAGCGGCCTGACAGCCGAAGCAGCTATTGAACGCGTCCAGCAACGCACGCGCATGCGTATGCGACAGATTGACGATGCGCTTCTGGCTGACCGCATGCATGATCTTGAGGATCTCTCAAACCGGTTGCTGCGGATTGTATCAGGTCAGATGAGTACCGCTGCCCAACTGGGTCTGAAAAAAGACTCGATCCTGATTGCGCGCAACTTGGGTCCGGCCGAGCTGCTGGAATATGACAAAAGACGGCTGCGCGGCGTGGTGCTTGAAGAAGGTTCACTGACTGCGCACGTCGTTATCGTCGCCCGCGCGATGGGCATTCCTGTGCTGGGCCGCGTCCAAGGTATTCGCCACAAGGTGCGCGACGGAGACATGCTCCTGCTTAACGCAGACGAAAAAAGCGTCATCGTCAGGCCATCCGCGGCTGCCGAGGAGCTTTTCCAGCATGATTTGGTCGATCGGCAAAAGAAAAAAGCGCGCTACGCTGCGATGCGTGACGCAGCATCGGTCACTAAGGATGATGTGCCGGTCACGTTAATGATCAATGCCGGGTTGCGCGATGATATGTCGGCCTTGGCAACCACCGGCGCCGAAGGTGTCGGCCTGTTCCGCACTGAGTTCCAGTTTCTGATTTCTGCTACGCTTCCCCAACGTGAGCGGCAGCAGCGTTTTTATCGCGATGTCATTGAAGCGGCGGGCGACAAACCGGTTATTTTTCGCACGCTTGATATTGGTGGCGACAAAGCGCTGCCTTATTTGAAAGACGAAACGAGCGAAGAAGAAAATCCCGCCTTGGGTTGGCGCGCTCTGCGCCTGTCTTTAGACCATGCTGGACTCATGAAGGCGCAGGCTCGCGCACTTATCGAGGCGTCCGCAGGCCGCACACTGAACGTTATGTTTCCGATGGTGTCCGAGCCGTGGGAATTCGATGCGGCGCGCGCAATATTCGAAGGCCAAATGGAATTTCTGGGTCGGCAGAAAAAAAGGGTGCCGTCAAAAATCCGCTACGGGGCGATGCTTGAGGTTCCGGCGCTGGCTGAAACGCTCGATATTCTTTTGCCCAAAATCGATTTTCTGTCGATTGGTACAAATGATCTTACTCAGTTCCTGTTTGCGGCTGATCGCGCAGATCCGCGCCTTGCCGAGAGGTACGACTGGCTAAGTCCCGCCATTTTGCGTTTCATTCGACGCGTTGTCCAGACAACTGATGGCTATCCCGTTGACGTCGCGGTGTGTGGCGAAATGGGTGGACGGACACTTGAAGCGCTCGCGTTGATTGGCTTGGGTATCCATCGCTTGTCGATCACGCCAGCCGCTGTGGGCCCCATAAAAGCGATGGTGCGCTCGACAAACCATGCGGACATTCGCAACAAGATGGATGAGCTACTCAAAAATCCCGCCGGGAATTTGCGTGAGGAGCTCGCGCTATGGGCGGCGAACCAAGGCATTGAAACTGGCTAAATTGCGTGATTTCTCGAAGGTAAAAAGTTGTAATCGCCGTTGACTTTATCTGGAAGATGACCATTGTTTGCAAAGCTGCACAAAGAGGCGGAAAAAAACGGGTCGTGGAGATTGCAGTGGACTTAATACCTTCTGTCGACGAAGTGCACGGAACCGTGGGTAGCCAGCTAAAAGCAGGCCGCGAACGGATGGGTCTAAGTGTTTCCGATATCGCTGCCAAAACACGCGTGCCGACTCGCCATCTCGAGTCTATCGAGCAGTCGGATTATGACGCTCTCCCGGGTCAAACATACACACTCGGCTTTGCGCGATCCTACGCAAATGTTGTCGAAATGGATGCCGCCGCAATAAGTGACGCTCTGCGTCTGGAATTGGCGCAAAGTGGCCATGAAGGCTATCAGGCACCGCTTCAGAATTACGAACCGGCTGACCCTGCGCGTGTACCTTCAAAAACACTCGCATGGACGTCCGCCGCAATCGCGGTGATTGCGCTGGTCGCATATGTAATTTTCAGAAGCCTGACACTCACAGACGCTGCGCCAGCCGAGACATCAGTAGCTGCGCCGACCGCAGTTAAGGCAGCCGCCACAGCGCCAATCGCACCTCTATCGGGAAATACCGCTGACGTCGTCATCACCGCAACCGACAATGCATGGGTCAAAATTTATGACGCCGATGACAAGCGGCTGTTCGAAAAGGAAATGGTAGCAGGCGACAGTTTTACTGTGCCGCGAGATGCCAACAAGCCTATGATTGTGACAGGTCGCCCTCAAGCGCTTGCAGTTACCGTGGGCGGGAAAGCCATTCCACCGCTTGGAACGCCGGATAAAACAATTGCTGACGTCGGCGTGAGCGCCGACGAATTGCTTGCACGCAAGCCCGCTGCCGCCGCTCCTGCTGAGTAAATCTCGATAAAAGCAGGTTTTCTTTGCACCGAAATGGTGTGATGGGTCTTTATTGCGTTGGTCTAGTCAGCTATACGTTGAAACTTGTAAGTATAAGGGGAGAGACCCAATGAATTTTCGGCTCGCTTTGTTTAGCGGCGCAGCATTTGCACTCAGCGCTTCAGCAGTTGCGCAGGATGCAAATATTGACGGACGCGTAGGCAAGCTTGAGAAGGAAATGCGCGCTGTCCAGCGTCAGGTCTTTCCTGCAGGTGCCGGCAAATTTGTCGAGCCTGACATCCAGTCACCAACAGGCACGAAACCAGCGACCGCTTCGACGACCTCGGCCACAGCCGACCTGTTGGTGCGCGTTGATGCATTGGAAGCACAGCTGGCCATACTGACGGGTCAGGTAGAGCAGCAGGGCAACAATATGCGCGGCGTCGAAGCCCGTTTGAAAATATTGGAAACGCAGCAAGCCACGCCACAGCCTGCAACGCCTGCAAGCATCTTGCCTGCTGCGGCATCTGTACCTGCAGCTATCGCCGTCAAACCAAAACCGGTCGTTGCCGCAACCAAGCCTGTGGCTACCGCAGCTAAGCCAAGTGCGTCGCGCGTCGCCGCTGTCGCAGCAATCGAGCGGCCAGCAACAGGTGACGCGTTCGAAGATGGCTACAATTACGGATACAGATTGTGGGAAGCGAAATTCTTCCCTGAATCGCAGGTGACGCTCGAAGAAACCATCAGCAAATATCCAAAGCACAAACGCGCAAGCTTCGCGCGCAATCTGCTCGGACGGGCCTGGCTCGACGACAAAAAGCCTGCAACCGCCGTCAAGATTTTCTACGATAACTACAAGGCAGACCCTCGCGGGGAGCGTGCGCCCGACAGTCTGTTCTTCTTGGGGTCAGCTTTAACTGACCTCGGCAAAACAGCTGAGGCGTGCGAAGCTTATGGGGAGCTTGCAAAGGCTTATCCCGATGTGGCCAGCGGTCGTTTGGCGGAGCGCGTCACTGCCGGTAAAACACGCGCGAAGTGCAAGTAACCCTCGACCCTGCGCTTCTCGACCGTTTTAATGGCGCGTTAAATGCGCTGCATGTTTCCGGAAGCGCACGCATATTGTGCGCGGTTTCCGGTGGACCCGATAGCCTAGCCCTGCTGCTGTTGTTGCACGAAGCTATGCCTGGTCGCGTAGTCGCTGCGACCGTCGACCATCGTTTGCGGTCAGAATCTGCCGAAGAAGCGCAATATGTGCAGCGTATTTGCCAAGGCATGCATGTGCCGCACGTCATTTTGTCGCCCGCGGAAAAAATAAGCGGGAATATTCAATCGGCGGCGCGAACGGCGCGATACACTTTGTTGGCGCAGGCGGCACAACAGCATGATTGTGGTTATATCGCTACTGCTCACCATGCCGACGATCAGCTTGAGACCGTATTGATGCGGCTCTCGCGTGGCAGCGGCGTTGACGGGCTATCCGCCATCCGGTCAACGAATGGGAATATTCTGCGCCCCTTGTTGGGGTTCACGAAAGACGAGTTGATCGCCATCTGCACGAACGCAGGGCTGGATCCGGTGAAAGACCCGAGCAACGAAAATAGCGACTTTGAACGCGTTGCAATGCGCAATTGGTTGGCAAGTACAGCCCACCCCTTTCGTGCCGATCGCGCTGCACGCACCGCCAACGCACTGGCAGATGCCTCGGAAGCGCTAAATTGGATGACCGAATTGCTCACGCAAGAGAGGGTACAGCGCGATACGGACGCCGTCATGTGCGATATGCGCGCCGTTCCGCGCGAGATACAACGCCGTTTGCTCATATATTGCTTGAGGCTTCTGCAGGCCGATCTTGCCCCGCGCGGCGAAGCGATTGACCGCCTGCTATTGGAACTTTCGGAGGGACGGACGGCCAGCATGGGTCAAATCAAATGCGAAGGCGGCGAACATTGGCGATTTACCATCGCACCGGCGCGGCGGAACTAAGTTTACGCCGACCGGAATTTTGCCAATCCCTATATTGTCATTCACATAATCGCCCCTACATTGGACAGGTATCTCTGCGCATTTGGCGCGGGGCTCAGATCAAGGCAGTGATGATGAACGACGAACAGGAACCGAAAAGCAACCCGATGCTGCGTAACATGGCCATCTGGTCAGCAATCATTGTGGCGCTTCTACTCGTCGCCTCGATTTTCAGCGGTTCATCTGCGCCGACCAACGGCATCACCTATTCGTCATTCCGCGACAAGGTTGAAGCGGGCGAAGTCAAATCTGTTGCCGTCTCGCCTGATCGTATCAGCGGCAAACTTCAAAATGACGAAACGTTCGTCACCGTGCCGCTTCCAAATGATTCTAGCCTCCCTCCATTGCTCCTTGAAAAGGGCGTAGTGGTCGAAGCGAAAGCAGAAGAACAACCAAGCCTGCTGCTGATCCTCGTGTATCAGGCACTGCCATTCCTGCTCATCTTGGGCATCGCGTTCTTCGTTTTGCGTCAAATGCAGAAGGGCGGCGGCGCTGGCGGAGCCATGGGCTTTGGCAAGTCGAAAGCCAAGCTGCTGACGGAAAAGCATGGCAAGGTCACTTTCGAAGATGTGGCCGGTATTGATGAAGCGCGTGAAGAGCTTCAGGAAATCGTCGAGTTTTTGAAGGATCCGCATAAGTTCAGCCGTCTGGGTGGGAAAATTCCAAAGGGCGCATTGCTTGTTGGTTCGCCAGGCACAGGTAAGACGTTGCTCGCACGCGCTATTGCGGGTGAAGCAGGCGTTCCATTCTTCTCGATTTCAGGATCGGACTTCGTTGAAATGTTCGTCGGCGTTGGCGCAAGCCGCGTGCGCGATATGTTTGAACAGGCCAAGAAGAACGCACCATGCATCGTCTTCATCGACGAAATTGACGCTGTCGGACGCAGCCGTGGCGCTGGCCTTGGCAACCAGAATGACGAGCGCGAACAGACGCTGAACCAGCTTCTGGTCGAAATGGATGGCTTTGAGGCAAATGAAGGCATCATCATCGTTGCCGCCACGAACCGGCCTGACGTACTTGACCCTGCCCTACTTCGTCCAGGTCGCTTCGACCGTCAGGTTGTCGTGCCTCGGCCAGACATTGATGGCCGCGTGAAGATACTCGAAGTGCATATGAAGAAAGTGCCATTGGCACCTGATGTTGATGGCCGAGTTATCGCACGCGGTACGCCCGGCTTCTCCGGCGCTGACCTCGCAAACCTCGTGAACGAAGCTGCCTTGTTGGCTGCACGCCGCGGCAAGCGCCTCGTTGCCATGCGCGAATTTGAGGACGCCAAAGACAAGGTGATGATGGGCACAGAACGCAAGTCCATGGTCATGACCGAAGACGAAAAGAAGATGACCGCGTATCATGAAGCTGGACACGCGCTTGTTTCAATCCATGAAGCAGCATCGGATCCAATCCATAAAGCGACGATCATACCGCGCGGCCGCGCGCTGGGGATGGTCATGCGTTTGCCGGAGCGTGATAACTACAGCTACCACCGCGACAAAATGCACGCCAACCTCTCGGTGTCGATGGGTGGCCGCGTGGCAGAAGAGTTGATCTTCGGTTACGAAAAAGTCAGCTCAGGCGCGTCAAGCGATATCCAATATGCCACCAGCCTTGCGCGTGACATGGTTACCCAGTGGGGCATGTCAGACGAGATGGGCCCGCTGCAATATGAAGAGCGGCAGGAAGGTTATCTTGGCTACGGCTCATCGCAGCGATCGGCCATGTCAGACGAAACAGCGCGAAAGATTGACGCTGAAATCCGGAAACTGGTCGAGGGCGGACATAAGCGTGCGACGGACCTTTTGAAGAAGCACGACAAGCAGCTCCATCTTTTGGCAAATGCGCTGTTGGAATTCGAAACGCTGTCCGGCGATGAGATCAAGCAGCTGCTTGAAACCGGCAAGTTCGAACGTGATGATGGCAAGGTTGCCCAGCCGTCATCCATCCCGACCGTTGGTACAGCCATTCCAAAGGCAGGTCGTCGCAAATCTTCCCCAGTAGGTGACGTAACGCCGCAAGGCGCCTAACTTTCATCTTTGCATGGGAACCTCGACGCTCTAGTCTGGTTGACGAGAGAGTTGAGGTCGCAAAACATGAAATTCGCTGTGCTCGTCGCCAGTGGCGCGCTGCTGTGCGCCGTTCCTTCCCAAGCCATGGATGCGGAAACCTTCTATGTGAAGGCGCTTGCCCTCAAGAAGAAGGGGATGGGCGCAGTATTCTCAAAAGAACTCAAACCGATGGCGCGATTATTTGAAGCGGCGGCCGATTCGGTAAAGGCAGAAAATGAACAGGCGCGCGTTGCGGGTAAGGCGTTGTTCTGCGCGCCTAAAAAATATCGCTTAACTGCCGAGCAATTTCTGGGCGAGTTCGCGCGTATTCCTAAAGAGCGCCGGCGCATTCAAACCGTTCGCGATGCGTGGCGAGAGATCGTCATCCGCCGTTTCCCTTGTTAAATTGAAACTACCCGCAGCCTATTTCGATTGCATTCATATGCTTTAGCCATAACTATCCTCCACATCGCACGGGAGGATATTCAAATTGAACCGAAATTCTGTGATTCTTGTGGCAACAGCGCTGCTGGTCGCGGCGCCAATTGCGGCCGCCCCCGGTGATATGAGCGTCAGCGCATTCCTCGCAAAAGCCGATGCCCTGAAAGCGAAGGGCATTTTGGCCCTCGGCTCTTCGGACATTAAGCTGCTCCAATCCGAAGGCAAAGCAGCTGGCGCAGCGTATCGAAAGCGGATCAAGGCAGATTTGGCGCAGAAGCGGCCTCCCCATAGCTGTCCACCTGCAAAAGCCACAGTGAAGTCTGATGAATTTATCGCGCATTTGCGGACTTATCCGGCTTCTGCACGGTCCGGAACATCGGTCACGACCGCAACGGCCGATTTCATGAAGAAGCGCTATCCCTGCACATAACCAGCCGGAGCAGAGCCGCTATGCCAATCTATTGCGACGAATCCGGCGGGGTCGGGCGCGGTGTCATGACCTTGGCAGCTGTTTCCATCGAAGCTGAATTTGCCGATGCCGTATTGAGCAGGTTTCGGGAGATTACCGGGTTAGTCGGCGAGCTGAAGGGCAGCCGGATTGATCTTGCCGAGCGCGGCCTGTTATTCGAACTGTTGGAACGTGGTGTATGGGCAGCAACCGTCGGGATCGCGATATCGGCACTCACGCCGGACAGCGGCCAAGATCGCGGCGATCATGACATCGCCATCTACGCGCAGTTGCTTGAAGATGTCGTCGGCGCGATGCTTCCCGCGGGTTATGGCTGTACCAATATATTCATAGATGATGGCCGCTATGGCCCTGAAACGCTGGCATTGGTGCGCAAGGATATTGCGGCGATTGTCGGCCCCTGCGGTCAGGCACAAATGGAACTTAGCCACCGCTTGCCCGGCCTGCAAATTGCGGATGTCATCGCAAATACATTTTTCAACCGAGCGATGGTAACGCCAAGACAGGCGCGCATGGCAGCCATTGTTGCGCCTTATCTGGAACGCGACCAAATTCGCCTGCGTATATTATCAGGTAGCGCCCAGACCGATGATGAGCATGGTGAAGAGCGTTAACGCAGTCATTGCGAAAAAGCTTAAAACGCACATCCGCCAAGCCGCCCCGAAACGCGACGTTTCATAAGCATGATGCAGCTGCCTGTACATGTGGATGGGCGGATAAAACGCGAGCAGCAAACCGCCGATCGCGCCTAAGCCTATGTTGATAAGCACCGCGCAAATGATGCCGAGCAGCATCATGAAAGTAATCGAATAGGTCACGAACACCGCATGGTCGAACATTTTGAACCGGCGCCGCCAAAAAAAGAGGAGCCAGACAAAGGGCACCGATATTGGTATCAGCGACCAGCTATATTTATAGGCGTTGGATTGAATCTTATAGAGCAGGAGTTGCGGATTTTTCATGCCCGTTTTCACCGCGTTGTTCAGCGTGTCCACGCCCGGAAATTCTAGGTCGGTAAAGTTCCAGTCTGAATTTTCTTCAAAGCTGTTTTCCAGACCACCCGCGGCCGTACTCACCACGCGTGCTGCTATTTTCGCGTCACGCAATTCGTCTTCCAGCTTCTTGGTCGGCTGGCCAGTCTTGCGTGCCTCCTCAATGCTGGTTTCCAGTCGCGCAATGTCCGCGTCAATTTTGCGGCGCTCCGAAAGGAACTTTTCATTGGCTATTTCCATTTGCCGCAATTCCCGGCCACGGCCATCTTCCAGACTTTGCATCAGCTTCCGATTGCGGGCGATCTTGGAATTGATGCGCTCCATATCCCCGGGTTCCGCCGAGGCAGAAGCCTTTTTCTCCGCTTCCAACGCGGCGATGATGTCCTGCAGATCTTTGCGGTCCGACTGATAATCCTTCCGGACCGATTCAAGTGTTTCAGGGGAAGTTACCGACGATGCGCCATGTGGCACCAGCCAGTTAAAGGTCGCAAAAGTAAGGAAGACAGCAAAGAGGAACAACGCTAGCGGCGAGACAAATTTGGCCCGTTCGCCATGGACATAACGGCGCGTCAAATCCCCCGGCTTCCAGAACAGCATGGGCAAGGTACGCCATATCTTGCCGTCAAAATGCAGCACACTGTGCAAGATATCATGGCCGAACTCATGCAGGGTCCTGTGCACATGCGCCTTCTGTCCGCAATTATGGCAATGCGCACCCATCAGTGCCGCGCCGCAGTTCAGGCAAAGCTTTTGCGTGCCGCGACCTTCACCTGCAGCAGGCTCGACGGCGCGGGCAAGCGTCGCACCTGTCATGATATCTGCTGCCCCTGCCAATTCACCCACCATGTAGACGGTGTATCAAGACTGGTCGGCTTTGCCAAAAAGAAAAGGCCCGGACGAACCGGGCCTTTGGAACGCTATCGATGAAAACCGAATTACCGGTCGTAATCGCGCTGCATGCCTGCACCACGAGCTGGCGCAGCCGCCGTGAGCCGAAGCGCTTCTGCCGAAAGGCTGATCGAACCGACTTCATCGGCTTCTTCATCCTCATCCACCTGAACCTTCTGAAGCGACTGCACGAGGCCTTCTTTCAACTGGTCTGGACGAACGGTTTCTTCAGCGATCTCGCGCAAAGCCACAACCGGATTTTTATCGCGGTCACGATCAACTGTCAGTTCGGCACCACCAGCGATTTCACGCGCGCGTTCTGCGGCGAGTAATACGAGGTCAAACCGGTTGGTGACCTTGTCGATGCAATCTTCAACAGTAACGCGTGCCATATTGGCTCCTGATTCTTCGTAATTTCGGGAAGTTGCACGCGCCTAGAGACAACCGGCTAAAATGTCAATGAAAAGGGCAGGCAGCTTGCCGTAAGCGATGCAAAGCGGTAACTCGGGTTATGGCAACGCAATCAGGCAACCCCGGGTTCCCCGGAAAGCAGTTTCAGGTTGCGGGCCACCAGCTCCATCTGGTTCACGCCCCGAACGACAGATTTGATGCCGTGTTGCGCCTGATCGCGGTGGCCGAACAATCAATCCAGATGTTCTTCTACATGTTTGCCGACGACTCGGCTGGACGTGATGTGCGCACGGCGTTGGTAGAGGCGGCCAATCGCGGTGTGCAGGTCCAATTGATCATCGACAGCTTTGGTTCTGCCGATATCAGCGACCGTTTCTTTGATGAACTGACGAACGCCGGCGGAAACTATCATTGTTTTAGCACCCGCAAGGGATTGGGCTATATCATCCGCAATCATCAGAAAATCCTGATAGCAGATGGCAAGCACGCGCTGGTGGGTGGCTTCAACATCACCGATCAGTATTTCGGGCGATCAGGCGATGGAAAGGACTGGGAAGATTTGGGTGTCGTCATATCTGGCCCTGAAGTAACGAGGCTGGCGCGCTACTTCGACGAAATGGCAAGCACTTCCGTCGACGGAACGGTGCGCTATCGTAAAATCCGGTCGATTATCCAGCAATGGCGACCGGGCATAGGGGAAGTCCAATGGCTGTTGGGGGGACCGACAAACCGGATCTCGCCTTGGGCGCTAACGTTCAAGCGTTCGTTGGAGGTTGGCAAAAAGTTCGACATTGTGTCCGCCTATTTTTCCCCATCACAAACGATATTGCGCCGATTGGCGAGGGTATCGAAGCGAAACAAAGGGTCGCGCATCATCATGGCCGGCAAAACCGACAATGGGGCGACCATTCCGGCTGCACGATTGCTATATCGTTACCTGCTGCGGCGCAGGACGAAGATTTACGAATTCCAGCCGCGCCGCCTGCATATGAAGCTCATGGTCATTGATGATGCGGTCTATATTGGGTCTGCAAATCTTGATGTCCGCAGCATGTTCATCAATCTCGAGATCATGGTCCGCATTAAAGATGAGACACTGGCAATTTATATGCGCACATTGATCGACGAATTGGTTGGACAATCCGAAGAACAAACCCCCGTGCTGCTGAACGCACGCGACAATATTTGGACCCGCTTCAAGGCCGCATTTGCATATTTTCTTGTGAATTCGGTGGATTACACCATCGGCCGACGGATCAAGTTCAGCCTGCTTCGGAACCGGTAATTATTCTTTCCAACCCCAAAAAAGGTGGCACGGAAGGATATTCCAAAGTTCATATCCACTATCAATTTTGCGGAAATGTGGCGTCATAAAATCGCGCGCGCGGGCGCGGAACTGGTACACCAAAAATGCGCCGCCCCGACGAATAGCTTTTGCTGTTTCCGCTGCAATCACTGGCCCAAGATTGTTGGGTAATGTCGAGAAAGGGAGGCCTGACAAGATATAGTCAGCATGCTCGAAACCGAACTGGTTGATAATCTGGTTCACGTCGGCTGCGGACCCATGGACAGCGATAAAGCGGCTGTCGCGGATCGTGCGGCGCAAATAGTCGATGAAATCTTCATTCAGGTCGATAACCAACAATGTCGCGTCGGGACGCATGCGGTCCAGCACGGGCTGGCAAAATGTGCCAATACCCGGTCCATATTCAACGAACAGCTTGGTATTGTCCCAATCGACCGGCGCGAGCATCTTTTTTACTGTCTTGGATGACGACGGGATGATCGAACCGACCATCACGGGGTGTTTGATAAAGCCCTTGAAAAAAATGCCCCACGGTCCGAAAAAACGGCTGACCCGGCTTTTTATGCGGTCAATCACCGTCGTTTTCGTCATTGTAGAAAATGTCATACGATCGGTCCGGGGAGAGTTGTTACGAATTTGTGACATTCGCAAATCGAGGCTATTTATGCAACTGCGTTAAGCAATAATCTGTTCCACTCCGCTTGCATTGACTGACATATCGGGCCTAATGCCGCCGGCATGGCTAAGCTTCCTCGTGGAACAATCTCAGTGATTTTCGTGGCGCAGCGAACCGATGCTGACGCAGCGGGCTATGCAGGCGCAGCCGCGCTAATGGAGACGCTGGCTGCGCAACAGGAGGGGTATATCGCGATGGATTCGGTGCGGGGGTCAGACGGGCTTGGTATAACAGTCAGTTATTGGACAAATGAAGCCAGCGCCAAAGCATGGCGCGATCACCCTGAACATATCGCTATCCGCAATTCAGGACGCGATCTTTGGTACAGTGACTACAGCCTGCACGTCGCCGAAGTAACGCGCAGCTATGATTGGGAAAAACCATGAGCGCAGTTCAGGCCATACCCAATAGCAGGGTCGTCGTTCTATTCCTTGTCATGCTCGTTGCCGCTGCCGGCAATACAGCGATGCAATCAGCCCTGCCCGCTATCGCAAGCGAACTGGATATGCCCGACGTACTGGTGAGCCTGGCGTTTAGCTGGTCTGCACTTTTGTGGGTCATCACGGCACCCAAATGGGCGCGCTTGTCCGACCGTAGGGGCCGGAAACAATTGATGAGTGTCGGCATTATAGGTTTCATCTCATCGATGGGCCTTTGCGGCCTGGTCCTGTGGTTGGGCCTTGCAGGGCTGATTGGTCCTGTCGTCACATTTGTACTCTTTGCTATCTTCCGCAGCCTTTATGGCGGTTTTGGCTCCGCTGCGCCGCCCGCTGTCCAAGCCTATGTCGCGGCACGAACCGAACGTGCCGAACGAACGAAAGCATTGTCGATGCTTGCATCGTCGTTTGGCGTGGGCACGGTCATAGGGCCCGCCACCGCGCATTATTTGCTGTTCCCACCCTTTGGGCTTGCCGGCCCGCTGATTATGTTCGCAGCCTTTGGTGTCGCTGTCCTGATTGCCCTGCATGTGCAGTTGCCGAATGATACCCCGCGCTTTGCCGCGCGCGGTTCGGTTGCGGCCTACCCTAATTCTGCGTCCATGAACGCGCTCGACAGCGAAGACGTCGACGGCGAAGCGCTTGGCTCCGTGCCCGATGCCGAAGTCCGCTTGCCATGGCGCGATGAAAGAATGGCCTCTTGGCTGATTGCGGGCCTGATTGGCGGTCACGCCCAAGCCATCATCCTTGGCGTTGTCGGCTTCCTTGTGCGCGACCGCCTTGGGCTTCATGATCGCCCTTGGGAAGCGGTGCAAGCAAGTGGATCCGTCATGCTCATCGGCGCGATGGCAACGTTGTTGGCGCAATGGGGACTCATCCCGATATTGTCGCTTGCCGCGCGCAGTTCAGTACTTTTGGGCTCGATCCTTGCACTCATTGGCACGATATTGACGGGCGTAAGTCAGGATTTTTACGGCATCAGCACGGGCTTTGCGATTGCGTCATTGGGCTTTGGATTGTTTCGCCCCGGCTTCACGGCTGGCGCGTCACTCGCGGTTAGACGGCACGAGCAAGGCGATGTCGCTGGCAAAATCGCATCAATCAACGGCGCTGCCTATATTTTTGCACCCGCAGTCGGCGTGGCCCTATTCAACTGGTGGGAGCCAGCAACATTCATCCTCATCGCTGCCTCATTGGTCTTTCTGATCCTTTGGGGCCGGCGGTCGTTGATTGTTCCCGCCGACGTTTAAGGCGCATCCGCCATCATCATTGCGTCCCGGCATTAAACGTCGTTCCGAACATTGCGACGGGCGCACGCAGATTTTACGCAAAAAAAGGGCCGACTGAAGTCGACCCTGAAAAAGTCTTTAGGAGAGGATGCCTATAAGGCTTTTCCCGTATGGCGGTATTTCATTTTTTGTGCAAGTGCGAACAGTGCAATACCAGTTGCATATCATGCAACCGGTATTTATAAGATTATACTGAATTCTGCGGCATTTGTACGATCGCAGAATCAAACCATTTTTGTTGCGGTGCGACAAAATAAGGAGATGACATGCGCAGATTGCCCCCATTACGATCATTGGAAGCCTTTTTGCGCGTCGCCAAATTGGGTTCAGCAAAAGCTGCGGCCAGTGAACTGGCCTTGTCTCCTCCTGCCTTGAGCCGCCGCATTAAAGCGCTTGAAGACTTTATCGGCAAATCGCTGTTTGACCGCCGGGCCCAAGCCATGGTGATTAATGCCGACGGTGAAATGCTGCTGGCTGCCGTCGAGCCCGCAATGGATGCGATGGCTGAAGCTGTTGAAGAACTCGCTGGCCGTGGCGGCGAATATCGCCTCCGCCTCGGCTTGCTTCCGCTTTTCGGTTCACAGCGCCTCATTCCGCGTCTACCCGAATTGCGCAAAGCGTTCCCGAAATTGCATATCGACGTAGATACCTCCGGCCATGCAGAAAACCTTTTGGGCGATGTGATTGACGCTGCCATTATTATCGCTGCCGAAGTCGACCCAAAACTTTACAGCGTCCGCCTCGATCGCAACCTTGTCTATGCCATTGCCTCGGAACAGTGGGCCAAGGAGCACAGCGTGCAAAAGCCAGAAGATTTGGCGAAGCATACGGTCATGGTCCATAGCGATATGCCCATGATCTTCGATGCCTGGCGTCAGGCTATGGGCGTGCCCCGTTTGAAACCAGCCGCGATCGATAGTCTGGATAGCGGCGCGCTTATGCTTGAGGCTGCGGCCAATGGGCTGGGCGTTGCAATCATGCACGGAAGCCATTTTTCCGATGCCCGCGACCCGCGCCTCACGCGTCTTTTTAATACAGAGGTCGAAAGCCCCTACAGCTACTGGTTCGTCTGCCGGCCGCGCGCTCTGAAGCAGCGGGCCGTCAAAATATTCCATGATTGGCTGTTAAAATCCGGCGTATAAAAAGGGGCCGGAAATCCGGCCCACTTTATGCTTATCGTTACCCTATCAGCTGCTTTTGCACGTCTGCGCGCCATTGCCCGCAAGCTTTACGTTAATTTGCCTCCGCTGCCATCCTGTCTCAGTGTGACTGTGTTGTGACGCATATGAGGGGCGAAGCGCAGAGATATTTCGATAGAGCGAACACTTGACCCATCGCTCACCCGACGTCATTGCAGATTGATGACTGACGACGTTGCTGAAATGAATTTCGAACAGGCGCTGCGCGCGCTTGAGGATATCGTCCACAAGCTGGAGAGCGGTGAAGCGCCGCTTGATGAATCCATTGCTCTGTATGAACGCGGAAACACGTTGCGGGCGCTGTGCCAGCAACGGCTCGATATGGCAAAGGCCCGGATTGAAGCGATAACGCTTGGACCTGACGGTGCGCCGACGGGCACCACATCGTTCGACGCTGGATGAGCATGATGTCCGAGGTATCGACATCTTCGTTGCTTCAAGATTCGCTCGCTGAGATTGCAGCAGATGTCGATCAAGAATTCGATACGCTGCTGCAATTGCCCGGAGACGCACGCGACCGTTTATATGCAGCTATGCGGCATGCAACGATTGGCGGCGGCAAACGCCTTCGCCCGTTGTTGGTTACGGCCACTGCCGCGTTGTTCAATGTTGACCGCAAAACGGCCCTGCGCGTTGGTACGGCCGTCGAGGCGATCCACGTCTATTCACTGGTGCATGACGACCTGCCATGCATGGATGATGACGATCTCCGCCGCGGCAAACCCACCGTGCACCGTGCTTTCGACGAAGCCACTGCCGTATTGGCCGGTGACTCGCTTCATGCTCTCGCCTTTGAAATCTTGGCCAATCCAAATACCCATGGCGACCCGTTTGTCCGTGGAGAATTGGTCTCAACGCTAGCGCTTGCCAGCGGCCCTGAAGGCATGGCCGGCGGCCAGATGATGGACATTGAAGCCGAGAACGCAGCATTCGATTTGCAAACGGTCATGCGCCTGCAGGCGTTGAAAACCGGCGCGCTTATTGCCGCAAGCGTTGAGATGGGCGCCATTTTGGGCCACATCCCGCCCGAAGGCCGCACGCATTTGCGTGGCTATGCACGCGACATTGGCCTCGCCTTTCAAATTGCCGATGACATTTTGGACGTCGAGGGTGACCCGGAATTGGCTGGGAAAGCGCTTCAAAAAGATGCCGAGGCCGGCAAAGGAACATTTGTGTCGCTGATGGGGCTCGAACGGGCCAAGCAACAGGCGGAAATGCTGGTCCAGCAAGCCAATGACTATCTATCGATTTATGGCGCAGAGGCAGATTTGTTGCGCGCTATTGCAAATTACATCACGGAAAGAGATCGCTGATGACCCACCGGATTGGCGTATATCCCGGAACTTTTGACCCCATCACCTTGGGCCATATGGACATCATCCGGCGCGGCGCAAAGCTTGTAGATGAACTCATCATCGGCGTCACCACCAACGCCTCGAAATCGCCGATGTTCGCAGATGAAGAGCGTATCGCGATGGTCGAGCGCGAAGTTGCGACAATCGGCGCAGGGCATATTCGCGTTGTCGGATTCAATTCATTGCTAATGGACTTTGCTGAAGCACAAGGCGCAAGCACCGTCATTCGCGGCATTCGCGGCGTCACTGATTTCGAATATGAATATCAACTCACGGGCATGAACCGGCAACTGAATGACCGCGTCGAGACGCTGTTTCTGATGGCAGACGTATCGCTTCAGCCAATCGCTTCACGTTTGGTGAAGGAAATCGCGATGTATGGCGGCGAAATTGGCAAGTTCGTAACGCCTACGATCCGCGACGAAGTTGTGGCGCGCGTTCAGCTATTGGGCGGCAAAACGAAATAGTTTTTTAGCTGGGCGTTACACCCCCCTGCGCCGTTTCCGTTCCGCAGGAGGCGGTGGGGGCGGCAGTTCAAGATATTCCTCCGGCACATATATCGCGTAAGTTGCCAAACGGATCTCATGCACGAATTGAAACAGGCAAGCCGAGAGCAACGCCAACGCCAGCATGAATACGGCTACCGCTATCCAAGCTGCGGAAAAATTGGTGAGCCCCATCACGAACAGTACAACGATCATGATGCACACCGATATGGCGGACAAAACCGCACATAATATCGATGATCCCACCACGCGCATGCGTTTCTCAATAATACGCAGTTCGGTCACAACACGATCATGCGCTTGCCCTTCGGTCTCGGCATATTGCCGTTGCAGATCGCGCGACCGGTCAACAATGCGCGACAGACGGCCCGTGAGTACATTGAGAAGGCTGCCCACCGCAACCAGCAAGAACGCTGGCGTCAACGCCGTTTGCAAAACGGAAATGACCGCTGCCAGATCCGGGCCGAACTTATCGTCCATTTTGCAATTCTGCCGCCAATGTCCGTAAATCAGTTTTCAGCAATTTGCCGATATGGCTGCGGGGCATTTCGTCGATTGGATAGAGGACCGAAATTCGCTGGGTTTTACCGAGCTGCCTGTTCACCCGTTCCAAAATAGCTTCGGGCGTACTGCTGGCTTCGGGATGCAGCCGCACAAAGCCGACTGGGGTCTCGCCCCATGCTTCCGACGGCATACCCACGACCGCAGCCTCGGCGACTTCGGCTTGCTCCTCCAACAGTTCCTCAAGGTCTTTGGGATAGATATTAAATCCGCCGGAGATGATCATGTCTTTGGCGCGCCCGACGATGGAGACAAAGCCGTCCTCATCGACAATTCCGATATCGCCGGTTTTAAGCCAGATATTGCCCTCTTCGTCGCGCCATTCCATTTCGCGCGTTTTTTCCGGCTGGTTCTTATATCCCGACATCATGGTTGGTGAGCGGCCGGTTAAAACGCCCTTTGATCCAGCCGGGAGCCGATTGTCGTCGTCATCGAGGACGATGAGTTCATGCCCCGTCACCGGTTGGCCAACGGTATGTAACTTGTCGGGGAAATTATGTGCCTGCAGCATGCAGACGACCCCGCCCTCGGTCATGCCATAAATTTCGACGAGGCCGCCGGGCCAGCGCTTGACGACATCGGCCTTTAACTCAGCCGGGAAAGGCGCGCTGGTGCAGAATTTGATGATGAAGCTCGAAAGATCATAAGTCCCAAAACCTTCATGCGCCATGAGCCGCTGATATTGCACAGGAACCAGCATCGTATGCGTTGTCCGGTCAGCCTGCGTATATTCGAGGTAACCCGTGACATCGAATTTATCCATAATCCGCGCAAATCCGCCATGGCACATGGTGGGCAGGAACACCGCGAGCGTGGTGTTCGAATATAAGGGCGTTGATACCAGCGACCGGGTGTCACTATTGTAAATGGATTTGAAACCGCCCGCCATCTGGTGCCAGCGCATGGCGTGCGAATGAATGATGCCCTTTGGCGTACCTGTCGTTCCGCTCGAATAGATGATGTTGAACGGGTCCGTTGGCGCTGGCTCCGCTGCAGCGAACGTCGCACCTTCTTCAGCCATCCAGGCATGCAAGCTTGGGTGTTCTGCTGCAGCATCATCCAGAATGACAATGCGCACATCGCCCAATTCTATTCCCGCGAGCTCGGTCAGTTTTGCTGCATCGACAAATAAGTGCATCGCACCAGAGTCGCGCAACATGGCGGACAGTTGGGCCGGCGTGGCTGAAGTCGTCAGCGGCGCAGCGCAGCCACCTGCGCGGACTGCGGCAAGATATACGAGCGCGTAGTTGATGTTGCTCATGCCCAAAATGGCCACGGCCTGACCATGCTGAAGGCCATCGCGCTGAAGCTGGGCTGCAATGCGTGACGTCAGCCGCGCAACCTCGCTCCAGGAAATTGCAGCGTTCTTGTCAGCGAGCGCTAGCGCCTCGGGTTTTTCTTCACCCCAAGCACCGATGAGTGCGCCAAAATCACCAAAGGTCTTTTCCAGTTCAGTCTCGATATTCATTACGCTTCTTGCCTACCCCTCAGATGTTTCACGCATGATTTAGCGCTATATCGAAAACTTTCATCGCCTAATTTTTGGCCACATGCCGCAACCCATAAATGCACCGGGCGACGGACATAAAAGATTGTGGAAAAATAGCCCTTTTTTGCCGCTTTCCCTTGGGTATTTCGGCCTTCGGGCCTATAGTCGACAGATGACAGATCAAACGCCGGATAACTCCGAAAATAACCCGTCTGCGGACAGCGCAGCCAACCCAAATCAGAACGAATATGGTGCAGACAGCATCAAGGTTCTCAAGGGCCTGGATGCGGTTCGTAAGCGGCCGGGAATGTATATCGGCGACACGGATGATGGCAGTGGCCTGCATCACATGGTATTCGAAGTTTCAGACAACGCGATTGATGAAGCGCTCGCGGGACATTGCGATCTGGTGCTCATCGAACTGAATGCCGATGGGTCGGTTTCGGTCGAAGACAATGGCCGCGGCATCCCGACGGGGATGCACAAGGAAGAGGGCGTTTCCGCAGCTGAAGTCATCATGACTCAACTGCACGCCGGTGGTAAATTTGAAAACACATCGGATGACAACGCCTACAAGGTATCGGGCGGCTTGCACGGCGTCGGTGTGTCCGTTGTTAACGCCCTGTCTGAATTTCTTGAACTGACCATCTGGCGTGAGGGCAAAGAGCATTGGATGCGCTTTGAACATGGCGACGCCGTTGCGCCCTTGATCGTTCGTGGCGATGCCCCTGTGGCCGATGGCAAGCCGAAAAAGGGTACGCGCGTCACCTTCATGGCGTCGACCGACACTTTCAAAAACGTGCTTGAGTTTGATTTTGACAAGCTTGAGCATCGTTATCGCGAACTGGCGTTTCTGAATTCCGGTGTCCGCATCCTGTTGCGTGACAACCGCCATTCGGAAGTCAAAGAGCATGACTTGTATTACGAGGGCGGCATTGGCGCGTTCGTTAAATATCTGGACAGGAACAAGGTTGCCTTGCTCGCAGATCCAATTGCGATCTCGTCGCACCGTGACGGTATCGGCATTGATGTCGCGCTGGAATGGAACGACAGCTATTACGAAAACGTCTTATGCTTCACCAATAATATTCCGCAGCGCGATGGCGGCACCCACTTGGCGGCATTCCGATCGGCTTTGACACGCACGCTGAATAACTACGCCGAAAAATCGGGTGTGTTGAAAAAGGAAAAGGTTACGCTCACGGGCGATGACATGCGCGAAGGCTTGACCGCGATTGTGTCGGTGAAATTGCCTGATCCAAAATTCTCGTCGCAGACCAAGGACAAATTGGTGTCGTCGGAAGTCCGCCAGCCGCTCGAAAGCCTGATGGCCGACAGGATGAGCGAATGGCTTGAAGAAAATCCGGGCCATGCGCGCACCGTGATCCAAAAGGTCATTGATGCTGCCGCAGCCCGCGAAGCCGCACGTAAGGCCCGCGAAGCAAGCCGCAAATCCGTGATGAGCGTTGCATCGTTGCCCGGAAAACTTGCGGATTGTCAGGAAAAAGATCCTGCCAAGTCCGAACTGTTCCTGGTCGAAGGCGACTCCGCAGGTGGTTCGGCAAAGCAAGGTCGCGACCGGCATTATCAGGCGATTCTGCCACTTAAGGGTAAGATTCTGAACGTCGAACGCGCGCGTTTTGATCGGATGCTCTCGTCCAAGGAAGTCGGCACGCTCATTCAGGCGATGGGTACGGGCATTGGCCGCGAAGATTTCAACATTGAAAAGCTTCGCTACCATAAGATCGTGATCATGACCGACGCTGACGTCGACGGTTCACATATCCGCACATTGCTGCTGACGTTCTTCTACCGCCAGATGCCCGAGATTATCGAAAACGGCCATCTCTTCATCGCGCAGCCGCCTTTGTACAAGGTCGCTAAAGGACGCAGTGAAATCTACGTCAAGGACGACAAAGCGCTCGACGACCATCTCGCTGAGCTGGGTCTGGGCGGCGTTGTGCTTGAGGGTGCGGGCGGGCAACGCGCTGGTGCCGATTTGGGCGCGCTTGTCGATCACGCACGCCGGATGCGAAGCCTTATGGCCTTTGTGCCCCGCCGCTACGACCCTACAATTGTCGAGGCGATGGCGCTAACCGCAGCGCTTGATCCAGAGGCAACCGATCGTGCGGCTGCAGTGGCTAAGGCTGCTGCATGGATGGGTGCGCAGGATGTCGAGGGCAAATGGTCCGGCCGCGTGTCCGAAGACGGTGGTTATCACTTCGAGCGCTTATGGCGCGGCGTAACCGATCACCACATCATCGATGCTGCATTCTTGATGTCGGCAGAAGCACGCAAGCTGCACAAGCTCGCCAGCGAAGAAACCGCCAGTTACGAAACCCCTGCCCGATTGGTGAAGGTCACTGCCGCAGCCGCTGCGGATGCAGCCGAGGAAGTCGAAGCAGACAGCGATGTTGAAGCTGGTGATGCGGTTGGCGATCAAGCCAAGCGCGCCACAACTGCCGTCAGCGTTGGCAACAAGGGCGCAATCACGCGCCCATCGGAATTGCTTGAGGCTATTCTGGTTGCAGGCCGCAAGGGACTATCGATTTCGCGTTACAAGGGCCTTGGCGAGATGAACGCTGAGCAATTGTGGGAAACCACGCTTGACCCCGATCACCGGTCACTTCTACGTGTTGAAATTGATCAGGCCGACTTGGCTGACGACATTTTCACCAAGCTGATGGGTGAAGTTGTTGAGCCACGGCGCGATTTCATTGTCGAAAACGCGCTCAACGTGGCCAATCTGGACGTTTGAGCGCAAAGTTTGTGCAAACTATCGTTTCGTAAATTGGCAGCCTGCAACGCTTTCGGTAACCCACGCGTCTTGGGGGACTATCATGCACAAACATAACTATCTTGCGCTCGCGCTGATGGCCTTGCCGGTCTTGGCGCAGGCTGGCGACAGCCGTGTCGAAATCGGCACGGGATTGGCCAGCTATTATGGCGCCGAGCTCAACGGAAATCGCACGGCCAGCGGAGAGCGTTTTGACCCAAATGCGATGACTGCGGCACATCGGACCTTATCCTTTGGCACCCGGGTGGCGGTCACCAATCTCGCCAATGGTCAGGAAGTGGTTGTGCGCGTCAACGACCGCGGACCATGGGGCAAGGCACGCATCATGGATCTGTCTTATGCAGCGGCCAAACAGATCGGAATGCACCGCAGCGGTACCGCTAGGATCAAGCTGGAGTTGCTCGATTAAGCGAGCGCCGCCCGCTGCCAGTCTGGCAGATTAATTGCCACCAAATCTTCTACGCGGCGCAACTCCACCGACTTACCGAGTTCGGGATAGACGCACCGTTGCCGGCCTTCGTCAGCTTGCTCCAATGGGACCACTACCAGCCGTCGATTGACCTTCTGCCGCCAGTTCATACGCGCGGTGTTCTCCTGTCCGACATAACATCCCTTGGTGAATGATACCCCGTGCAGTTCTGCGGCATTCGCTTCAAGCCACAATGTCTGTTCGCTGCCCAGTTCATTTACGCCCTCGGTGATGCCCAAACCAAGGCGCTGTGCACGGAAGTCTGCGCTCACATCAACATCATCGGCAACAGTAACCCCGAGCCAGCGTGTCCCGAGTTCGGGATGGCGTGGGTCGGAACTGCCTTCGCCTTTCCAGAACACGCCACATGTCGGATCGACGGCAATGGTGATTTTCCGGCGTAACCGATACATGGACAGTCTGCGGACCAATGCTTCTGCTTGCGTGCCTTCGCAATCGATAAGTACATCAACGCCATCTGCCCACAGGATGAAATCGAACAGCGCCTTACCCTGCGGACTAAGCAAGCCCGCCCATAAGGGCATCTCTGCCGCGGTGTCCTGAGTCACCAGCCCCTGCAAAAATTGGCGCACATCCTCGCCGGCTTCGGTGGACGACAGACGGATAACGCAACGATCGAACAGACGGGTGTTTGGCATAGGTGACAGATAGGGGGACAGGCGCTTAAAGGGAAGCCATGACCGACCAGACGATTCTTACGATCCGCCGCCCCGATGATTGGCATCTCCATTTTCGCGACGGCGCAGCCATGCGCAGCGTGGTCCCGTTTACAGCAAAGCAGTTTGCCCGCGCTATTGTTATGCCCAATCTGTCGCCGCCTGTTACAACCGTTGAAGCTGGCGCGGCCTATCGTGAGCGGATTTTGGCAGCAGTACCAGCGGGCGTCACCTTTACCCCGCTGATGACCGCCTATCTTACGGACGCGACCGACGGGAATGAACTTGCGCGCGGACACGCTGAAGGCGTGTTTACGGCGGCAAAGCTTTACCCGGCGCATGCAACCACTGGAAGCGCGCATGGCGTTACGAATGTGGCCAATATCATGCCCGCGCTTGAACATATGGCGCAGATCGGGATGCCGCTGCTTATTCACGGCGAAGTCACAGACTCGCACGTCGATATCTTTGACCGCGAAGCTGTCTTCATCGAACAGACGCTGTCGAAGCTGGTGCGCGATCTGCCCGAGCTCAAGATCGTGTTTGAACATATCACCACCGCGGATGCCGTGGCTTTTGTTGATGCCAGCGGTCCCAACATCGCAGCGACGATCACGCCACAACATTTGCACATCAACCGTAACGCCATGTTTGCAGGCGGCATCCGTCCGCATGCGTACTGCCTTCCTGTCGCCAAGCGTGAAGTGCACCGGCTCGCGCTCCGTAAGGCAGCGACATCGGGTCATGCCAAATATTTTCTTGGCACCGACAGCGCGCCGCATGACAAATCCGCCAAGGAAAGCGCGTGCGGTTGCGCGGGCATCTTCAACGCGCCTTACGCCTTGGAAAGCTACGCCGCCGTCTTTGAAGAAGAAGGCGCGCTCGACAAGTTTGAAGCATTTGCTTCGGAAAATGGCCCGCGTTTCTATGGCCTGCCGCTGAACGAGGAACGCATAACACTGGAACGCGCCGATATAGTCGTTCCGGAATTGCTCGCGCTGGAAGGGCTTGATGTTGTGCCATTCCACGCAGGGGAAAGTTTGCGCTGGCGTTTAAAAGCTTAAGCTTTTGAGGCCCTGTAGGTTTTGATCGCGTCAGCACAGAAAATCGCGATGCTGACCCATATCAATATGAAGCACGCAATCTTAGTTGTGCTGAGCGGTTCGCCATAGGCAAATACGCCCAGCAAGAAAGCAATGGACGGCGCGATATATTGCACAAAGCCCAGACTGGCATAGCTCATCCGGCGGGCGGCAGTCGCGAACATGAGCAATGGGATCGCAGTGATGGCGCCTGCCAATATCAGCAAGCCTGACGTCGTTACATCATCCCCGAATCCGCCACCGCCAACTTGCGCGAAATAGAACACCGCGCCCAGCGCCAGTGGCGCCAGCAACGTCGTTTCAATCGCAAGGCCTGGAACAGAGCCGACAGGCGTTATCTTGCGGATAAGGCCATAAAGACCAAAGCTGAAGGCGAGCGAAATTGACACCCACAATGTATCGAGCGCATCACCAATGAGAATCGCAACGCCAATGGCGGCAACGGCAACGGCAACCATCTGAAGCGGACGCAATCTCTCGCCGAGAAACAGGCGCCCCAGCAAGACATTCACCAACGGATTGAGATAATAGCCAAGGCTCGCTGCCAATATGTGATCGGTGGAAACCGCCCAAATATAGATCAGCCAATTCACGGCGATTAGGGTGGCGGAGGCGAGCAAATTGCGAAGATGCGCCTTGTGCCGGAAAATAGCGGCATATTCGCCAAGTTGTTTACGAAAAGCCAAAATAACGAGCAGCAGCGGGATGGACCACAATATACGCTGTGCAACCACCGCGATTGGCGAAACATGGCTCAACAGCTTGAAGTAGACGGGCACGAAGCCCCAGATTAGATATGCCGAAATGGCGTAAGGCAAGCCACTTGGCTGCGCGGTGTCAGTTTTGTCTGTCATGTGTTTGGCTCAGGCTTCGCGTGGGGATCAGATGATCCCGCCCCCGATCCAGAGGCGCAGAGCACAAATGGCCACGACTACGAGGCAGAAGTTTCTGCCACTGTTCTTTTCCGAGGCGAAGCCAAAGGCAGCGCCCACGCCAGCAATCAAAATAATGAGCCAGTTTAGCCATCCAAGCAACGGGATGAACCCGATGATTGCCAAGACAAGTGCAATAAGACCAAACAGAAAAGCGAGGATATTTGCCATAGGCTGACTGTGGCGGGTTTTTCAGCATGTGGCAAGCAAAGCCAGCCTTTCCAGGCGCTGCCCCGAATATCGCGATATGCAAATGACAAGAGGCTCAGCCTGTTACCAGACTGAGCCTCATTGCCCCCACGAGCGGTTAAAAACTTAGCGCCACTGATCCAGTCCGCTGTAGTCGATGTCCACAACGCGGCCACGTTCTACATAGCAGGTGAACCGGCCTTTATCGTAGCCACGCTGATAGGCGTTGCGGTCGTAGCGGTCATAACGGTCGCCCTGATTATAACGATCAGAACCATAGCCGCTGTCGTAGTTGCGGCCACGCGAGCCATCTTGCACAACGACATTACCTTTTACGCGATAACCAGAGCTAGTCCGTTCAATGCTGCGCACCTGCGTCACGTCGGAACGGCTATATCCATTTGCCCACCGCTCAACACTGGTGACGCACTGGTTTACAGCGGCGCGGCTGCTACCGCCGCGATTGTCGTAATTATAGCCTGCACGGTTATAATCATAACGGTCGTCATAGCTGTAGCGATCGTCGCGGCGATTGTTGCCGCTAGAAAGCACAGCGGCAATACCACCAAGCACCACCGCTCCAGCAATGATCTCGCCGGCACTGATGCCATCGCGGTCGCGGTCATAGCGGTCACGCGCTTGCGCTGGAACGGATACGCTGACCAAAGCTGCGGCAGCAGCTCCAGCGCCAAGCAAACTTTTGGTCATGAAATTCATCTTCGTTCTCCTTGAACCGGCGCAGCTATTCTGTGCCGATAGAGAGCAAATATGCGATTCGAGTTGAGCGGATGCTGAATTGACTTGTCAGCATCCGTTCATCTAAATCATCATTTTCATGAACAATTATTCGGTCAGCGTGAGCCCGGTCCACTTTGCGAGAAACGCATAAATGTCAGAATATTCGTCAATCACCTTGTCGGTCGGCTTGCCTGAACCATGGCCTGCGCGGCTTTCGATACGTATAATCTTCGGCTTGTTGCCGGTGTCTGCAGCCTGCAGGGCAGAGATATATTTGAAGCTATGCCCGGGAACCACACGGTCATCGGTATCCGCAGTCGAAACGATGACAGCTGGATATTCGACGCCTGATTTGATGTTGTGATAGGGTGAATAGGTCATCTGCATTTTGAAGTCGGCTTCCTTGCTAGGGTAGCCATAATCATCGACCCAATAGCGGCCAGCCGTAAAGCGGTCGAAGCGCACCATGTCCATCACGCCCACTGCGGCATGTCCCGCAGCGAACAAGTCGGGACGCTGGTTCACAACTGCACCGATCAGCAATCCGCCATTGGACCGCCCCTCAATGGCAATCTTGCCCTTGGCCGAAACACCGCTTGAAATCAGATATTCAGCAGCCGCGGCAAAATCATCAAACACGTTTTGTTTGTTCATCAAGCGACCAGCGTCATGCCATGGCTTTCCATATTCGCCGCCACCACGAATATTGGCGAGGGCGAACACGCCGCCGGATTGCAACCAAGCCATGCGCGTTGGCGAATATGTCGGTGTCTGCGAAATGTTGAACCCGCCATAGGAATAGAGCAACGTCGGCGCGCCCTTCGACAGATCGAGATCTTTCTTGTGCACGATGAACATCGGTATTTTCGTGCCATCCTTTGACGGATAAAATACCTGCTCAACCGAAAAGTCCGCTGGGTTGAAGCTTAATTTAGGTTGGGCGAATGGCGACGAAGCACCGGTCTTGCTGTCGAACCGATATACCGCGCCTGGCTGATTGAAGCTGGAGAAACCGTAAAATGTTTCCGGATCACCCGGCGTTCCAGAAAATCCGCTGGCTGTCCCGATCGCGTTAAGCTTGATTTCCTGAACGGGCTGACCAGCAAGGTCCGTCATCAGGGCCATAGATTTGGCGTCTTTGATATATGACAGGATGAGGCGGTTGCCGACAATCTGCGCGCGCGATAACGTCTCGGCGCGTTCGGGTACGACATCGACGAAGTCATAGCCTTCCCCCATGCACACATTGTCAGGACTGGTTTGATCTTCGCAAGGAATACGATTGAGTATCTTGGCTTTAAGATCAACCGCAACGACCTTCAGCTTTGGTGCGCCCTTATTTGTTGTGAACCAAAGCGTGTTGCCCATGCCTTCGATAAGGCCCCAGTCATGCTCAAGACCCGTGACGAGCGGCTGG
This sequence comes from Sphingomonadales bacterium, assembly GCA_027486895.1. Classification (GTDB taxonomy): domain Bacteria; phylum Pseudomonadota; class Alphaproteobacteria; order Sphingomonadales; family Sphingomonadaceae; genus Sphingorhabdus_B. The sequence goes on from JAIXOE010000019.1 coordinate 121,470, forward strand.
GGTTTCCATGTTGGCTTTTTGCCAAGCGCCATGACGTGCAGCTCATATTTCTCATCGGTACCCGAAGACGTCGTTATGACTGCCCACTTGCCGTCGTGAGTCACTTGCGCGCTATGCCCATATTCGGGCTTGTCCGGCGTTGCATATATTGCCTTGTCTTCCGACTGGGGCGTGCCGATTTTGTGGTAATATATGGTCTGGTTATAGTTCAGCTGCTGGAATGCGGCGCCTTCTTTTGGCTCCGAAAAGCGCGAGTATAAAAACCCGTCATTGCCGACCCAGCTTATGTTGGTGAATTTCGCCCAGTTGATTTCGTCGGCCAGTACCTTGCCCGTAACGGTGTCGAGGACTTTGATCGTCCGCCAGTCCGAACCACCATCCTGAATGGCATAGGCCAGAAGTTTGCCATTTTTCGATGGGACCCAGCTATCGAGCGCAGTGGCGCCGTCTTTCGCCCATAGATTGGGATCGATCAAAATGCGGTCGGCGCCAGTCAGTCCCTTGCGCACATACAAAACGGACTGGTTCTGCAAGCCGTCATTCTTTGTGAAGAAATAATAGCCGCCCGCTTTTTCGGGAAGGCCGAAACGCTCATAATCGAAAAGCTTCTTCATACGCTCGGCGAGCACTTTCTTGCCGGGCAATGTTTCCAGATATGCGTCCGTAACGGCATTCTGCGCCTTCACCCATTCAGCGACTTCCGGATTGACGCGTACATCGTCTTCAAGCCAGCGGTAGGGATCGGCAACTTTTACGCCGAATTGTTCCTCGACGACATTGACAGTTTTGGTCTGCGGATAGGTCAATTTGACTTCGGCATCGGTGGCAGCTGAATCTTGGGCCATGGCGACCGACGAAATCGGCGACATCATGACGGCTGCCCCAACCAAAAATACACTTCGCATATTATCATTTCCCCAACTCTCGAAATTTCTGTCATCGGACTATATCGTCCATACTTGAACGCCAACTATTCCCGCTGTCGCCCGCAAGAATATTTCGCATTTTCGTCGAAAATCAATCACCGCGTTGCCGCTGCGCCAACAATATAGCAGCCGTTATTCCTGCGGCTAACAGCATGCTTTCAAGACCACCGGTGACGATCTGGCTGATGGGTCCGAAACCCGTTTCGCCGAAGAAGCCGCCGATTTGGTCAAACCGCAGCCGCGATTGGGGAAGAAGCCGGGCCAGCTCATATATGCTTCCCCCAAGCAGCCGGCCGCCGGCCAAGACAATGCCGACCCCGGCAATTGCTCCGGCGGAGGCGGCGGGTAATATTGCGAACCGAAGAGGCATGTCGGGCATCTGCCGTCGACCAAGCCATACGCCAAGCCCGACTGAGGCACCAATCGCCGCTCCTTCCAGTGCGCCGGTGATTTGGGTGGGTGATTGACCAAGCACCAGATTAAATGCGTCCAACCCAAGCAGCTTCACAATACCGCCAACCAGAAAACCCCCCGCCGCGGCGCCGGCCATAGTTGCGGACCAACGGGCTGACTTCCAAAGGCCGACCAAAGCGATTCCGAAACTGACACCCGCTGCGCCAAGCAATGCTACAAGTATCGTAATGGCTGTCAGGACGAGTACGATAGATGCCGCGCCCGAACCGGAAGCCATTGGCTGCGATGCACCCGCAAATCCGTAGAAAAGCCCGCCAAGCAGTCCCGCCAGCCCACCACCGACAACGCCCGCACCGCCAAGCGCCCAAAATGTCGCCCAGTCGGTCGTGGTATCAGTGGCTTGAGAATTAATGGGTGCCGACACAGCATTGCCTTCGACAGCAGCGATAAAGCGATAACCATGCTTCGGCACGGTCTCGATAAACATCGGCCGCGTTGCGTCGTCCTCAAGGACACGGCGCAGGCTGCGAATACATTGCGTGAGTGCTTCGTCAGTTACGGGAACGCCGCGCCACACATCATCCATGAACCGGTCTTTGGACACGAGCGCGCCAGCATTGGTGACCAGCAGGACAAGCGCATCGAAATAACGGCTGGATACATCCACCACAGTGCCGTCGCAGTGCAGACGTCGGCTATCGACCTGAAGCGTGAAGCGGCCGAACCGAAAGCTATCTGATTTCATATTTCACCAAATGCTCATGTCCTGCCCATGCCCGCAATATCGCGACGTTCTTTGTGCATAGCCTCCAATCGGTGGAAAGGGCAATCTCATGACGCACACTGCTCTATCGATCACAAACACCCTAAAACGAAAAAGGGCGGCACCCTATCGGATACCGCCCTTTAGAAACTCTTTAAGCGAAACGCGCTTATTCAGCGTCGTCCAATACTTCGACTGGTCCGCTGTCTTGACCCTTGGCGTCGACGTTGCGGTCAACGAGTTCGATAACGCCCATTGGTGCAGCGTCCGAACCACGGAAGCCAGCCTTGATCACGCGGCTGTAACCACCACTGCGGTCAGCATAGCGCGTTGCCAGTTCGTCAAACAACTTTACCAGCTGCTTGTCGTCCATCAAACGGCTCATCGCGAGACGACGGTTGGACAAGCCCCCCTTCTTCGCAAGCGTGATCAGCTTTTCGATGTAAGGACGCAGTTCCTTCGCCTTTGGCAAAGTCGTCTTGATCTGTTCGTGCTTGATAAGCGACGCTGCCATGTTGCGAAGCATCGCGGTACGGTGCGACGTGGTACGTTGCAGCTTACGGTGGCCAACTTTATGGCGCATATTTCATTCCTTTCTTGCCGACCCTTCCGGGCGGGAAACCGGTTCCCACTTTCCCTGAAGGGATCGGTCGTTCGTAGGGGGTCCGTGTCAGGTAACCCGATCCAGGCCTGTTAAGGGTGGCCCTTTGCCCTGTAACAATGGGCCAAAGCATTGCTTCGGCCCATATATTCTTATCCGAGCAGTTCCTGCTCAAGCTTCTTAGCCATCTCTTCGATATTCTCGGGCGGCCAGCCTGGGATGTCCATGCCGAGACGCAGACCCATCGACGACAGTACTTCCTTGATTTCGTTCAGCGACTTGCGACCGAAATTAGGCGTACGCAGCATTTCGGCTTCGCTCTTTTGAACGAGGTCGCCGATGTAGATGATGTTGTCGTTCTTGAGGCAGTTTGCGCTGCGGACCGACAATTCCAACTCGTCGACTTTCTTGAGAAGATAACGGTTGAGCTGGTTTGCATCCGATTCTTCCGAAGACGCAGATGGTGCAGCCATGCCGATCATTGGCGACGATGCAGCCATCGAATCTTCGAAGTGGACGAAAACTTGCAACTGGTCCTGTAGAATGCGTGCGGCATAAGCCACTGCGTCTTCAGGGGTTACAGTGCCGTCGGTTTCGATAGTCAGCGAAAGCTTGTCATAGTCAAGTTCTTGACCGATGCGCGCATTATCAACCTTGTAAGCAACCTGACGTACAGGCGAATACAGGCTATCGACCGGAATAAGGCCAATTGGCGCATCTGCTGGACGATTGGCAACTGCAGGAACATAGCCCTTGCCGCTGTCGGCAGTGATTTCCATGTTGAGCGTCGCACCATCGTCGAGATGGCAGATCACGAGGTCAGGGTTCATCACTTGGATGTCGCCCGAAACAGCGATGTCACCAGCGGTTACCGCGCCGGGGCCAGTTGCCGAAAGCTGAAGACGCTTTGGACCTTCGCCCTCCATCTTCAACGCAACTTGCTTGATGTTCAAAACGATGTCGGTGACATCTTCACGCACGCCAGCAAGTGACGAGAATTCGTGCAACACGTTTTCGATTTTGATCGATGTGATCGCTGCGCCCTGCAACGATGAGAGCAATACGCGACGCAGCGCGTTGCCGAGAGTCAAACCAAAGCCACGCTCAAGCGGCTCTGCAACAAAAATTGCCTTGCGCTTCGCATCGCTACCTGACTTGAGTTCAAGTGCGTTGGGCTTTTTCAGTTCCTGCCAGTTCTTAATATTGACGGACATGGATTTCCCCTTGGGTTTTGCGGGACCGGCAATTTGGTGCACCGTGCCGGTTCGCGGGTAAAAGAAGGAACGACTGACCAGCCGCCCCTGAAACGAATGCTTAGACGCGCCGACGCTTGGAAGGACGGACGCCATTGTGCGGGATTGATGTCACGTCGCGAATCGAGGTGATGGTGAAACCAACTGCCTGCAATGCGCGAAGTGCCGATTCACGACCCGAACCAGGACCCTTAACTTCGACTTCAAGCGTACGAACGCCATGTTCAGCGGCCTTCTTGCCTGCGTCTTCTGCTGCAACCTGTGCTGCATAAGGCGTCGACTTGCGGCTGCCCTTGAAACCCATGGTTCCTGCGGATGACCAGCTGATCGCGTTGCCCTGGGCATCGGTGATCGTGATCATGGTGTTGTTGAAGCTGGCATTGACGTGTGCGACGCCTGCCGAAATATTTTTACGCTCCCGCTTTTTAATGCGTTGTGGTTCGCGTGCCATATAATGTGTATCCTATTCGAAAATGCGAAGAAAAAATAATCAGGCAAAAGCCAGTGATTACTTCTTCTTGCCCGCGATTGCCTTGGACTTGCCCTTACGGGTGCGCGCATTGGTATGCGTACGCTGGCCACGGACTGGAAGGCCCTTACGGTGGCGAAGGCCACGGTAGCAGGCGAGATCCATCAAACGCTTGATGTTCATCGATGTGTTACGGCGAAGATCGCCTTCTACAGTGTAGCCCGCATCGATGGTTTCGCGGATTTGCAGAACTTCGGCATCCGAAAGGTCCTGCACACGACGGCTATGATCAATTCCCAGCTTAGTCGCGATTTCGACGGCTTTAGTGCGGCCGATACCGTGAATGTAGGTAAGCGCAATGATCACGCGCTTGTTGGTTGGAATGTTAACTCCGGCAATACGTGCCAATTTATTTACTCCTGCTCCACAGGTGCCCCGAAAGGCAAACCCTATCTCAACGCTGATGATATTCCGAAACGCACAAAACCAGCGGACGCGTTAAAGCGCTGCTGGCTGCACCAGATGTTCGGAATTGATGTCTCCTTACGGTGAGTCGCGCCAACTGTCAAGGCTGGCGGCGCGCTATCCCTTGCCTTTGGTCTTGGTTTTGCCCGCGATCGCGTTTTCTTCGATGAACGTAATAATCCGGCTCGCAATATCCTTGCCGCTGGCCTTTTCGATTCCCTCAAGCCCGGGGGAGCTATTCACTTCCATGATCACCGGGCCGTGGTTCGACCGGAGCATGTCGACGCCAGCAACGTTTAACCCCATGGCGCGCGCGGCACGGACTGCCGTTGACCGTTCTTCCGGTGTAATTTTGATCGCTTCAGCTGACCCGCCGCGATGCAGGTTCGAGCGAAAATCGCCCTCGGCGCCTTTACGCTGCATCGATGCGACGACCTTGTTGCCAATCACAAAGCAACGGATGTCAGTTGCATTTGCCTCTTTGATGAATTCCTGGACGAGGATGTTCACGTTCGCACCGCGAAACGCCTCAATGACCGAGCGGGCAGATTTTTCGGTTTCACCCAAAACCACGCCAATCCCTTGCGTGCCTTCCAGCAGCTTAATGACCACCGGTGCGCCGCCAACCATTTTGATGACTTCGTCGGTCTGCTTGGGATCATGGGCAAACGCCGTGACGGGAAGCCCAAGCCCCTTGCGCGCCAAAATCTGCAAAGACCGCAGCTTATCACGCGAACGGCCAATGGCGACGCTTTCGTTCAACGACCACACGTTCATCATCTCAAACTGGCGCAGCACAGCGAGTCCGTAAAAAGTTACGGACGCGCCAATGCGCGGAATGACCGCATCATAATTCCCGAGCTTTGCGCCCTGATAATAGGCTTCAGGGCGATGCGAGGTGATGTTCATCGTCACCCGCAGCGTATTGAGCACTTCGATTTCATGGCCTCGCGCCACGGCAGCTTCGACGAGCCGCTGATGCGAGTATAGGTTGGCGTTGCGCGCCAACATGGCAATTTTCATGTGCTTGTATTTCCTTGATTGGCTGGTCTACCCAATACCCAGCGTCGTCCGCTATTGACCAGAAAGCCGCGCCTTAGCGCCCGTCGCCCAATTAGCAAGGGAAAGGCCATGGAACGCCGGTTAGCCAAGGTGAGCTGTCCGTTCCAGCATAGTTTACCAAAACAAAATTGCGCTGAGATGACATAGCGATCCTGCGTATCACCATTCGAGGAACGCACGATGCGCCGGTCGATGACCGGAGCCTCATAACGCTTTGGTTTTTCGCCAGCATTCAGACGGAACCAGAATTCCACCCACGGCTTGCCCTCTCGGACAATCGGCTTGATTCGGGTGGCATGAATCGATGATGTAGCTGCCCCGGTGTCCATCTTCGCATGCACTTGCGACAGGCCAAGGCTTGGCACATCGACCATTTCGCACCAGCCTATTTCAACTTTGCTGCCTGACCGTGGCTTGCTCCCCCCCGCAGCCAATTAGTTAGGCTCCGCAGCCGGCGGGTCTGCAACCGGATCATTCTCATTCAGGGGCGACACCGGCGGATCGATTGCTTCGGCGGTTTCGGCTGGAGGCGCCTCGTCCAAATTCTCGACATCCAAGTTGAAGCCGTCAGCTTTAGGCGCTTCAACCGCAGCGGGCGTAAAGGGCAGCAACATATTTTTGAATTGCTCGCCCAACACCTTGTCGACTGCAGGCGCGATTTCAGCGACTTTGTAGCGCATGTAGCCCCCAACAACATAAGAGAAGCTCACGCGCGTCGCGCCGTCTTGCTTTGCGGGCTCCATTGCGACGGTTAGCGTGCCGATTACCGCCTCAGACTGGAGTGGCCCCAACGCGCCTTGCATGCGCAAGACTTTGCCGGGTTGCGCAAAAATAACACGCATATGCTCTACGCTTCCAACGGTCTTGACCTTGCCAGTAGCGTCGGTTTCTTGAAACAGTTCACAGAAGCAACCATTGGCCTGTGCATCAATGTAAAAGCCAGCGCTTGAACCAGACCAGCTATGCGCCTTGTTCCAATAGTCCTTGGGTGCAAGGAGGCGCTTCCATATCTCGTCGGGCGTTGCTTGAACGGTCGCGATATGGATCACGTTAAAACCGGTATCCGACGCAGCTTTAACTTCTGCAAATGCAGGCGATGCTGTTGCAGCAACGGTTGCTGCGATAATCATAAGATATTTCATGGAACGAGTTTCTAACAACCGTTTCCATGTCCGTCACGCTGAACTTGCTGCAGCCGCGGTTAAGCGACAATCGCGTCAATTGCCTCGGTCACATCCTCGATGGAGGCCATGCCATCCACACGGCTTACAAGTCCGCGGGCATCATAAAGTGGCAAGATCGGCTCGGTCTTTGCGCGATACTCCGCCATACGCGTGCGCACTGTTTCTTCATTGTCGTCGGGGCGACGCTTAAATTCGTGCGATCCGCATTTGTCACACGTGCCATCTTCAACGGGCTTTTTGAAAACATCGTGGTAACCATCACCACAATTGGCGCAGGTGAAACGGCCAACCACGCGTTCGACCAGCGCGTCTTCATCAACGACCAGCTCAATCACATGATGCAGAGTACGCTCGCGCGCTGACAACAATCCGTCAAGAAGCGATACTTGGGGTGCTGTACGGGGGTAGCCATCAAAGATAAGGCCCTTGTCTACAGGGATGGCGTCCATGTGCTCGCCAAGAATCTCGGCCATCAATTCGTCAGGGAAAAGCTTCCCCGCCTTCATGATTTCATCCGCCATTTTGCCGACATCCGTGCCGGCCTTCACGGCAGCACGCAGGATGTCACCGGTGGACAATTGCACCATGCCATATTTCTCGACGAGAAATGCAGCCTGCGTACCTTTGCCAGCGCCAGGAGGCCCTAAAAGGATGATATTCATGAAACGTTTCCCCGCTCGTTTCGATGTCGCACCCTTTAGCGGGTGCGTCCACCCTTCAACTTGGCCTTCTTCAACAGATCCCCATATTGGTGGGCGAGCAAATGGCTCTGAACCTGCGAAATCGTATCAATGGTCACGTTGACCAGAATGAGCAAGCTCGTTCCGCCAACGGCAAAAACGCTCTGCAATCCGGTTGCGCCCAAAACATAATCTGGAAGCAAACATACCAACGTAAGATAGGCAGCGCCCAACACGGTGATACGCGTCAATACGTAATCCAGATAGGATTCTGTATTCTTGCCCGGACGAATACCGGGAATGAAGCCGCCAGCCTTTTTCAGGTTCTCAGACGTTTCTTCGGGGTTGAACACCACTGCGGTGTAAAAAAAGCAGAAAAAGATGATGCCCAAGCCGTAAAGCAGTAGATACACCGGCTGCCCATGCTGCAGATACTGGTTCAGCGATATTACAAAGTCACCCATCTGAGTCTCGCCTGCGGCCTTGTTGCCCGCAAGCTGTGTTATCGTCAGCGGCAACAAAAGAAGTGACGAGGCAAAGATTGGTGGGATTACGCCTGCAGTGTTAATCTTCAACGGCAAATGACTGCGGTCAGCCTGCATCATGCCACGCTGCGTGGCGCGCTTTGGATATTGAATGAGCACGCGACGCTGGCCGCGCTCCATGAAGCAAATGATGAGCGTAAGCCCGACAAACATTCCGATAAATCCGAGGATCAGAAATCCGCTGATCGAACCCGTCCGCGCACCTTCGAGCAAGCGCACAACCAATGTCGGCAATTGCGCGACGATACCCGCCATAATAATCAACGAGATACCGTTGCCGATACCGCGCGACGTAATCTGCTCACCGAGCCACATCAGGAACATGGTGCCGCCGATGAGGCTGATCGTCGCAACAACGCGGAACATCAGGCCCGGCTCAACAACTGCGCTAATGCCATTAGCGGCAGCGAGGCTTTCAAGCCCTGCCGCAAGGAAATATCCCTGCACCGCTGTCAGGAAAACCGTTCCGTAGCGTGTATATTGATTGAGTTTCTTGCGTCCGCTCTCGCCCTCTTTCTTGATGGCGGCAAGCGTTGGCGACAGCGATGCAGCGAGCTGCACAACGATCGACGCTGTAATATATGGCATAACGCCGAGCGCGATGAGGCTCATGCGCTCAAGGCTACCACCCGAGAAAGTGTTGAAGATATCGAGAACGCCGCCAGCGGCATTGTTCGCATAAAGGGCCGCTTGCGCAATGGGATCAACGCCCGGCAGCGGAACGAAACTGAGCATCCGGAATACGATTAGCGCGCCAATAGTGAACCAAATGCGGTTCTTGAGCTCTGTTGCCTGCCCGAACTTCGATAAATTGAGGTTCGAGGCCATTTGGTCGGCCCTAGATGCCATGATATACGTTCCTTGGTTCCGGATTAAACCTGAATGCACGGTAACCGTGCAACGACTTAACCCCAAAAATTTCGCCTAACAATATCTGGACGACGCCCAGAAATGTCAAACCCCGCCAGCCCATATCGGGAAGCGGGGCTGGCATGACAAGAGCGAAGTCGTCGCCCCTATCTTATTTCTTGGCTGCCGCTTCTTTAGCAGCGTTCCTGACGGAAGATTTCTTTGCAGCAGCCTTTTCGGATGCAGAAACCTTTACCAGAACTTCGACTTTACCGCCGGCCTTTTCGACCGCTTCGACCGCTGCCTTTGAGGCACCTGCAACAGAGAAGTTTACCTTTGAAGTAAGTTCGCCCTTAGCCAACAAACGGACGCCGTCTTTGCCGCCGCGTGCGAGGCCAGCGGCCTTCAACGCAGCATGGTCAACAACAGCTTTGATGTCGATTTTCTTGGCATCAATAAACTTCTGGATCATGCCCAGGTTTACTTCAGCATGGTCCTTGGCGAAGATATTGTTGAAGCCGCGCTTTGGAATACGCATGTGAAGTGGCATCTGGCCGCCTTCAAATCCGTTGATCGAAACACCCGAACGGCTGGTCTGGCCCTTTTGGCCGCGACCTGAGGTCTTGCCCTTGCCCGAACCGATACCACGGCCAACGCGCATACGGCGATGGCGGGCGCCTTCGTTGTCTTTAATGTCATTCAATTTCATGTCGTGCACTCGCTTTCGCTTTAATTCGCGCTGATGTTATTAGTCCTGGATCTGGACCATGTGACGAACCGTGCGGATCATTCCGCGCACTTCGGCTGTGTCTTCGATTTCGACAACGCGGTTCATCTTGTCAAGGCCGAGACCCTTTAAAGTTGCGCGCTGTGAGGCTGGACGGCGGATCGGCGAACCGGTCTGCTTCAGTTTAATCTTCGCCATATCGATTACTCCGCAATAGCTTCTGCGTCGGCTTCAGCAGTTTTGCTGCCACCGCGACCAAGAAGGTCGGCGATTTTCTTGCCGCGACGCTGCGCTACCGACTTAGGGCTGGTCTGTTCAGACAGCGCCGCGAAGGTAGCACGGATCATGTTGTAAGGGTTCGACGTACCAACCGATTTGGTCACAACGTCCGCAACGCCAAGGCTTTCGAAGACAGCGCGCATTGGGCCGCCTGCGATGATGCCGGTACCGGCTGGTGCCGAACGCAACGTCACCTTGCCAGCGCCGAAATGGCCCTTGCCGTCGTGATGCAACGTACGACCGTCTTTCAACGCGACGCGGATCATCGATTTCTTGGCAGCTGCAGTAGCCTTGTTGATGGCTTCCGGCACTTCGCGTGCCTTACCATGACCAAAGCCTACGCGGCCCTGACCGTCACCGACAACAACGAGTGCAGCGAAACCAAAGCGCTTACCGCCCTTAACCGTTTTCGAAACGCGGTTGATGTGAACGAGCTTTTCGATCGTGCCATCATCTTCTTCCTGCGCAGGACGACGATCGTTGTTACGACCACGGCCACCGCCACCACGGTTATCACCGCCGCCGCCACGACCGCCGCGACCGCGACGTTGACCTTCGGCTGCTTCAGGAGCTGCGCCGTCAGTCACAGGTACAGTGCTTTCAGTGTTTTCAGCCATCATCAGAACTCCAATCCGCCTTCGCGCGCTGCATCAGCAAGCGCTTTGACGCGACCGTGGAACAGGAACCCGCCACGATCAAAAACTACGCTGGAAATGCCAGCTTTCTTAGCAGCTTCGGCTACCCGCTTGCCAACATCAGCCGCAGCTTCAGTTGTCGAGCCGTTCTTAGCCTTCACGTCCTTGTCGAGAGTCGAGGCAGACGCAATGGTCGAACCCTTCGAATCGTCAATGACTTGCGCATAGATGTGGCGACCAGTGCGGTGCACGGAAAGACGAGGACGCCCAGCAACCTGCGCCCGCAATTTCGAACGAACGCGTTGACGGCGCCTTGCAAAGAGAGACAGTTTTGCCATTATTTCTTCTTCCCTTCCTTGCGGAAGATATACTCGCCGCGGTACTTGATGCCCTTGCCCTTATATGGCTCTGGCTTCCTCCAGCGACGGATTTCAGCAGCAACCTGCCCAACCTTCTGCTTGTCGATACCCGAGATTTCCACCGTGGTGTTATCAGGTGTCTTGATTTCGATGCCCTCTGGGATCGCGAAGTCAACATCATGGCTATAGCCAAGCTGCAACTTCAACATCTTACCTTGGCTGTTTGCACGGTAACCAACGCCGGTGATTTCGAGGACTTTCGTAAAGCCTTCGGTCACACCCGTTACGAGGTTCTGTACCAACGTACGCTGCATACCCCAAAACGCGCGGGCTGCCTTGCTGCCATTGGCAGGCTTAACCAAAAGACCGTCGTCCTGCATCTCATACGAGATAAGGTCGCTCATCGGCATTTTCAGTTCGCCCTTCGGTCCTTTGACCGAAAGCGTGCCCGCTTCCATGCTGGCGGTTACGCCAGCAGGAATGGGAACAGGTTTCTTACCAATGCGGCTCATTAGAATACCTCCGCCAGGATTTCGCCGCCGACATTCTGTGCGCGCGCTTCGGCGTCAGACAGAACGCCCTTTGGCGTCGAAACGATGGTGATGCCAAGGCCGTTGCGGATAATCGGAAGCTCTTGGCTTCCTGAATATACGCGGCGACCTGGCTTCGAAACGCGGGCGACATGCTGGATAGCAGGAGCACCTTCGAAATATTTCAGCTCGATACGGATGCCCTTATGTGCACCCAAAGCTTCTTCGCTGTAACCGCGAATATAGCCTTCACGCTGCAGAACATCGAGAACGCGGGTACGCAGGCTGGAAGCTGGCGAGACTACAGAGTCTTTCTTCGCCCGCTGGCCGTTGCGGATACGGGTGAGCATATCACCCAAAGGATCGGTCATTGCCATCTATCTTATCCTTACCAGCTCGACTTCGTAACGCCCGGGATCATGCCCTTATTGGCAAGATTACGCAGTTCGATACGGTTCAGCTTGAATTTACGGTACACGCCGCGAGGACGCCCGGTGGTTTCGCAACGGTTACGCACGCGGTGCGGGTTTCCGTTACGGGGAATTTCAGCCATTTTCAGGCGTGCAATCAAACGCTCGCTGTCATCCAACGACTGGTCTTTCGCCATCGCCTTCAACTTCGCGTAACGACCGGCATATTTCTTAGCCAGTTTCTTGCGACGCTCGTTCTTGTTTATGGAGCTCAGTTTAGCCATTATGCAGCCGCCTTTTCGTCAGCTTCTTCTACAGGGAACGGGAAGCCGAACAGCTTAAGCAGTTCGCGCGCCTCGTCGTCCGAGTTTGCCGAAGTCGTTACGATCACATCCATGCCGCGCACCGTGTCGATGGCGTCATAGCTGATTTCTGGGAAAATGATCTGTTCCTTGAGACCCATGGCAAAGTTGCCACGGCCGTCAAAGCTCTTTGGGTTTAGGCCGCGGAAATCGCGAATGCGTGGCATTGCGATTGTAACCAGGCGATCAAGGAATTCGTACATCTGGGCGCCACGAAGCGTAACCTTCACGCCGATTGGCATGCCTTCACGCAACTTGAAACCTGCAATCGATTTCTTCGCCTTGGTGATGACTGGCTTTTGACCAGCAATCAGTTCCATTTCAGCAAGAGCGGTCGTGACCTTCTTCTTGTCCTGCGAACCTTCGCCAACACCCATGTTGAGTGTGATCTTTTCGATCTTTGGCACTGCGAAGCGGTTTGTGTAACCGAACTTTTCAGTCAAGCCCTTGACGACAGTGTCATCATACAGCTTCTTCATACGTGGAGTGTATTTGGTATCAGCCACTGATCGTCTCCCCGGACTTCACGGCCACGCGGACCTTCTTGCCGTCCTTGGTTTCCACGCGAACGCGTGTTGCCTTGCCTGTTTTCGGATCCGCCAAAGCAACATTCGAAATGTGCAGCGGGGCTTCAAAGCGGTCGAGACCGCCCTGCGGGTTTGCCTGCGAGGCTTTCCGGTGACGCACAGCAATGTTGACGCCAGCGACGACGACTTTGCTGTCCTTAGGCATTACGGCGGTTACTTCGCCGGATTTGCCCTTGTCCTTACCGGCAAGCACGACGACCGTGTCACCCTTTTTGATTTTTGCCAGAGCCATTGTTATAGCACCTCCGGTGCCAAGCTGATGATTTTCATGTGGTTCTTGGCACGCAGCTCGCGAACCACTGGTCCGAAAATACGTGTGCCAATCGGCTCCTTGTTGTTACCGATAAGCACAGCAGCGTTAGAGTCGAAGCGGATAACCGAGCCATCGGCACGGCGGATGTCTTTGCGGGTGCGAACGATAACGGCCTTGTGCACGTCACCTTTCTTTACCTTGCCACGCGGTGCAGCTTCCTTGATCGACACCACAATGATGTCGCCGACGCCAGCTACGCGACGCTTGGAACCGCCAAGCACCTTAATGCACTGAACGCGCTTAGCGCCGCTGTTGTCCGCAACATCGAGATTGGATTGCATCTGAATCATGGAATCAATCCTCCTTCGTTGCGGCGACCGGTGCAGCAGCGTCAGCTACCAAGCGCCAAGTCTTGTTCTTGGAAATCGGCGCGCACTCTTCGATGCGGACGACTTGGCCCTCTTTGACGACGTTGTTTTCGTCATGGGCGTGATACTTCTTCGTGCGACGGATGATCTTGCCGTAAAGCGGGTGCTTCACTTTGCGCTCGACGAGAACGACAATGGTCTTGTCATTCTTGTCGGAGACCACAGTCCCTGTGAGAATACGTTTTGGCATGGGTAGCTCCTTATGCCGTCTTTGCGGCGGCGCGCTGGCGCTCACCCTGCAGGGTTTTGATGCGGGCGATGTCACGACGCACTTCACGCACACGTGCCGGCTTTTCCATCTGGCCAGTGGCCGATTGGAAACGCAGGTTGAACGCTTCGCGCTTCAATTCGCCGAGCTGAACAGCAAGCTGATCGTCGCTCTTGACGCGGAGATCTTCGGTTTTGCTCATCTTATGATGCTCCCAGATGCGAGGTGTCGCCGAGACGCGCCACGACCTTGGTCTTGATTGGCAGTTTCATTGCTGCGCGCTGAAATGCGACAGCTGCGATTGGACCAGGAACACCGTCGAGTTCAAACATGATGCGGCCAGGCTTAACCTTGGCTGCCCAATATTCGACCGAACCCTTGCCCTTACCCTGACGAACTTCGGCAGGCTTTTTCGTTACCGGCACGTCCGGGAAGATACGGATCCACAAACGTCCCTGACGCTTGATGTGACGAGTAATCGCGCGGCGAGCCGCCTCGATCTGACGTGCAGTAATCCGCTCTGGTTCAAGCGCCTTCAGGCCGTAAGAACCGAAGTTCAGGTCAGACCCGCCCTTGGCTTCGCCCTTGATGCGTCCCTTGAACTGCTTGCGGAACTTTGTTTTCTTTGGTTGCAACATGTCTAGTTCCTAACCTTTAGCGACGGTCAGACTGCGGACGGACGCCGGAAGTCTGCGCTTCCATCATCAGTCGGTCAGTTGCCATTGGGTCATGACCCAAGATTTCGCCTTTGAAGATCCAGCATTTGATGCCGATGATACCATAAGCAGTCAGTGCTTCGGCTTCAGCATAGTCAATGTTGGCACGAAGCGTGTGCGCAGGCACGCGGCCTTCACGGTACGATTCAACGCGGGCAATTTCTGCGCCGCCCAAACGACCACCGCAGGTAATCTTGATACCTTCTGCACCCAGACGCATCGCCGATTGCATCGCGCGCTTCATGGCACGACGGAATGCGATACGACGGATAAGCTGGTCAGCAATACCCTGAGCAACAAGCTTCGCGTCAACTTCCGGCTTGCGGATTTCAACGATGTTCAGCGACACTTCAGCGGTGGTGAACTTGTTGATCTGCTTTTTCAGCTTCTCAATGTCCGCACCCTTCTTGCCGATGATCACGCCAGGACGTGCTGCGTAAATTGAAACGCGGCAGTTCTTGGCAGGACGCTCGATGACGACCTTCGAAATCGCTGCTTGCGGCAGTGTTTCAAAGATGAACTTGCGGATCTTGATATCTTCCAGAAGCATGCGGCCATATTCCGCACCTTCGGCGTACCAACGGCTATCCCAAGTCCGGTTGATCTGCAGGCGAAGCCCGATTGGATTTGATTTCTGACCCATGACTTATGCCTCTTCTTGCTGTTCGCGCACAACGATGCGCAGACGGCTGAATGGTTTGATGATCCGGCTCGACTTGCCGCGACCACGGGCCATGAAACGCTTCATGGTCAGTGCCTTGCCAACGCTAGCCTCGGCAACGACAAGGCTGTCGACGTCAAGGTTGTGGTTGTTTTCGGCGTTGGCGATGGCGGATGCCAGAACCTTGCGCACGTCTTCTGCCATTCCCTTGGTAGAGAATTTGAGAATGTTGAGCGCGTCTTCGGCTTTCTTGCCACGGATCAGCGCGGCAACGAGGCCAAGCTTCTGAGCTGAACCACGAATGGTTGTGCCCACTGCCAGTGCTTCATTGTCGGCGACGCGACGGGGTGCGGATGCCTTACCCATTAGCGTTTGCCCTTCTTATCTGCGCCATGGCCATGATAAGTACGCGTTGGAGCGAACTCACCAAGCTTATGGCCGACCATGTCCTCATTCACCGAAACGGGAATGAACTTGTGGCCATTATAGACGCTGAACGTCAGGCCAACGAACTGAGGCAGGATTGTCGAGCGACGCGACCAAGTCTTGATCGGCGCAGCCTTCGATGCTTCCTGAGCGGTTTCTGCTTTTTTCAGCAGATAGAGGTCAACAAACGGACCTTTCCAGACGGAACGAGACATGAGTTACCTCTTCTTCTTAGCATGCCGCGAACGGATGATCATCCGGTCGGTCGACTTGTTGCTGCGGGTACGAGCACCCTTTGTTGGCTTACCCCAAGGCGTAACCGGATGACGGCCACCCGATGTACGACCTTCACCACCACCATGGGGGTGATCGACTGGGTTCTTAGCAACACCACGCGTCAGCGGGCGAATGCCGCGCCAGCGATTGCGGCCTGCCTTGGCAAGTGTCGTGTTCGAGTTGTCAGGGTTCGAAACCGCGCCAACTGTCCCCATGCACGTACCAAGAATGTAGCGCTGCTCACCCGAGTTCAGGCGAACGATAACGCGGCCACCGTCACGACCAACCAGCTGCACATATGTGCCTGCCGAACGTGCGATCTGGCCACCCTTGCCGGGCTTCATTTCGATGTTGTGGCAAATGGTACCAACGGGCATCTGGCTCAACAACATGGCGTTGCCAGGCTTAACGTCGGTCTTTTCACCGGCAACAATCGTATCACCAACGGCCAAACGCTGTGGTGCAATGATGTAAGCCAATTCGCCATCTTCGTACTTTACCAGTGCGATGAAAGCAGAACGGTTGGGGTCATATTCCAGACGCTCAACGGTTGCAGGCATATCCCATTTACGACGTTTGAAGTCGATCAGACGATATTTTTGCTTGTGACCGCCGCCGATACCGCGCGAAGTCACGTGGCCCTTGTTGTTACGGCCGCCGGTCTTGCTCTTACCTTCAGTCAATCCCTTAACAGGACCGCCTTTGTAGAGGCTCGACCGGTCAACCAGCACAAGGCCGCGACGGGCGGGGCTAGTTGGTTTGTAGCTTTTGAGTGCCATTATCCTGCCCTTAAATACCGGTGGTCACGTCAATGCTCTGGCCTTCGGCCAAAGTGACGATTGCTTTTTTGACATCCGAACGCGTGTAGGGCTTGCCCTTCCAGCGCTTGGTCTTGCCCTTTTGCACGAGCGTATTCACGTTCAGGACCTTGACGTCGAACAGGGCTTCCACAGCTGCCTTGATCTGTGGCTTGGTCGAGCTTCCCGTGACTTTGAACACAACAGCATTGTGCTCGGACAACAGGGTCGCCTTTTCAGTGATGTGCGGTGCAACGATTACGTCGTAGTGACGCACGTCGATTGCTTTATCCTTAGCCATTAGTTGGCACCTCCCGTGAGGGCGAAGCGTGCTTCCAGCTTCTCAACCGCAGCGCGGGTCAAAACCAGAGTATCATGCTTCAGGATGTCATAAACATTCGCGCCAACAGCAGGCATCACGTTGATGCCAACCAGGTTAGCCGAAGCCAGACGGAAATTGTCGCTGACGGTGTCGCCATCGATAACCAATGTCGACTTGCCGAAGCCGAGCTTGCCAACCTGCCCCATGAGAGCCGCAGTCTTTGCAGCTTTCAGTTCCAGATCTTCAAGAACGATCAACGAACCCGACTTGGCTTTGCTCGAAAGCGCCATCTTCAGACCCAAAGAACGGATCTTCTTGTTCAGCGACGGGTTAAAGTCACGCAAACGGGCACCATGGGCCTTACCACCGCCGATGAAGATCGGAGCAGCGCGGTCACCGTGACGGGCAGTACCGCCACCCTTCTGGTTGCCGAATTTCTTGCCGGTGCGTGCAACGTCTGAACGCTCACGGGTAGGACGAGCCGTACCACGGGCCTTTTCACGCTGCCAGGTAACAACACGGTGCAGAATGTCGGCGCGTGGCTCAATGCCAAATACGTCGTCATTCAGATCGATGTCGCCCTTTGCTTTGGCGTCGAGGGTTTGAACCTTGAGCTTCATGGCTTAGCCCTCCTTCTTTTCTTCGCCGGCGTCTGCAGCAGGTGCTTCAACAGCAGCAGCCTCGACAGCGGGCGCAGCTTCAGCGGCAGGCGCTTCAGCTTCGACAGCGGGGGTGTCTGCAACTTCGACTTCGGTTGCGATTACGACGTCTTCAACCACTGGGGCTTCATTGTCGTTCTTCAACGCGCCGGGGAACGGTGCAGCTTCAGGGGTAGGAACCTTTACAGCGTCACGGACGAGCAACCAGCCGTTCTTCGCGCCAGGGACCGAGCCCTTTACGAAGATCAGGCCGCGCGCAACATCAGTGCGGACGATTTCAAGATTCTGTTGTGTGCGTTGACGGTCGCCCATGTGGCCGGCCATCTTCTTGTTTTTGAAAACCTTGCCCGGATCCTGGCGTTGGCCAGTCGAACCATGGGCACGGTGGGTAATCGACACACCATGTGATGCGCGCATACCGCCGAAGCCCCAACGCTTCATAGCGCCAGCAAAGCCTTTACCCTGCGTGTGGCCAGTGATGTCGACCAATTGGCCGTCAATGAAATGGTCCGCAGAAACGGTTGCACCGACAGGCAGCAAGCCGTCAGCATTATCAACGCGGAATTCAGCAACGCGAGCTTTTGGCTCGACCTGTGCTTTAGCGAATTCGCCGCGTTGTGGTTTGTTTACATTTTTCGCTTTACGGGCGCCGGCACCGAGACGAACAGCAAAATAGCCATCCTTCTCTGCATTGCGGGCTCCAACCACTTGGCAGCCTTCCAGCGCCAAAACGGTCACAGGTACGTGACGGCCATCTTCATTGAAGAGGCGCATCATACCCATCTTTTTCGCGATCACGCCAGTGCGCATGATCCATACTCCAACTTATGTCAGAGGCCCGGCTGGCAGGATTGCCAGGAGGGCGTGACGCCTAAATCCAGCCCTGAATTTTTAAGCATTGCCCCGTCCGGGCTAGGCACCAGTGGCGCACCTTAGTGCGCAATCTGGTAAGACGGGGAACGCAGCCCGAGTAAACTCGGCGGTATTCCTATTGTCTCACTCTACTTTCGTAGAGGTATCGGCTTACGCCAATTTGATTTCGACATTCACACCAGCAGCAAGATCGAGCTTCATGAGCGCGTCTACGGTCTGTGGCGTGGGCTGCACAATGTCGAGCAACCTTTTATAAGTACGAACTTCAAACTGCTCGCGCGACTTTTTGTCAACGTGCGGTCCGCGGTTCACTGTGAACTTTTCGATACGGGTAGGAAGTGGAATTGGACCACGAATGAGCGCGCCAGTGCGGCGTGCGGTGTCTGCGATATCGCCAGTCGCCTGATCGAGGACGCGATGGTCAAATGCTTTCAGGCGGATGCGGATATTCTGCGTTTCCATGGGTTCACCAATTTCCAAATTCTATCAATATCAAAGAGCCGAAAAACAGCCATTCCGACTTGCGCTTTCGAAGCCGGAACAACTGTTTTGAAATTCTAAAAACCGCCCCGCCCGAATCAAAGAGTCGGGCGGGATGCGCGGCCTATATTACTTCGTGATGGTGCTGACAACCCCAGAACCGACGGTGCGTCCGCCTTCGCGAATTGCGAAGCGAAGACCTGGGTCCATAGCGATTGGAGCAATCAACTTAACCGCGATGGTTACGTTATCGCCTGGCATAACCATTTCAGTGCCTTCAGGAAGGATCACTTCACCGGTCACGTCAGTTGTACGGAAGTAGAACTGTGGACGGTAGTTTGCGAAGAATGGCGTATGACGGCCGCCTTCGTCCTTCGAGAGAACGTAGATTTCTGCCGAGAACTCAGTGTGCGGCGTAACCGAACCTGGCTTGCAGAGAACTTGACCACGCTCAACTTCTTCACGGCCTACGCCACGAACAAGCGCACCGATGTTATCGCCTGCACGACCTTCGTCGAGCAGCTTGCGGAACATTTCAACGCCGGTAACGGTCGTTTTCTTTGTGTCCTTGATACCAACGATTTCAACTTCTTCGCCAACCTTGACGATTCCGGTTTCAACGCGGCCAGTAACAACCGTACCACGACCCGAGATCGAGAACACGTCTTCAACTGGCATCAGGAATGGCTTGTCGATTGGACGCTCTGGCTGAGGAATGGCTTCGTCAACGGCAGCCATCAGTGCAAGGACAGATTCCTTACCGATGTTGTCGTCACGGCCTTCGAGTGCAGCAAGTGCCGAACCACGAACGATTGGAATATCGTCGCCTGGGAAATCATACTTCGAAAGAAGTTCACGGATTTCCATTTCAACCAGTTCGAGAATTTCTTCATCGTCAACCTGGTCGACCTTGTTCATGTAAACAACAAGTGCAGGAACGCCAACCTGACGTGCAAGCAGGATGTGCTCGCGAGTCTGTGGCATCGGGCCGTCAGCAGCGTTCACAACGAGGATAGCGCCGTCCATCTGAGCAGCACCGGTGATCATGTTCTTAACATAGTCAGCGTGACCTGGGCAGTCGACGTGTGCGTAGTGACGACCAGCAGTTTCATATTCAACGTGTGCAGTCGAAATGGTGATGCCGCGCTCGCGCTCTTCAGGAGCCTTATCGATGTTAGCGAAATCAACAGCGGTACCGCCGTAAGTTTCAGCCATGATCTTGGTGATCGCTGCAGTCAGCGTGGTCTTACCGTGGTCAACGTGACCGATGGTACCAATGTTGCAATGCGGTTTCGTCCGCTCAAATTTAGCTTTTGCCATTTTCTCAAACCTTCTTTCGATTAGGTAATATTTTGATCAGGTGGGACGACGCCTGCTGAATCAGGCGCCGCCATTAATCGGCTTTTGCCTATCAGGCAAGCTTCTCCTTGATTTCGGCCGCAACGTTCGATGGGACTTCATCATAATGATTGAAGAACATCGAGTAGTTTGCACGTCCCTGCGTGAACGAGCGGAGCTGGTTCACATAGCCGAACATGTTGGCCAAAGGCACCATGGACTCAACAACCTGCGCATTACCGCGGCTGTCAGTGCCCTGAATTTGACCACGACGTGAGTTCATGTCGCCGATTACATCGCCCAGATATTCTTCAGGAGATACAACTTCGACCTTCATGATGGGTTCAAGCAATTTGATGCCGGCTTTTTGCGCAGCTTCACGCATGCCTGCACGGCCAGCGATTTCGAATGCCAGTGCCGACGAGTCGACGTCATGGTATGCGCCGTCATACAGCGTGATTTCGAAGTCGATGATCGGGAAGCCGATGAGCGATCCGGACTCTGCGGTTTCGCGCATGCCCTTTTCAACCGAAGGGATATATTCCTTCGGAATGTTACCGCCCTTGACTTCATCCTTGAAGATGATGCCCGTGCCACGCTCGCCCGGCTTTACCGTGAACTTGATACGGCCAAACTGACCCGAGCCACCCGACTGCTTCTTGTGGGTGTAATCAACGTCAACTTCGCGTGCGAGATATTCGCGGTATGCAACCTGCGGCGCGCCGACATTTGCTTCAACCTTGAATTCACGACGCATACGATCGACGATGATGTCGAGGTGAAGCTCGCCCATGCCCTTAATGATCGTCTGGCCTGACTCATGATCAGTCGAAACGCGGAACGAAGGATCTTCAGCGGACAAACGATTGAGCGCGATGCCCATCTTTTCTTGGTCAGCCTTGGTCTTTGGTTCAACCGAAAGCTCGATAACGGGCTCAGGGAATTCCATACGCTCAAGAATGATCGGGAAACGTTCGGCGCACAAAGTGTCACCAGTTGTCGTTTCCTTCATGCCGGCAAGCGCGATAATGTCGCCTGCGAATGCCTCATCAACGTCCTTACGTTCGTTGGCGTGCATTTCGAGCATACGCCCGACCTTTTCCTTCTTGTCCTTCACCGAGTTCAGGTAGGTGCCCTTAACGAGGCTACCCGAATAGATGCGGATGAAGGTCAGCGAGCCAACGAATGGATCGTTCATGACCTTGAATGCGAGTGCCGAGAACGGCGCATCGTCAGTCGCCGGACGGCTGTCTGGCTCAAGCGTGTCCATGTGGACACCCTGAACATCAGCGATGTCGAGCGGCGAAGGCAGATAGTCGACAACAGCGTCGAGCAAAGGCTGAACGCCCTTGTTCTTGAACGCCGAACCACAGCAAACAGGAACGAATGACTGGTTCAACGTGCCCTTGCGGATCAGCGCCTTCAACGTTGCTACGTCAGGCTCATTACCTTCAAGATACGCTTCCATGGCAACATCGTCTTGCTCGACGGCAAGTTCGATCAACTCGCTGCGATACTTTGCAGCTTCAGCAGCCAGATCCGCAGGAATTTCTTCATAGAAGAAGTCCGCACCGAGGCTTTCATCTTTCCAGATGATTGCACGGTTTTCCACGAGATCGACGAGACCCTTCAGGTCAGCTTCGAGGCCGATTGGAATGTACAGAACTGCTGGCTTTGCACCCAAACGATCGATGATCGACTGAACGCAATATTTGAAGTTCGCGCCAGTACGGTCGAGCTTGTTGATGAAGCACATGCGTGGAACGCCATACTTATCAGCCTGACGCCAAACGGTTTCGGACTGTGGCTCAACGCCGGCAACGCCGTCGAAGCAAGCGACCGCGCCATCGAGTACGCGCAGCGAACGTTCAACTTCAATCGTGAAGTCAACGTGGCCCGGCGTATCAATGATGTTGATGCGGTGGTCGTTCCAGAAACAGGTCGTTGCAGCCGAAGTGATCGTGATGCCACGCTCTTGCTCTTGCTCCATCCAATCCATGGTGGCAGCGCCATCATGAACTTCGCCGATTTTATACGACTTGCCGGTGTAGAAAAGGATGCGCTCGGTGGTCGTGGTTTTACCGGCGTCGATATGCGCCATGATACCGATGTTGCGATACATATTGAGTGGATGGCTGCGTGCCATATTCTATACTCCGAAGTGTGAGCCGCCGAAGCGGCTCGAAGGGGATTACCAGCGGTAGTGAGCAAACGCGCGGTTGGCTTCTGCCATACGGTGCGTATCTTCACGTTTTTTGACAGCGTTGCCACGGTTTGACGCAGCATCCATCAGCTCACCCGACAAACGGGCAGCCATGGTGGTTTCGCTACGGTTACGTGCAGCACCGATCAACCAACGAATGGCAAGTGCCTGCGCGCGCTCTGGACGAACTTCGCAAGGAACCTGGTACGTTGCACCACCAACGCGGCGGCTACGGACTTCGATGCCTGGCTTTACGTTATCCAGCGCTTCATGGAAGGTCTGGATAGGATCCTTCTTGGCGCGGGCTTCAACGGTTTCCAACGCACCGTAAACGATACGCTCTGCTGCTGACTTCTTACCGTCAAGCATCAGGTTGTTCATGAACTTCGAAAGCACGATATCACCGAACTTGGGATCGGGAAGAATGATGCGCTTTTCAGGACGACGACGACGTGACATATATTATTTCCTTTATCTCATGGGACCAGTGGCAGCGCAAATGCGCGCCAATCGGCCAGCCAATGGTAACGTTCGAATTACTTCGGACGCTTTGCACCATATTTGGAACGCGATTGCTTGCGGTCCTTGACGCCCTGCGTATCGAGTACGCCGCGAAGCACGTGGTAACGCACACCGGGAAGATCGCGTACGCGTCCGCCACGGATAAGCACAACGCTGTGCTCCTGAAGGTTGTGGCCTTCACCTGGGATATAGGAAATAACTTCACGCTGGTTGGTCAGACGGATCTTCGCAACTTTACGCAAAGCCGAGTTCGGCTTTTTCGGGGTCGTTGTATAAACGCGTGTGCAAACACCGCGCTTTTGTGGGTTTTGCTCCATTGCAGGGACCTTGGACTTGGTCTTCTGCGGAGTCCGGCCCTTGCGGACCAGCTGGTTAATCGTTGGCATATCTTCACCTTGTTTAAAGCGGTTACTTTGGGTGGGCAGCCGTATTTTGCGGTGGAGGCTCAGCCTTTGGCCCACCCGGCCGATCACACAATGTGCTGCTATTCTGAGTTATCCCCAACAGACCAAAGAGAATCAGACCTCCGGCCATGGGAAGGCGCGCCATTAGCGCCCGCAGGCACTCGGGTCAAGTAGTGCCCACACGTTCGCCAAGCACCGCGTTTTCCATCCGTATCCGCCACCATAACAAAGCAGCGTTCAGTATCGAAAATGTGATCGCCATGGCTGGCGCGCCTAGCAACAAAGGCAACAGTGCGATTTCGACAACGACCAGCGTGTAATTGGGGTGTTTTAAAAAGCGATAGGGGCCGCGCTTTACGGTCGGAAAATGCGGCGCGCTGATGATGCGCGTCGTCCACCAACGGCCAATGCTGGCCAATGTCCAGAACCGGAAAGTCTGGCTGGCGATGAAGGCATTCAGCAGAATCAGGTCGGGCGCAGAGTCCGGCTTGGCGAACAGCGCGATAGATATGAGCCAACCGCCATGTAACAATATGAAGAGCGGATAGTGCTTTTCGCCATATTCGCGGCCACCTTCGGCCAGCAAACGGCGGGTATTGGCATTAGCATAGGCCAATTCCGCCACGCGCTGGACGATCACATAGCCGAACACCAGTTGCGCCCAGAATGGCCAGTCAAATACGGTCATGGCTGATTCCCGTTGGTCGCCATGACCGAGCCGCAAAACCGGAACCCACTTTTGCTTGTCATGGCTGAATTACGCCCATCGCACCCACAAAGCCGGGACCAAGCGCGGTCAATAAGGTTGGCTTTGTTATGGCCCCTGCAGCTAGCAAAGCTTCCAAGACAAAAAGAACCGTTGGCGAGCTCATATTACCATGTTCGCGCAGCACCGACCGAGTCATAGCCAAATCATCGCCCAGATATGCAGAAAGCGCATCGACAACGCGGCCGCCCCCGGGGTGACACGCAGGCTCAGCCATATTGGACTTTGCAAGACCCTGCCGTGCCAAAAAATCATCGCAGACCGGGGCAAAATGGCTATTCACAAAAACAGGAATGTCGCGCGCAAGTACCAGATCAAACCCTGTGTCGCCGATCTCCCAGCCCATCATATCCAGCGTGTCTGGCCAAACATGGCTGGCAAAGGCCGAAAGCGCCGGGCCAGACCCTGCCCCGATCACCGCGGCTGCACAGCCATCGGCAAACAGGGCAAGCGCGACCATATCCTTTTTGTCCATCCGCGCATGGTCATATGCAAGGCTGCACAGCTCAAGGCTTACCAACAAGACTGGCTTGTCCGGATTGGCGCGGAACAGGTCCGCCGCAACACCAAGACCAATGACTCCGCCAGCGCAGCCATAGCCGAACAACGGCACGCATCGGGTATCGGGCGCGAAGCCCATTTTCGCGATCATCCGGCTTGGCAAGCTCGGCGTCATCGTTCCTGTGGTTGACACAAACACAATCTGGCCGATGTCGGCGGCATTGATACCTGCACGGTCCAGCGCTTGCGCCGCCGCGGCCTCAAACATAGCCGCTGAAGCGTCAGCATATACCTGCGCGCGACCGGCCCACGACCGTGGCGCAAAATAATATTCAGGCGGCATGGCAATATGGCGCTGTTGTATGCCGGTATTGCCCAAGATATCCGCCATGCGAGCCGGCAGCGCGTGACCTTTGGCCTGCGCCAATATCGACAAGACTTGATCTTGCGTGATGCTATGCGGCGGTACGGCTGTTCCAAGCGAGAGCAAGCGGGGGAGAGTAGGCGTCATTAATCAATCAGCTACGCCTGTTATTGGCTTTGCGCTAGGCAGACTTTACCCTACCCCCCGCTTTCGTGCGAGCGACATATCGGCATTTCATAATTGCACCGCGAAGATGACAAGCATGGCGTGGCTTGATAGAGGACCGCCAAACCGAGATTGAAAGAAGCACAGAACATGAATGCCATCACCCGTCCAGTCCGCACCCGGGTAGCACCGTCACCCACTGGCGACCCACATGTCGGCACCGCCTATATCGCGCTCATCAACTATTGCTTTGCCAAGAAACATGGCGGCGAATTCTTGCTGCGGATCGAAGATACTGACCAAGCGCGCTCAACGCCCCAATCGGAAAAAATGATCCTGGAATCTCTCCGCTGGCTTGGGTTGAGCTGGGATGAAGGCCCGGACGTCGGCGGACCGCACGGTCCCTATCGCCAGTCGGAGCGTAGCGCGATCTACACCGAACATTGCGACCGGTTGCTTGCAGATGGCCATGCGTTCAAATGCTATTGCACGGCTGAAAAGCTGAGCGCCTCGCGGGCAGTCCAAATGGCGGCCAAGCAACCACCGAAATATGATGGCACGTGCCTTTCGCTCACCTCGGAAGACTGCGCGAAGCTCGACGCCGACGGCGTGCCGCATGTCGTACGCATGAAAATCCCGACCGAAGGCAAATGCATCGTTCAGGACACATTACGCGGCGAGATCGAGTTTGAATATTCGGTTATCGACATGCAGGTTCTGATGAAGTCAGACGGACTGCCAACCTATCACTTGGCCAATGTCGTCGATGACTATCTGATGGAAATCACGCATGTCATGCGCGGCGAAGAGTGGATTTCCTCTGCGCCCAAGCATTTGTTGCTGTATCAATATTTCGGCTGGGAACCGCCAGTGCTCACGCATTTGCCGTTGTTGCGCAATGCCGATAAATCGAAACTGTCGAAGCGGAAGAACCCGACGAGCATCTTGTTCTACCAGCGCGCGGGATATCTGCCCCAGGCGATGCAGAACTTCCTTGGCCTGTTCATCAAGAGTGCGAGCGAAGAGGACGAAAAAACCTCGCTTCAGGAACTGATTGATGGATTTGACGTCCACAATATTTCGCTTGGCGGCCCAGTGTTCGACACGTCAAAACTGGACTGGCTGAACGGCCGTTACCTGCGTGAAGAACTAAGCGTTTCCGAATTCCTCGATGCTGTGAAAGCATGGGCATTGAACGACAGCTATCTGACGCCGATTGCCGAAATGGCGCAGGCGCGGATCACCAAGATGTCGGACCTTGGCGGGCTTACCGCCATGTTCTTCATGAACCGCATTGATGGCATGACACTAGAGCGGCTGCGCGATGGCGTGAAGCTTGAACAGGATGCGCAGCGCGCGGCCTATACGATCGCGTTGCAGCAGTTTGACGGGATGATCGAATGGAACCGGGACGGGGTTGAGGCAACATTACGCCGCACGGCCGAAGTCCTCGATGCAAAACTAAAAGACGTTATCCGGACATTCTACCTTGCCATCACAGGCAGCGCGCAAGGCGTTCCCTTGTTTGATGCGATTACACATCTTGGCCGCGACATCATTCGCGAACGGCTGCGCCACGCCATGGAACTTCTTGGGCCAGCGACATCGAAAGAGGTCAAGGCCTGGACCGATTTGCTGACTGCCCCGCCAAAGGCAGAATGAGCGGCCTTTCCTTACCAATTGGCTGGGAAGCACCCTTAAGCGCTATACTGGCAACTGAAGGCATGGCTGCACTTGCACGGTTTTTGGAAGCCGAGCAGGCGGCTGGAAAAACGATATACCCTGAACGTGCTGCATGGTTTCGTGCGCTTGAACTGACCCCGCTGGATCGGGTGCGGGTCGTCATTTTGGGGCAAGATCCCTATCATGGTCCGGGCCAAGCGCATGGTTTGAGCTTCAGCGTACCGCCCGGCGTGCGGCCGCCACCAAGCCTAAAAAACATTTACAAGGAACTGGAGAGTGACCTCGGCGTTGCGCGCCCCACACATGGCTTTCTGGAGCATTGGGCAATGCAAGGCGTCCTGTTGTTGAACAGCGTCCTGACCGTCGAAATGGCTAAGGCTGCTTCGCATAGCCGGAAAGGATGGGAACAGTTTACCGACGCGATTGTTCGGCTGGTGAATGACAAGCCAGATCCGGTCGTGTTCATGCTGTGGGGCGCGTATGCTCATAAGAAAGCGATAAATGTCGATGCCAGCCGCCATCTGGTGCTGAACGCTGCACATCCATCGCCATTGTCCGCGTATAACGGGTTTTTCGGCTGCAAACATTTCTCGCAATGCAATGCCTTTCTGGCTAGCAAAGGCCATATCCCGATTGATTGGACCCTGCCTGATGCGGTTTAGTGAACAACCCCACCGCCGCTTCAATCCGCTGAAAAATGAATGGATTTTGGTGTCTCCGCACAGGGCAAACCGTCCTTGGCAGGGGCAGCAGGACACACCAGATGATGAAGTTCGTCCAACCCATGACGCAAATTGCTACCTTTGCCCAAGCAATGAACGGGCAGGTGGCATAAACAACCCCGATTACAAACATGTCTTCATTTTCGACAATGACTTTGCCGCATTGATGCCGGGAGACGGCGACGAATCGGACGACAGCAACGCTTTGTTTCGCGCAGCGCCAGCCCATGGCACATGCCGGGTCATCTGTTTCTCACCCGACCATAGCAAGACCTTGCCCGAAATGCCTGTAGCGGAAATTACGGCAGTCGTCGACAACTGGGCATCGCAGGAAGCCGAACTGTCAGCCAACCATGCCTATGTGCAGGTCTTTGAAAATAAAGGCGCAATGATGGGCTGTTCCAGCCCACACCCGCATGGGCAAATATGGGCGACCGATTACGTTCCGGCAGAACCTGCGCGTGAGGACGAAACACAGGCCGAATGGTTCAGAAACCATCAGACCGTCATGCTACTCACTTATGCCACACAAGAGGCCAACGACGGGACTCGCACAGTTGCAATGAACGACCATTGGATTGCGGTGGTACCTTATTGGGCAAGCTGGCCATTTGAGGTCCTCCTGCTCCCGCGTTTTGCTGTCCAGCGGCTAAGTGCTCTGACTTCGGCACAGCGCCATGACCTAGCCAATATACTGAAGGCTGTCACGACGGCATACGACAACCTGTTCCAGACAAGCTTCCCTTATTCCATGGGGTGGCATGGCGCGCCAAGCGCAACGCCAGACGCCGCACACTGGCAGTTGCACGCACATTTCTATCCGCCCCTGCTACGTTCGGCGAGCGTGCGCAAATTCATGGTGGGCTATGAAATGCTCGCAGAAGCGCAACGTGATCTGACGCCCGAAGCGGCGGCCGAACAATTGCGGGCCCAAAGCAAAATTCATTATCGGAGCAAAGTATGACGCCGCTCGACAAGGGGCTTTACGATTCAGTCAGCGCGGCGTTCTCAAAACGATTTGGGCAGTCGCCCGCGCTGGTGGTGCGCGCGCCCGGCCGGGTGAATCTGATTGGCGAGCATACCGATTATAATGACGGATTTGTTCTTCCCTGCGCCATTGGCCCCTCCACGATGGTGGCCGCCAGCAGGCGTGATGATAACGCAGTGCATATTGTCGCCGTGGATTTCGACAATGCGGTAGACCAGTTCGACCTTACAGGTCCGGTTGGACGCAATGCAGAGCAACCATGGGCCGATTATGTGCGCGGCATGATTATGGCCCTGCAAAATGACGGACATGCACTTACCGGCGCCAACATTGCCATCGCAGGCAACTTGCCCAAAGGCGCGGGCCTATCGTCATCAGCCTCGCTTGAGGTCGCTGTCGGCAAAGCGATGCTCGCTCTGGCAAACATCGAAATAGACCACACCCGGCTCGCGCAATTAGCGCAAATAGCGGAATGCGATTTCGTCGGTACGAAATGCGGCATCATGGACCAGCTCATTTCGGCGCAAGGCAAGCCGGGCCATGCGCTCTTGATCGATTGCCGAAGCCTTGAACTGATGGACGCCCCCGTGCCAGATGATGTTGCCATCATGATTGTGCATTCGGGCGTCACGCGCGGCCTGGTCGACGGGCACTATAACGAACGACGACGCCAATGCGAGGCGGCTGCCGGCGCGATGGGTGTAGCCGCGCTGCGTGATGCGAATCTGGATATGCTTGCGGCGGCGGGCCTGAATGCTGTCACTACAGCACGCGCACGCCATGTTATCACCGAGAACCAAAGAACTTTGGATGCAGCGGCTGCGCTGGCAAAAAATGACCTGACCGCGCTTGGTGTGCTGATGGCGCAAAGCCATGCGTCAATGCGCGACGATTTCGAGATTACCGTTCCGGCTATAGATGAACTGGTTGAAATGCTTCAAAATGCCATAGGTCCAGTGGGCGGAGCACGGATGACGGGCGGCGGATTTGGTGGCGCTTGTGTCGCCGTCATGCCAGCAGCCCGCGTAGCTAGCGTCCGCGCAGCCATTTCAGCCGGGTATAAAACGCCGGAGGACGCCGCGCCGCTGATTATGGTTGAACGCCCTGGCCCCGGTGTCGCTATTTTATGAAGGATATTTGGGTGCGCCGTTTGATCCGAGAGCCGTTGGTCCACTTTTTGGTGGCGGGCTCAGTGCTGTTCCTGCTTATGGGCCAATTCGGTTCCAACGACAGTCTGGACCGCAGCATCACCATCAACGAAGAGGAAGTTGCGCGGCTCGCGTCCCAATGGGAGCAGACATGGCAGCGCCCGCCAAGCACGCAGCAGCTCGACAGCCTGATCCGCGATTACATCAAAGAAGAAGTGTACGTCCGCGAATCCATGCGGCTCGGGCTGGACGCCGACGACCCGGTAATCCGGCGCCGTTTGCGCGCGAAGATGGAATTTCTCGCGACTGCAGAAATTCAGAATATGGAACCTTCGGCCGCCGAATTACAACGTTATTACGATGCTAATAAATCCCGTTATGCCGAGAAACCTGCGTTCAGTTTTGACCAGCAGTTTCTGGGAGAGGATGAAGCCGCGGCAAAGGACGCGATGAATGCGCTCAGCCAAGGAATGAAACCGACCACGCAAGCGTTAAACATACCCAAAAGCATGGAGGACGCCGAATCGGACGACATATCGCGGGCGTTCGGAGATGATTTTGCCGAAAGCCTTCGGAATGCACCTCAAGGAAAATGGTCAGGCCCAATGCGCTCAGGCTTCGGCTGGCACGCCGTTCGCGTCCGCAAGGTTATTGCAGCAGGGACGCCAAATTTGTCAGCTGTCCGGCAGCGTGTATCGAACGACTGGCGCGCCGAGACGCAAAAAACACGTGAAGCTGCCGCATATCAGGCGCTGCTTGACGGATACGACATTCGCATTGCCAAGCCGTGATATTCCGGTTGCTCCTTGTGATTATGCTTGCGGCAGGCCTCTCGCCCGCGCGCGCTGATGATTTGCAGCCCGGCTATTTGGAAATCCGCGAACTGGCGGCAAAAATCCCGGCAACGCATCAATATGGCATTACGTGGAAGGCACCGATCAAGCCCGGCCTGGCTACGCGCGTCACACCGACATTCCCTCAGGATTGTGTTGCGACACAACCCGAACGTAGCGTGGATGGGGTTGCCCTTTTGATGCGTTGGACCGTCAATTGCAAAGCGCCACTTGCGGGCCGTGTTATCCGTCTCAGCGGCATCGAGAATACAGCCGCCGATGCATTGCTGCGCTACCAATCGGCAGGTGGCATTACACAGGCCGCGCGGCTTACGCCTTCGAACCCACAAGCTGTAATTGCACAAAGGCCCGACAGAGGTCAGGTTGCCCGCACCTACTTCATCACGGGCGTTGAGCATATCCTGATGGGCTATGACCATCTGTTATTCGTGCTGTGCCTCGTGCTGTTGCTCAATGGCGCTTGGCGGGTAGCAGGCACCGTTACCGCATTCACAATCGCGCATTCGCTAACATTGGTCGCAACGACACTTGAGCTCATCAGCGTCCCGGGGCCGCCGGTGGAAGCCGCGATTGCCTTGTCCATCGTATTTTTGGCAGTTGAAGTCGTTAAGCGTAAACCCGGTGCGCCGCGCCTGTCTGAACGCATTCCATGGGTTGTTGCCTTTCTTTTTGGTTTGCTACACGGCTTTGGCTTTGCCGGTGCACTTGCCGAAATCGGACTTCCGCAGGGCGAAGTCCCCATGGCACTGTTGACGTTCAACCTTGGCGTTGAAGCCGGCCAAATTCTCATCGTGTGCGCTGCAATGCTTGTCTTGTCGGTGCTGCGGCGGATCAATGCGCTTTATGCCGCCCGGCTGCAAAGCCTAAGCGCCTATGCCATTGGCACCATCGCCGTCATGTGGCTTTTGCAACGCATATTAGGGACCAGCTAGCCGCTAAAACCCTTTGTGACCGGGCAAAGCGGTACAAAGCTGGATCTTCTTCCTCGCAGTCGATGGCACCTAGGATAACATCTAGGTTGTTCCAAACAGCTTTAGACATTAGCGAAGGGGCAAATAAGGGTGGTTCAATAATGTCGCGACGTAAAGCAGTTGTAATTGGTGCAGGTATCGGCGGCATATCATGCGCTATGCGTTTACAAAGTCTCGGCTTCGATACCGAAATCGTTGAGGCGCTGGATGCCCCTGGCGGACGAGCATATGTCCGTAAGGCTGATGGCTTTGTCTTTGATATGGGCCCAACGGTCTTAACCGTGCCGCACTTCATTGAAGAACTGTTTAGCCTGCAGCAAGACCATGCCATGCTGGGTGAGCCGGACTTTCCGCCCGGCGTTTTGGATGAAAGCTGCAGAGTCCGTGAGGGCACCTCAGGCGGCCCAAACACCAGCAAATATGTCGAAATAGTTCCGATACTTCCCTTCTACCGTATCTATTTCGACGATGGCACGTTTTTTGATTATGACGGCGACCCAGTGAGTACGCGCGAACAGATCAGGCGGTTGGCGCCTGAGGATCTCGCTGGATATGAAGCCTTTCACGAGCAAGCCAGAGCCATTTTTCAACGTGGATTTCTGACGCTGGGATACACCTATTTCGGAAGCCTTGGGTCGATGCTGCGCGTCGTCCCTGATCTGGTGAAGCTCGGCGCAGTCCGGTCACTGTTCGGCATGGTGAGCAAATATTTCAAATCCGACAAAATGCGCCAGGTATTCAGCTTTGAACCTTTGCTCGTCGGCGGCAACCCGATGAAGGTTCCCGCCATATATGCGATGATCCATTTTGTTGAGAAGACTTGGGGCATTCATTATGCTGTCGGCGGCACGGGCGCTCTTGTATCTGCGCTGGTGAAAAAGTTTGAAGAAATGGGCGGAAGATTGCGCGTCAACACGCCGGTTAAGCGTATTCTGGTCGAAAACGGCGTCGCCAAAGGCATTGAGCTGGAAAACGGCGAAAAGATCGATGCGGATGTCGTGGTGTCGAACGCCGATTACGCAACAACTTACCTAAAGCTTGTTGATAAGGCCCATCGGCGGATCAACCGGGATGCGTTGGTGAAATTCCGTAAGCAGTCAATGTCGTTGATGGTGATTTATTTCGGTTATGAACGCCGCGACAACGACCCCGATTTGCGCCATCACAACATCATTCTTGGCCCACGGTACGAAGCACTGCTTGATGAGATTTTCGAGCAGAAAGTGATGAGCCCTGACTTCTCACAATATCTCCACATTCCGACCCTAACCGATCCGAGCATGGCACCTCCGGGTCATCATGCTGCCTACACGCTGATCCCTGTACCCAATAATGCCAGCGGTATCGATTGGGATGAAGAAGGACCAAAGCTAAGCGCTAGGGTGCTGACCTTTCTTGAGGAACGGGGTTATATTCCCGATCTTGCGGCGCGTTTGAAACATATGAGTTTCATCACGCCCGATTATTTTTCAGAAACGCTAGGTTCCTACCTTGGAAATGGGTTTGGCGTAGAGCCTGTCTTGACCCAAACGGCCTTCTTCCGTCCGCACAACAAGTCGGAAGATGTGCACAATCTATATCTGGTAGGCCAAGGTACGCAACCTGGTGGCGGCACACCTTCTGTCATGATGTCTGCCAAGATGACGGCACGTGAGATCGCCAGGGACCTTGGCGTGGATGCATCAATCGTGAATGGCGTACCAGCAGCCTAACAACTGAACATATGCGAGGACCCCGCAGGCGTTGAAAAGATTGCGCCTTAATAGGTTCTACTGAGCTCCGGGTTGACCGCTTTTTAGAAACCTACGAAGCGGACATTGCCTTCAACTGGTTCGCGTTGACGATCGAAACCATTCACAGCCGCATCTTCATCGCGGTAGCCAATGGCAATGCCGCAGAAGAAAATATGCGTCTCATCCGAAACCCCGATAAACTCTTTGATGAGCTTTGCATGCATGGAGAGGAATTCCTGAGGACAGGTGTCCAGACCTTCCTCGCGAAGCAGGAGCATGATGGTTTGCAGCCACATTCCGACATCGGACCATTGCGGTGAACCCATGCGGCGGTCAAAATAGCACATCAGCACAGCAGGCGCTTTGAACGACATGACATTGTTGTGCACGAATTCACTGCGCGCATCGGCGTCCGAACGGCCGATACCCATCGCTTGATACATCGACGCCCCAACTTGTTGCAGGCGCGCCTTGCATTCAGGGATGACCTCGGGGTCGGACCATGAATATTCCGGCGGGTCCTGCATCGGCGAGACCAGCATCTTCTCCTGCAGTTCAGCGAGCGGCGCACCGGTCAGGATAGTTGCCTCCCAAGGTTGGAAGTTACAACCAGAAGGCGCCCAACGCGCCGTATCCATGACCCGATGCAGCACATCAAGGGGAACGGCATCGGGCTTGAACGCCCGGATGGAACGACGGGAAAGTACGGCTTCGCTAACGGTCAGATGGTTCATGCCGTGCCACCTGCCCACCAAGTGACGATTGGTCAAGCCTTAGTGACATAATCTTGCGCGTAATCAGTTTGTTATCAAACAAAACACTGCGGGGAGAACGTCGACAGGTCGCGCTGGCATTGAAAAATATGGTGCCGCCTATAGGATTCGAACCTACGACCCCCGCATTACGAATGCGATGCTCTACCAACTGAGCTAAGGCGGCGCTGGCCCGCAGGCCACGGGGTGCGCATAGCCAAGTGTGTCTGCGAGTTCAAGTGACCTTTATGCCAAAACACCCCGACAGCCATCGGGCTATCGGGGTGCTGCGCGGGTCGGGCTGCCTTGGGGCGGACCGACACAGATTAGGCGCTTAGCTTAGCGCAGCAGGTTCAGAACGCCCTGCTGGCTTTGGTTTGCCTGCGCAAGCATCGCGGTCGATGCCTGTGCAAGGATCTGTGCCGATGCCAGCTTGGTCGATTCCGCCGAGAAGTCAGCATCTTCAATACGTGACTTCGCTTCCGTCAGGTTGGTCGCGGTCGATGTCAGATTGTTGACGGTTGCATCCAGACGGTTCTGTACCGCACCGATATTGGCACGCTCGGTCGCTACCGTGTCAATTGCTGTGTCGAGCAAATCCAAAGCCGTGCTTGCGCCAGTTGCAGTCGAAAGATCGACGGCTGCAATGCCAAGACCTGTTGCGTCCATTGCAACAAGGTCGATATCCACGGTTTCGCCCGATTCAACGCCGGTCTGGATGCTGACGGTTTTCGCTGCATCAATCAACGTCGTGCCGTTGAAATCCGTGCGACCGGAGATGTCACCGATCTGTGCAACCAGCGCGTCCGATTCCGCCTTGATAGCATCACGGTCAGACTGAACTGCGGAGCCGTTTGCGGATTGAACTGCGAGTTCACGCATACGGACGAGGATGTTCGAAATTTCGCTCATCGCGCCTTCAGCGGTCTGCGCCAGAGAAATGCCGTCATTGGCATTACGTACGGCCTGATTCAGGCCACGGACTTTGGCGTCCATACGGGTCGCAATGGCAAGTCCGGCTGCGTCGTCTTTAGCGCCGTTAATGCGCTTGCCGCTCGAAAGGCGCTCCATGGCCGTGCCAAGCGCGTTGCTTGCCATACGTGAAGCGTTTTGTGCGCGAAGGGCGCTGACGTTGGTATTGATGACTGTCATGATAGTTCCTTTTGCTGTCTCAAATGTTGGGCAACTCGACAGGGGGTGAGCAGCCTCGGCTCAAAGAAACGGCCATGGCGGCAATGCCTTTAATTTCATGCGTCGGAAATTTGGCAAGCCATCGCTGAAGTGACATGAACGCTATGAAAAACATAGGTTTTTGTCAGACTGGCACATCCTTTGCAGAAGAGTGCGCAAAGGCAATTCCGCCTGCGGACCCGAGTATATGTCGACGATTGACCAGAGCCGGCTTTTACAAATGCGCTCAAATATTCTGAGCCAGAATGACGCGCTGCGCCGTGCAGCGGGACGTGATGCCCCTGTGGAAGCGGTCGTATCAACGACGCCTTTTGCACAGACGATGACCGACGCACTTCAGGTCGTGAATGCGCAGCAAGGTAAAGCAAGCGCTCTGTCGGCATCCTACGAACGCGGCGAAACGAATGATATCGTATCGGTCATGGTCGAACGCCAAAAGGCGTCCATCGGTTTTGAAGCCACGCTTCAGGTACGCAACAAGCTTTTGTCCGCGTATCGCGACATCATGAACATGCCGGTATAACGCATGGCCGACCAACAAATCCTCGCCCCTGATACATCGATGGTCTCCGGACAGATGCAGCGCAACATTGCGCCTGCATCCAACTTTGGTTTCGACGGACTGCGCGGCATTGGTCGCCAACCTGCCGTACGCAAGGCACTTCCGGTGCTGGCGTTGACAGGTGCCGTGGGCTTCGCCGCGCTTACCTATTTCGCGTTAAGCACACCTACACAGTCACCCCTCTTTCAGGGCCTTGCGGAGGCTGACAAGGCGGCAGTCGCAGATGCGCTGCAATCTTCGGGTATCAATTACACGCTTGACCCCGGCACTGGCGCTATTTCGGTAGATGCGGGCAAATTGCACGAGGCACGCATGCTGCTTGCTGGCCAAGGCTTGCCCAAGGCGCAGCCAAGTGGTGACGCCGTCATGGCGTCCTTACCAATGGGATCAAGCCGCGCAGTGGAAGGCGAAACCTTACGCGGCGCGCGTGAGGCTGATCTCGCCCGCACGATCGAAGCCATTGATGCCGTCAAAACAGCGCGCGTTCATCTGGCGACACCAGAAGCCAGCGTTTTCGTGCGCGAGAACAAAGACCCCGCAGCGTCGGTCATGTTGACGCTGCAACAAGGCAGAAGCCTTTCTGCGGCACAGGTGCGCGCGGTGCGCCATCTCGTCGCCTCGTCGGTACCAAATCTGTCGGCGGACGCAGTGTCTGTGATTGATCAAAGCGGCGCCTTGCTCTCGTCCGACCAAGCCACAGCTGATGACCGCATGTTCCAACTGCAAATGCAAATGGAAGAGCGCTATCGTCAGGCAGTCGTTGCATTGCTGACCCCAATCGCCGGGCCAGGCAATTTCTCGGTGGAAGTGCATGCCGATGTCGATGCGAGCGAAAGCCAGTCGACGCGCGAAACATATCCCGAAAACGACCGCGCCTTGCGTAGCGAAGAAGGCAACAAATCTATCAGCGCAGTTGCGCAGGAAGCTGGCGGCATTCCGGGCGCACTGGCGAACCAGCCGCCGCCTGCAAGCCAAGTCACCAATACCCCGCCCGCCGCTGCTGGCGCAACAGGCGCAGGTCCAACGCAAAGCGAGGAGACGTTTAACCGCAGCTTCGACGTGGGCCGCGAAATTGCTGTGACGCATCAGCCGCAGGGCAATCTGCGCCGCTTGTCGGTCGCGGTCGCCTTGCGTGATGGAAAGGGCGCGAAGAAGCGTTCAGCCGCAGAAGTTGCTGCGCTCGAAAATCTGGTGAAAGGCGCCGTCGGTTATAAAGCCGATCGCGGTGACGTCGTCGCAATCTCTGCGCGGCCATTTGCAGAAGAGGCTGCCGTCGTTGTCAATTTTTGGGATGAGCCTTGGTTCCTGCCGCTTGTCCAACAAGCTGGCGCCATATTGGGCGCGCTCATCGCCTTCCTGCTCATTGGGCGTCCCATCGTCAAAGCGGTCAAGAACCGTATGGCGGAATCCAAGGAGCGCGCTGAGACCGAACAGCAATTGATGTTGGCCGCAGCACAGCAGAGCGGTCAACCAGCCACTGGCACCGTGACCATAGATATGATTGAAACGGCGCCAAGTTACGAAGCGCGGGCCAAGCTCGTCCGCTCGTTCGTTCGCCAAGACCCTGAACGTGCAGCGCTCGTCGTCCGTCAAATGCTTGGGCAGCGCGCCAATGGATGAAGATTTTGACGACGTCGCGCCATCCGCGCCTGCCGCACCCGTAGATGGCGGGCTATCGGCCGCGATCCTCCTGATGTTGCTTGAAGATGGCGACAGCTCAGCGGTGCTTCAGCATCTTGACCCAGCCGAAGTCAAATCGCTTGGCAAGGGCATGTTTGAAGCGTCGTGCGCAACCGAACATGACGTGGAGGGCGCACTTGACCTTTTCGTGCGCAATAATCGCGATTTATCGAGCCTTGCGGTTGGCGCACCCGTCCGCATCCGGGGCATGATGAACCTTGCGCTGGGCGATTCAAAAACCAATCGTATCTGGCCTGAAATCGCTCCAGCGAAGGCCGCCGCGCCTGCAATGGAAGCGCTTCAGTGGCTTGATATCGCAACCATCTCAGCGCTCGTTGCATCCGAACATCCGCAACTTGCGGCAATTATCTTGTCGGCATTGCCAGCCGAATCTGCTGCTGAAGCAGTTGCTGGCCTAGATGAAGCCACGCAAGCCGATCTCTTGTTCCGCACAGCTACCTTGGGCCCTGTGCCCGCCGCCGCAATCGCCGATATCGAGGCAATCCTTGCCGCCTATACAACGCGCGTAGACAGCGCATCGATCAACCTTGGCGGCCATGGCGACGTGGCCAAAATCGTCAACAACCTGGCCCGCCCTCAGGCCGAAAAGTTATTAAAGACGATCCGCAAAAAAGACCGGCGCTTGGCCGATGCCATCGAAGAGGGCATGTTCATCTTCGCTGACCTTGGCGAACTCGACACGAAATCCTTGGGCGCAGTCATGCGCAATGTTGATGCGGACCGACTGGCGCTGGCCATCAAGGGTGCGGACGCCGCACTTGGCGAGAGAATATTGGGTACGCTCTCCGCACGCGCAGCGCAGACGATCAGCGACGAAATCGCTGAGATGGGCCCGGTCAGCCGTGCCGATGTCGAAGAAGCGCAAAAGGCCGTGATTGCTGTCGCGCGTGCGATGGCCGCGTCAGGTGAAATCATGTTGGGCAAGCAGGCGAACGACTATGTCTGAAGCCAATAAGCTCTCGCTGGCACAATATTTTGATAGCCGCCAAGGCTTTCGCCCTCGCGATGTCTCGCCTGCGGTTCCGGAAATATGCCAGCAGAGCCCGGATCTTTATGCAACGGGTCTTTCCGATGGTCAGCAAATGGCTGAGGTTACCTTTTCTGTTGAACGCAAGCAGCTACAGGATTTGATATCTACTGCTGACTCCATTCGGCCTGAGGATAATGCCGATCTGGCCCCTATGCTTGATATTTTGGTGCGTAAGATTGTCGCCAATGTCATTGGCAACATCACAATTGATGCAGACTTCCTGCGACGCCAGATTAATGCCGCCATCGCGGTGTTGACGGAAGCGGACCAGAACCGAACCTTGCGGATGCACCCGGACGATCTCGCGTTATTGGCAGATGCGGACCTCCCTTTGAAATGTTCCGCCGACACCAACATGGCGCGTGGCACGCTGCGCATCGAATGTTCCGATGGCTGGATCGAACATGGTCCGGCACTGATACTGGATCGTCTCGAACGGGCGCTGAACCAGGACGGGAACGGCGCATGAATACGCGGCTCCAATCGATCATTGCCAAGCAGCGCGACTTTGCTGGACTGATGGACGTAGCACCAAGCCGCGTTGGCCGGCTGGCTGCGCTTAACGGCCAATATACTGAAGCAAGCGGCTTTCCATATCCGCTGGGTACCGGAACGCGCATGCAGACCGTGACCGGCGCTTTTGCCGAAGGTGAAGTTGTGGGCTTTCATGGCCAACGCGCAATCATCCAGCCGCTTGGTGATGTCGGTAGCATCGCTTGTGGCGCGGCGGTCTATGCCAACGGACGGCACGACATGATCGAAGTCGGCGAAGAATTGCTTGGCCGGGTGATCGACGCAAAAGGCAAGCCACTCGATGGCGGGCCGACACCAAATTGCCA
The DNA here is from genome assembly GCA_027486895.1 of Sphingomonadales bacterium. Taxonomy (GTDB): domain Bacteria; phylum Pseudomonadota; class Alphaproteobacteria; order Sphingomonadales; family Sphingomonadaceae; genus Sphingorhabdus_B. The sequence continues at coordinate 161,106 of JAIXOE010000019.1, forward strand.
CGGCCGGCAGAAAATCGCCGGCGAAGAAAGCAACCCGCTGGACCGGGGCCGTGTCGTCCGCCCCATCGATTCCGGCGTGCGTGCAATCAATGCCCTGCTGACGATTGGCGAAGGCCAGCGCGTCGCGATTGTCGCTGGTTCAGGCGTAGGCAAATCGGTCCTGATGGGACAAATATTGCAAGGCATAGACGCCGATATCATTGTCGTTGGCCTGATCGGCGAACGCGCCCGCGAAGTATCCGACTTTGTAGAAGGCAAGCTCACCCCCGCTATCCGGAACAAGTCCGTTGTGGTCGCGGTCACCGCTGATCAAGTTCCCTTGTTGCGTTTGCGGGCCGCGATGCGCGCCACCGCAATCGCAGAATATTTTGCACACCAGGGCAAGCGCGTTCTTTTGCTTGTAGACAGCCTGACCCGCATTGCCCATGCCCAACGCGAAATCGGCCTCGCCATCGGCGAGCCACCGACGATGAAGGGATACACGCCATCGTCGCTCGCGCTCATACCGCAGCTCGTGGAGCGTGCTGGCGTTGACCGGCGCTCGGGCGGATCAATTACGGCCATTTACACGGTACTGGCTGACGGGGGCGATTTGGAAGACCCCGTCGTCGATGCCGCGCGTGCCATCGTTGATGGACATATCATTTTGTCGCGCACGCTCGCCGAAAGCAGCGTCTTTCCGGCCATCGATGTGGGTCGTTCGCTATCGCGGCTTATGCCCGACATTGTCGATACGGCGCATTTGGCCGCTGCAGCACGCTTTCGCCAGCTATGGTCAAGTTTTGAACGAAGCAGCGACCTGGTCATGCTCGGGGCTTATGCTGCAGGCAGCGATCCGGTTCTGGATGATGCCATCGCGCAGCGTCCAGCAATGCTCAGCTTTATCCAACAGCCGATGCATGAAATCGTCTCCTTACCCGACGCGCGCGATATGCTGATTGAAGGAATGGGCGCATGAATAAAAATGCGACACGTTGGAAACGCATATTGGCTGTGCGTGCGATTCAGCGACAAATGGCTGAAATCCAGTTAAACAAGTGCGCAGCCGAGGTTGCGAACTTGACCGAGCTTGGTCATCGCATTGGCGCAATCCGCGGCGCAGCACAGCCAGTTTCAGGCGGCCACAACGGTGCGGCTTTACGTTCTGTCTGCGAGCTAACAGCACGGCTCGACAATGCCCAGCAAGCACTTGCCAACCCTAAGCGCCTCGCCATCGAAACACGCGACCGGCAACAGCGCGCCGTTGTTCTGGCGAAGCAAAGCGAAATGATTGTCGACAAGCTCGCGGATGCGATCACCGCGAAGGACACAAAACTGTCCGAAAACCGTCGAAGTGGGACAGCGATTTTCCGCAAGCAAAACAGCGGCGGAGCAAACCTATGAACATCCTTGCCTTGCCTTTAGCGCCGCCAACGCCCGGCACGCCCGCCGCTGCGCCTGCGCCAAGCGGTACGTTTCAGGATATTTTGAATGATTGCGCCACGGGCACGCCGGAAACTGCAGCCGCGCAGGGAGACGATGAATTCTCGACTGCACGGGCTGAGGACGCGTCCCCTGCTTCGAACGCGGCACCGCGCGACGGAGCTTTGTTCACTCAGATGGCGGATGCCAATTGTGAAACCGACTTGCGCGGCACCGACGTGCTCGACAGCGATCTTGCGCAAGCAACTGAGGCGCCTGCCACAACGACGACACAAGGCGTCGTTGCTCTGGTTTTATCGAAAGTGGCCGAGGCAAGCCAACCCAAGGCGACATCGGTAGCCACAAGTCCTAACCCGATGCGCGCATCGATTTCCGTCACTGATTCCAAATCTATCGCAAATATTGGCAAAGCCATCGCAGCACGGGAGGCTATTCAGGCCGACCAGCTCGAGACTTTATCGAACAATTTGCAAGACCCCGCTAGCCACAGCAAATTTTTCGAAATCGCTCAGATCATAGCCCCTGCACCATCGCCTCTACCCGCCAGCCTCCGGTCTGATCCAGCGCCTCTGGTCGAATACACCCCGCTTCATCTGTCGCAAGACGGTGAATGGATCGGCGCGCTGTCCCGCGAAATCGTAAGCAACGCAGCCCGCAACGACCAGCTGCAATTTCGCCTAATGCCAGAACTTCTGGGCCAGCTTGATGTGGCGCTGACCACTGTCGATGGCCAAGTCGACATCCGCCTTGAAACAAGCACTGCTGCCGCGGCGCAGATCATCGCGGCGGACCAAGCAAGGCTTATTGAGGATTTGCGCAATGCAGGTCTCAAGCTTGGCCAGTTTGAAATGACGAACAGCCAGAACGGCAATCGCCAGCAACAGCGGCAGCCTGCAGATGGCGGGCAAACTGCCGAAGATAATTCCAACCAACCCCGGACCCCGGCTTCTCCCAAAGCCCGCGGCCGCTTCGCCTGAACGAGAGAAACACCATGAGCAAATCAAAATCTCCAGACACCGGAACGCCTCCCAAAAAGGGCAAGAAACTGATCATCTTCATTCTTGTCGGCATTATTCTAGTGGGCGCTGGCGCAGCGACAGGCGTTTATCTTGCAGGCGGGATTGCCGGCGACCATCCAAAGGTCGATCCAAATCGTCCAATGCTGGTTGAGCGAAGCGAAGAGCCTGAAGAGCCGGCCGCTGAAGGCGAAGGCGCCGCGCCTGTGCTGAAAGAAGGCACAGTATCCGTCAAAAACGATCGCGTGCCGGTCGACCCGCGCAAGTTTGAAGTCACCTATGTCGGCCTCGAGCAAAGCTTTACCGCCAATCTGGCCGATGGGGGCGGCTTTGTGCAAGTGGGCCTGAGTCTTGCCACTTATTATGATGGCCGGCTCATTCAGAATATCAATCGGCAGGCCGTGCCAATCCGTTCTGCGGTCCTGATGGTGCTATCGCAGCAGGATGCAGCGGCATTGTCGACACCGCAGGGTAAGAAGCTTCTGCAACGTGATCTGACAGCTGCCATCAACCAAGTGCTTCGCGAAAAAGAAGGCTTTGGCGGCGTAGACAATGTCTATTTTTCAAACCTGGTGATCCAATGAGCGCGTCTATCCTTCTGCGGACCCGCACACCATCAACGGACGATTTCAGCTGGTTTGAAAAGCTTGCGGAATCGCTCGTCGGCGCAATACGCGAATTCATCTCGGGACCCAATGTCATCAGTGCGCGGGTGCTGTCGGTGAGCAAGGCGCGCTTTTCCGAATGGAGCGCCACACAACCGGCATTTGGTATCCTCATGCCATTCGAGCTTGGCAAGGACGCGGACGAAGTTGTCCTTCACATTCCTGGGCAGCTGATCAGCGAAATGCTTGACCTACAATATGGCGGCTCAGGCGACGTGCCTGCGCGCAATAGCTTTACCGGATCGGAATTGCGTCTCGTCACGCGGTTGGCCGCTCATATTCTGCCATTCATCGGCAGCGCTACGCAGGAAGTCGTTCCCGAGCCTGCGCGGGTGCGGTCTGCGCAAACCGACTTGGATGCGTTCAATTGGCCGCGATACCGGGACAGCATCGTTTTGGCTGACATCCAGATCGAACGGGCGGGTGCGAACCCTGCGACGATAAGCTGTTTCATCGGATATGCCCGCGCCAAGAAAATTGCGTTGCGCTTTTCGGCTGCGCACCCCGCGCAAATTCCGGCTCAGCCCGAATGGCAAGCCAAGATGAAATCGGCGGCAATGCGCGTTCCGATGGAGACACGCGCGGTTTTGACCGAAGCAACATTCCCTCTCTCGCGGCTGCTGGCGCTGCGTCCTGGCGACATCTTGCCGGTGATGCTGCCCGCAGACGTTCCGTTGATCATCGCCGGTCGTTGCTTCGCCCGGGGCTCCATCGGCGAAGCCAATGGCCGCGCAGCACTACAAATACAGAATATGGAAGGCTTTCACTGTGAGTGACATGACTGAAGCACCGAGTTTTCGGCCCGCTGACCGGACGGTCAAAATGGATTTACTTGCAGATGTTTCGCTGCGCGTATCGGTCGAGGTTGGCTCGGCATCACTGACGCTTGCGTCGTTGCTTGAGCTTGGCGAAGGCAGCGTTCTTGAACTCGACCGTCAAGTCAATGAACCGCTCGATTTGCTCGTCAATGGAACGCTCATCGCCCGCGGTGAAATCGTCGAGACAAACGGCCGATATGGAATCCGGATCATTGAAGTGGCGCAAGACGGCAATCGCCTTGCCGGAATGGAGACACGATCATGATTCTAGAATATTTCGGACGCCTTCTCCTCATCATGCCGTTGATCGGTGGCTTGGCCTGGGGCTCATTATGGCTTTGGAAAAAGCTTCAAATCGGCTTGCCGCTACAATCGCAATCTGCGCGCGCGGTTCGTGTCGTGGATTCGGTTTCATTGGGCGGCAATGGCCGGCTTTTGGTCGTCGAGTTCGGTAAAGACACGCTTTTGCTCGGCGCTTCGCGTGCCGGCATCACCATGTTGGCAGCAACCGATCAGGATACGCCGCATGCGTAGACTTATAAGCATCTGCATTTTGGCATTCGCCCTGTTCGCAAGCCAATCAGCGTTTGCCTCGCCGACATCGATGGGCATGGAAAAAGCATTGGGCGCCGTGGCGGGCGATGGCCGTTCGCTATCGCTATCATTGCAAATCCTGCTGTTGATGGGATTATTGACGGTCCTGCCGTCGCTCATCCTGATGATGACCAGCTTTACACGGATTATCATCGTGCTATCGATTTTGCGGCAGGCTCTAGGCCTGCAACAGACCCCACCCAATCAGGTGTTGGTTGGTCTCGCATTGTTCCTCAGCATCTTTGTCATGCAGCCTGTCCTGACCACAATCAACACACAAGCGCTCGAGCCTTATGGCCGTGACGAAGTGAGCTTTGAACAGGCGCTGTCGACATCGGCCACCGCGATGCACGGCTTTATGATCAAGCAGACACGCAAGTCCGATATCGCTTTGTTCAGTGACATTGCAAAAGCTGGAAAGTTCGCGAAACCCGCAGACGTCCCTTTTTCGATATTGCTACCCGCCTTTGTCACGAGCGAATTGAAAACGGCGTTTCAAATTGGCTTCATGATTTTTCTGCCGTTCCTCATCATTGACCTGATTGTCGCTTCGGCCTTGATGTCGTTGGGTATGGTCATGCTGTCACCGACCATTATTTCGATGCCATTCAAGCTATTGCTGTTTGTCCTCGTAGACGGCTGGGCGCTGACCATGGGCTCGCTTGCCAGTTCGTTTGTGGTGTAGCCATGGATCAGGATTTCTTCATTAACGTAGCGCAGCGCGCGCTCTGGATCCTCGCTCTTGGTTCTGCCCCGATCCTTATTCCAGCGCTCATCGCTGGCGTGGTATTGGGGATGGTGCAGGCCGCCACTTCGATCAACGAACAGACGTTGAGCTTTGTACCAAAGCTGATTGTTGTTGCAATCGCACTTGCGGTTTGTGGCTCCAGCATCATGATATTGCTCGCCGATTTCACCAAAGATATCTTTGCGCAAATTCCGCTGCTGGTGCGATGATACCGGCCGGATTTCAAAATGTTGAAGGGCAATTGCTAATCTGGATGGTTGCCATGCTTCGGCCGGGTGCAGCCTTCCTGGCGGCGCCTATGTTCGGCGCAAATGCCGTACCGGTGCAGTTAAGGCTGGTACTTGCACTTGCGGTCGGCATTCCTTCTGCGGCAATGGTCAACATGACATTGCCTGCAGCGGGAATTATCTCGTTGCCGGGGTTTTTCATGATCGTGTCCGAAGTCATGGCTGGGCTCGCCATGGGATTTGTCATCCAGATTGCCTTTGGATCGGCGCTTGTGGCGGGTGAAGCTATCAGCAACGCAATGGGTCTCGGCTTTGCGTCGATGGCGGATCCTGCAAGTGGTCAGTCCAGCCCCGCAATCGGGCAGTTTCTTTCCATGCTTACCATGTTTCTATTTCTTGCCGCAGATGGACATCTGGCGTTGATCGCAACCATAGCCGAAAGCTACCGCGCATTGCCTCCGGGTGAAGCTTGGCTATCCTTTTCTGCTGTCGGCGGCATCGTAAAGTTTGGCAGCCTCGCCTTTTCGGCGGGCCTGTCGATTGCCTTGCCCGTCGGTTTTGCGCTGGTGCTCGTGCAGCTGATTATGGCGATGATTGCGCGGTCAGCGCCAACACTGAACTTGTTCGCAGTCGGCATGCCGGCGGCGTTGCTGGCGGGCATTTTGCTGATGGGCGTGTCCCTGCCCATCATGGCCGATATGCTCAGTAACGCACTTCGCATGGCGCTCGATCAGGCACAGATAATCGGCGGTGGCCGTGTCTGACGCACCCGATAAAGACCAGCAGACCGAAGCGCCTACCCAGAAGCGGAAGGACGACGCCGTCAAAGAAGGCGACGTGCTTGCTTCAAAGGAGCTGGCTACTGCGGTGATGATGGCCGCCGGTGCGGCATGGGTGATTGGACTTGGCACATGGTTCTTCAACGCCAGCAAGACGTTGTTGAAGGATGGTCTCTCCCTCGACCTTTCCAACCCGGACCACTTTGAACCACTGAACGCCCTGATATGGCCTTTGGCGCAAGTGGCTATCCCTTTTGCCGGACTGCTTGTGCTTTCGCTGGTGGCGGCATTTGCTGCGCCTGCCATGCTTGGTTCGCTCGGGTTTCGAGGCAAGGCAATGGCGCCCAAAGCCAGCAGAATTAGTCCACTCGCAGGCATAAAGCGCATTTTCGGAACGCAGGGTCTGATCGAGATGTTCAAGGCAACAGCAAAAGTCGTGGTGCTGGGATATGCCGGCTATTGGGTCATATCCGGAGAGATTGTGTCGTTGCCGGGATTGGCTGCAGCCGATCCGGCAGTTGCCGTCGGCATCATCGGCCAGAAAATGATATTCACCATCGCTATTTTGACCGCAGGCCTTGTGCTGATTGCTGGCGTCGATGTTCCCATTCAATGGTTTCAACGGAACCGCAAACTGCGGATGACCAAGCAGCAGATGAAGGAAGAAATGCGGCAGAGCGACGGTGCGCCTGAACTCAAACAAGCCATCCGCGCACGGCAACAGGAAGTGATGATGTCATCAGCGCGCAAAGGCATGGCAGATGCAAATGTCGTTCTCACCAACCCGACGCACTTTGCGGTCGCCTTGCGATACCGGCCGGGAACCGACGCCGCCCCAGTTGTCGTGGCACGCGGCAAGGGTGAGGTGGCGCAAGCCATCAAGGCGATTGCAGCCGAGAAGGGCGTTGTCATGCTCGAATATCCGCAACTCACCCGCGCGATCTATTTCACCACGCGCACTGGCAAAACTGTCTCTGAAGATCTGTATGTCGCGGTCGCCGCAATTCTCGCCTTTGTATTCCGGCTTGAATCCACGCTGGCGCAGAATGTGCAGAAACCATCGGTCGACGTGCCTCCGACGAAGCGTTTCGATCAGGATGGGCGGCGCACAGCCTAAATACGGCGTTCCGATGGCCGTATAATGCCGTGAGGATATTGATATGGTCACGTCGATTGCGAGTAGCTTAGGATTTGGTTCGGGCATTGATACCGCAGCGTTGGTCTCGGACCTTGCTGCCGCATCACGCACGCCAAAAGTGCAGCGGTTTGACGCGTTGGCGCGGGCAAATCAGGCAAAGGTAAGCACGCTTTCCCAAGCCCGCAGCGATCTGGATAGCTTTGCCGATTCACTCGAAGCGCTGACTTCTGATGGGTCATTGCGCAGTAAACCTGTAGTGTCGGACGATACGGCAATTTCGGTATCCGCCAAAGCCGGCACCTTACTTGGCAGTTTCAGCGGCGAAATTACGGTCCAGACGCTGGCAAAGGCACAGACGGCATATTCAGGGCAAGTGGCGTCGAGCAGCAGCTCTATCGGCCAGGCTACGCTCACACTTAACGTCGGAGCCACCGCCTATCCGATCACCATTGACGCTTCTAACGATAGTCTCGATGGTCTCGCCAGCGCAATCAATGCGGCGGGCAGCGGCGTCACCGCAAAGGTCATTAATGATGCAGGGCAATATAGGCTCGTCCTAAAGGGTGAAAGCGGAGCGGCTCAGGCGTTCGAACTCAGCGCAGATGCGAGCGCCCCCGTCAGCTTACAGCGTTTTACCAGCGCGGCGATGACCACCGGCCAATCGGCTAGCGATGCAATATTCACCGTGGACGGCGTGGCATATCAACGCCCATCAAACAGTTTCGACGATATCATTCCGGGCATGGCGATCACCTTGAAAAAGGCAGACCCGGTTACGGCCATATCCATCAGCGCGGTACGACCAACCGACACGATCAGGCAAACGCTTACCGACTTCGTCAGCGTCTTCAACACGTTGAAAAAAGATGCCACAGCCGCGCGGAATGCCAACAACGGCAGCCCTGCATTACGGGTATTTGAACGACAGCTCAGCGGCTTCATCGCACGGCCTTTGACGTCGCATGGGTCAGTCAAATCTTTGGCGGACGTTGGGGTGGCCACAAACCGCGATGGAACGCTATCGATTGATGCGGTTCGGTTAGAGGCTGCATTGCGTGATAATCCGGATGCTGTGGAAGCAATGTTTAATCCGCCACGAAGCGCCAGCCAAACGACTGAAACTGACCCCGGCATTGCGTTTGCACTCGACAGCCTGCGCGATGCCGCAGTCGGCACCAACGGGCCGCTCGAACAAGTCCGTTTGTCACTGGAACGTGAAACCGAACAGATCGCCAAAAATCGGGACCGTATGGAACAGCGTGAGCAAGTCTATCGCAGCCGGATTGAGAAACAGTTTGCCGGCATGGATGCCCGAATTGGCGCGCTTAAAGCAACGCAGAGCTATCTTGAGCAACAGATCAAGCTCTGGAACAATGGCAACGGATAAAACAAATGTATCCCCGCACACATCACGCCGTTGCCAATCAACAATACCGCAATCTCGAATTGCAAAGCCGCGTTGCAAGCGCCAGCCCGCATGGCCTCGTGAGCATTTTATATGAAGAATTGCTGCGTGCGCTCGATTTGCTTAATGCCAGTTTTGTCCGGGGAAACAGTATTTCAGGCAATCCGCATCATGGCAAAGCATTGTCCATAATCATTGCGCTAGAGGGCAGCATTGATTTTAACAATGGCGGCGATTTGGCCAGCGTATTGCAACGCATTTATCGTTCCGCCATCCGGACGTTAAACAATGCGGCGCGCGCCAATGATGCGTCCGGGGTAACAGAAGTGCGTTCAGCGATTAGCGATATTTCCTATGCCTGGAACGCACTCGCCCAATAGTCTGGCGTTTATTCGCCGGATAATACCCAGCCAACACTGATTTGTTTGGCAGCGAGCGGAACGTCAAGCCTTGCCTCGCTAAAATCGACCTTGTCCCCGGGGCCCAGCGTACGTGTCTTTGCCTTCATTTTCCAGCTATACACTGGCCGACCGCTCGCATCCTTGAGTGTTACGAGCATTTCAGGGACATTTTGCTTCACTGCCGTCGGATTAACAATACTTCCGCTGGCAATGAAATAAGGCGTGCCGTCCTCTCGCTCGTTCAGTTCGAGGTTCTCGTTTAGAACGATGGTCAGATCGGGTTCGGCAGCAGAGTTTGAAAGACCGATATCAGGCATTCCAAAATATGAAATCGCGCCGCCAATAGCCGCTACCAAAATGGCAAAGACGACAGCAGCCATTGTCCACATCTTGGCGGGATTTCGGCGGGCTTTAAACGGTGGCTCATGCGCAAAACGGCTCTGCGCAGGCGTTTCATCTACAATGCCTCCGCGCGGCACGGGTTCAACGTAAACCGCAGCGGATTCAGGCGGCGCAGCGCGCGTTTCAGCAAAACTTGGGAATGCAGGCTCCGTCGTCCCGGCATCATTCCCGCGCGCTATATCCAACCCACCCGGCGAGACAAATTTCGGCGGGGGTTCTGAAGAAAATGTCGGAGGTGCAGGCTGGGATACGGGCGCAGGCGCCGGTTCAACCATTGGCGAAGCGTCCGGCATCGCCTGCACTGGCGGCGTTTGCTTGGCAGAGACTGCAGGTGGTGCCGCATGTGCGTCTGCCGGTGCAACGACCGCGGGCGCTGGCGCTACCTGCGGCAAAACGCCTGTCTGGAACCAGCTATGTTTACAGTTGGCACAGCGCACTTGGCGGCCGTCAATACCAACGGCATTGTCAGGGACAACATAACGTGTGCGGCAGGATGGACAGACGAGCAGCATCCCTGCGCATAAACAGCAGCAGCCCGTGACTTGCAACCCTGCTGTCATAAAATGCTGTGGACGGTGAATGTTCGTCCTTGGCATGTCACATGAATAGCCTTTGCCCCGTCATGCCGTTTGTGCCATTTGTCGCACTGATGCAGAGCGTGGTGGAATTCGACAATGTCGGGCTAAGATACGGAACGGGGGTGGAAACACTCACCGACCTCAGCTTTACCTTATACCCCGGAAGCTTCTATTTCCTGACCGGCGCATCGGGTGCAGGTAAGACATCGTTGCTGAAATTATTATACCTCGCGCACCGCCCAAGCCGTGGCGCAATCCGGATGTTCGGGCATGACGCCATTACGTTGCCGCGCGACCGGCTGCCGGGTTTCCGACGCCGGATTGGTGTTGTTTTCCAAGACTTCCGCCTCGTTGCGCATCTGTCCACCTTCGACAATATTGCTTTGCCATTGCGGATTGCAGGCATTCAGGAGAAGGATTTACGGGGACCAGTCACCGAAATGCTTGCGTGGATCGGCCTGACAGAACGTGCAGATGCGCGGCCAGCGACGCTATCGGGTGGGGAGCAGCAGCGGGTCGCCATTGCGCGCGCTGTCATTGGCCGCCCTGAAATGCTTGTGGCCGACGAGCCGACGGGAAATGTCGACCCTGAAATGGCCCGCCGGTTGCTTCAGCTATTTGCGGCACTGAACAAGCTGGGGACCACGGTGGTGGTCGCAACCCACGACATCCATTTGCTGCAGGAAATTGAAGGCGCGCAGATGATGCGGCTGGACAAGGGCCGCTTGTCCGATCCGACAGGATCTTTGCGTCATCCGCCACGGCCATTGGTTTTGAAAAACTGATGCTGCTGGATTTCGCCCTTCCCGAACACGACCGCAAGCTGATCCCCGAGGGACGTTTGTCGGGGCAGATGCCTTGGGTGATTGCCATCATGTTGTTTCTTACCTTGCTGGTGGCGGCAGCCGGGCTGACGCTGGCTGACGCGGCGCGCAAAGGTGGTCAGGACCTTGCGCGGCAAGTTACCGTACAAATCATCGAATCAAACCCGGCACAGCGGGCGGCGCAACGCGCGGCAGTCACCCGCGTGCTGCGCAATTTGGACAGCGTTGCAGATGTCCAGCCTGTGCCAGATGCGCAAGTGCGGGATTTGCTGGAGCCATGGCTTGGCACCGGAATTATTGATGCAGATGTCCCAGTGCCGGCTTTGGTAGATGTACGCCTTAGGTCAGTACCCACTGCTGAAGCGCTTACGAGCTTACAGTCAGCGGTTCGTTCGGTTGCACCGAATATCAGGGTGGATTCCCACAGCAGCTGGATGGCCCCGTTTTTCGAACTCATGCGTGCGCTGGTGTGGCTCTCGGCAGTTGTGCTCCTTTTATTGCTCGTTGCCACGTCGGCGGTTGTTATTTTGGCGGTACGCAGTACGCTGAATACCCATCGTGAAACGATCGAGATTATGCATATGATGGGCGGCACCGACCTTCAGGCGGCGCGCCTGTTCCAACGCCGCGTCGCTTTGGATGCGTTGCTTGGCGGCGTCGTAGGGTTCATTGTTGCAGCGGTTGTTATCGTTACCGTAGGTGACCGCTTTGCGGCCGTGGAGCCAGGGTTGTTGTCGGGTGCGCACTTCCCTTATTATGGCTGGGCAATCCTTGCGCTCATTCCGCTTGCCGTAATGGCGCTCGCTATGCTTATGGCGCGCATGACGGTGATTTCGGCGTTGAAGAGAATTTTATGATCAGACGGTCCATTGCTTTTATCTTGCTCGTCTGGATGCTCGGCTTCGCTTGGTTTGCGTTACTTTTGCCGCAGCCGGCAGCGATCACCCCGACCGACGCAGTCGTTGTTCTGACGGGCGGCCCGAACAGGATTGACCGGGGCCTTGAGATTTTGAAATCCGGCACATCACGCAAAATGCTCATTTCGGGCGTTGATCGTGACGTAAAGCCGCGCGAATTGGCCGCACAATATCCGGGTTCATCAAAATATTTCAAATGCTGCATCGATTTGGGTTTCCAGTCTGTGGACACCCGATCAAACGCGTTGGAAACGGCGGCATGGGCAAAACGGAACAAAGTGACCAGTTTGCGGCTTGTTACGCATGATTGGCATATGCGACGCGCACGCTTTGAACTTGACCGGGCTTTGTCCGCTGACGTCGCTGTAACCAATGACGCCGTATCGACACGCCCATCGCTTGGCGCGCTTTTCAAAGAGTATAATAAATACTGGTTGCGGGCGGTCGCGTCTCTGTTGGGTATCTGACCGATGATCGCGATGGTCCGCTCTGCTGTCTACATCGCTATTTTCTATACGGGCTCGGTGTTTTTTGTTGTCACGGCGTTTTTCGCACAATGGTTTTCGATTCCATTGATGCAATGGGCCGTGCGCGGATGGTCGCGGTGGCAATATGCATGCTACCGGCGGATTTTGGGGATCACGATCAAGATTGAAGGCCACTTGCCGCATAAACCCGTGCTGTATGCGATCAAGCATGAAAGCATGTTTGAGACGATCGACATGCCACGCATGTTTAACAAGCCCGCCGTGGTCACCAAAAAAGAATTATTCGACATTCCCTTTTGGGGACCGGCAGCACGCGCCTACGGCATGATACCCGTTGATCGCAACGGTGGCGCGACTGCACTTCGCGCGATGCTTGTTTTGGCACGCAAAATGATCGCCGATGGGCGGCCAATAGTGATTTTCCCTGAAGGCACGCGCGTTGCACCCGGAGACAAACCGCCACTGCAGTCGGGATTTGCCGGGCTTTACAAGCTTATAAACCTGCCTGTTGTGCCCATTGCGGTTAACAGTGGGACCTTAAGCCCGCGCAAGGCCGGCATCTGGAAATCAGGGACCATTACGTACAAGGTGGGCGACGAACTTCCCACTGGGCTTCCGCGCGAGGAAATTGAAGCGCGGGTGCATACGGCGATTAACGCGCTGAACTAGTGCTTGCGTCCAAAATCCGGCGCATCGTCATCCTGACCCTGTTCAACGATGGAACGCCGGATATTGCGGGTGCGACTGAACAAGGCTTCCAACTCATCGCCTTTGTCATAGCGAATGGCGCGCTGCAGGACACTTAAGTCTTCCGAAAAACGCTGAAGCATTTCAAGGACAGCGTCCTTGTTGGACAGGAACACGTCGCGCCACATCACTGGGTCGGACGCGGCAATGCGGGTGAAATCGCGGAAGCCGCCGGCGGAATATTTGATGACTTCGCTTTGGGTCACGCCTTCAAGATCATCCGCGGTCCCGACGATTGTGTAGGCAATGAGATGCGGGAGATGGCTGGTTACCGCCAACACCATATCATGGTGGCGCGCGTCCATGATTTCGACATCTGCACCAAGGCGCTGCCAAAAACTGCGCAAGCGCTCGACAGCAGCTTCTGGTGCATTTTCGGGCGGCGTCAATATGCACCAACGGCCTTTGAACAAAGTGGAAAAGCCAGCATCCGGGCCGCTTTTTTCGGTACCCGCAACAGGATGGGCGGGAATGATCATTGCGTTGGGCAGAACCGCCGCAAGCGCTTCGGCTACGCTTTGCTTACATGAACCCACGTCACTGACGATCGCGTCGGCAGGCAGGTCGGCAGCGAATTGCTTGGCCACTGCTCCCATGGCGCCTACGGGCACGCACAATATGACAAGGTCCGCGTCAATGACTGACGCGCCAGCGGTATCAGTAACGTCGTCACATATTCCAAGCGCAACAGCACGTTCACGCACCGCGGGATCGGCATCATGGCCGGTAATCCGGACCGACGGCATTTGCGCTTTCACCGCACGCGCCACGGACGAGCCAATGAGCCCAAGCCCAATCACCGTTAGACGCGCAAAAGGCAACATCAGGCGTGTGCGTCCAATATCTTGCGCAAAGCGTCCATGACGCCGCGATTTTCTTCCTCGGTCCCGATCGTAATCCGCAACCCGCTGCCAAGGCCCTGACCTGGCAACCAGCGGACAATATACCCTTCTGCCATGAGACCATTATAGGCGGTTTCGGCGCTGCAATTGCCTTCAAACAATATCATCAGGAAGTTCGCCCACGACGGGATGACTTTCAGCCCGTGGTTGGACAACGCCGCAAATTCTGCCGCCATCCAATCGCGCCATTCGGCATTATGCTGGCGGCTGCGCGTGACGAACTCTGTATCCCCAAGCGCTGCAATCGCTGCGGCTTGCCCTGCAGTGGTAACATTGAACGGCGCACGCACACGGTTGAGCGTTGCGATCAGGCCAGGCTGGCCATAGCACCAGCCAATGCGTTCTGCCGCGAGGCCATAGATTTTGGAAAATGTACGCGTAATCAAGACATTGTCATGCTGGCGTGCAAGCTCAAGCGCGGCAGGGCCGTCATCCTCAAGATATTCGCCATAGGCTTGATCGAGTACCAGAACGCAATTGCCCGGCAGTCCGGCATGAAGCCGCGCGATTTCTGCATCGCTGCAATAGGTGCCCGTCGGGTTGTTTGGATTTGCGACGAAAACAACGCGCGTCTTTTCCGTGACCAACGCCAGCAATGCGTCCACGTCGGTGCCATAGTCCTTGTCGGGGGCCACAATGACGTTGGCAGCAGTCTTCCGCGCGGCGATGTCGTAAACCGAAAAGCCGTAGCGAACATAAATGATATCATCGCCGGCGCCAGCATAGCCCATCGCAATCAGATTCAGCAGCTCGTCAGAGCCTGTGCCGCACACAATCTGGTCACTGTCGACCTCATAGGCCGCGCCCAATGCCTCGCGCAGCATTGTGCTGGCGGGATCAGGGTAACGCGCAAGCGACGCACCTTTATCAGCAAGTGCTGCGGCTGCACTTGGACTGCAACCAAGCGGATTTTCGTTGGCAGATAATTTTATCAACACCCGTCCGTCATCCGACTTTGCTTTGCCGGGGGTATAGGCGCTGATGGCTTCGATCCATGGTTTGGCGATAGGTGCGTTCATGCCGCGGCCATAGCGGCGCTAGCAGCGAAGCGCAACGCTCGCCCTGTTTGCTCGGCCCCCAATGAAGAGTTTCTGTTGTTTCGCGCGACTACGCTGATATGGCGTTGCGCATGCAAGGGGATACGCGTTTCGGCCTGGATAGGAAAACTCGCCTGCTGGGACCAGTGAAGCTGGACAGCGGCGCCGAATTTGCGCCTGTCGACTTCGCGTACGAAACCTACGGCGAATTAAACGCAGATAAATCCAACGCCATTCTCATCTGCCATGCGCTTACCGGCGACCAATATGTGGCCTCCACGCATCCTGTGACGGGCAAGGACGGATGGTGGACGCGAATGGTCGGACCGGGCAAGCCCATCGACCCCGCGCGGCATTGTGTCATCAGCATCAACGTCATGGGCAGTTGCATGGGATCGTCAGGTCCCGCCAGCATCGACCCGTCGACGGGCGCAGCTTATGCCATGGGCTTTCCCGTCATCACCATCCCCGACATGGTGCGGGCGCAGGCTATATTGCTTGACCATCTCGGCATTGAAACGCTTGAGGCCGTGGTTGGCGGATCAATGGGCGGCATGCAGGCTTTAAGCTGGGCAGCCTTGTATCCCGAGCGGGTGAAATCTGCTGTGGTCATTGCGTCTACCGCCCGTCATTCCGCACAGAATATCGCCTTTCACGAGGTCGGGCGTCAGGCCATCATGGCCGATCCCCGCTGGAACAATGGCGCCTATTATGGGCGGGAGGCACCTTCGTCGGGCCTTGCCGTCGCCCGAATGGCGGCGCACATCACCTATCTTTCGGAAGCAGGACTGACCGAGAAATTTGGCCGCCGCCTGCAAAATCGCGATGCCAAAAGCTTCGGATTTGACGCCGATTTTCAGGTGGAAAGCTATTTGCGCTATCAGGGGCTCAGCTTTGTCGACCGCTTTGACGCGAATAGCTATCTCTACATTACGCGCGCGATGGACTATTTTGATCTCGCCGAACCGCATGATGGCGTTCTGGCGAAGGCATTTGCAGGCATAAAGACACGCTTTTGCCTGATCAGTTTTGATAGCGACTGGTTGTATCCGACCGCAGAGTCGCGGCGCATTGTCCATGCTTTGAACGCCGCTGGTGCGGCCGCCAGTTTCGTCGAGTTATCAAGCCCGTTTGGCCATGATGCCTTCTTGCTTGATGCCCCTGAAATGAACCGCATTGTAGACGGTTTCTTGCGCGCGGGAGAGCAATCGTGACCGCACTTCGTCCCGACCTCGCCATCATTGCCTGCGAAGTCCGCGAAGCCGCCCGCGTGCTTGATGTTGGCTGCGGTGATGGCCAGTTGATGGCGGCGCTGCGTGACACCAAAAATGTCGACGCCCGCGGTCTTGAATTGGACGCGCGCGATG
Organism: Sphingomonadales bacterium; assembly: GCA_027486895.1. GTDB lineage: Bacteria > Pseudomonadota > Alphaproteobacteria > Sphingomonadales > Sphingomonadaceae > Sphingorhabdus_B. Next base: position 177,581 of record JAIXOE010000019.1, read on the forward strand.
TTGCGACCGCAGTATCCCGCGGCCTATCGGTCATTCAAGGGGATGCCGACACTGACCTCGCTGCCTATCCAGACGGCAGCTTTGACTATGCCATTCTCAGCCAGACGTTGCAGACGACCAAAAGGCCCGATCTGGTTTTAGACCATCTTGTGCGGATCGGGCGTGAAGCATTTGTGTCTTTCCCAAATTTTGCCCATTGGCGCATCCGTTTTGCCCATATGTTCGGTGGTCGGATGCCCATCACCGAGCAACTTCCGCACCGCTGGTATGATTCGCCCAATATCCATCATGTGACGATCGACGATTTCCGAAGCTTTTTGCATGACCGGCATATCCAAATTGAAGGTCAATGGTTTCTGTCCGGAAACAAGCCGCGGAATGAACGCTTCGCCAACCTGCTGGCGCAACATGCTGTGTTCCAACTGCGTCGGAAATAGCCGGGCGTCGGGAAATTGACACGGCCTGTCAAACCGACCCGCTTATCCCTCCAAATTACTGATAAAGCTTAGCATTTTTAAAAATGGCACGGCTGTTGCTCTAGCCCTTTTGTTCGCGCCCTCGGGCGAGATGCAAACGGAAAGGAACGGCTATGCCGGCTTTGGATAATATATTCGGAATTCACGCGACTGCGTTGAAGTTGCGTGAGCAGCGCATGGCGATTCTTGGATCGAACATCGCCAATGCATCGACCCCTGGTTATAAAGCCCGCGACATCGATTTTTCGAACGCGCTCCAGCTTGCGGAAGATGGCCAGTCTACAGAAACGGCTATGCGCTACCGCGTGCCTATTCAGGCGTCACTCGACGGCAACACCGTTGAACTCGCTACCGAGCAAACCGCCTTTGCCGAAAACGCGCTTGCCTATCGCTCGAGCCTCTCGTTCCTCCAAGGGCGCATCGGAACCCTCAGCCGCGCGTTGAAGGGCGAATAACATGGCCAACGGAATGTCCATTTTTGACATCAGCGGGCGTGCAATGGCTGCGCAATTGGTCCGGCTGAATACATCAGCCTCCAATCTTGCCAACGCCGGCACTGTGGCGGGCAGCGCAGATAAAGCATTCAAGGCCATGAAGCCCGTGTTCCGAACGGTCATGGGCGACGCGGGCCGCGCAACGGTTCAGGTCGAACGGATCGATAGCAGCACGACGGCTCCTGTAAAACGGCACGACCCCAATCACCCGCTGGCCGATAAAGACGGCAACGTATGGGAGGCTGCAGTCGATAGCACCGCCGAGATGGTCGAGATGCTCGAAATATCCCGCCAATATCAGAACAATGTGCAGGTCCTTTCCACCGCGAAAGGCCTGATCAGCGAAACCCTCCGCCTTGGCCAATGAAAGCATTAAATCATGACAAGCATCTCCACCGTAAATTCCAAAAACCTGCCCGTCCTGTCGAAAGACATGGCTGAAAAGAAACTTGGGCAGACCGATTTCCTTCGCCTGATGACAACGCAGTTGAAGGAGCAAGACCCATTCAGTCCAGTCGATAACCAAGCGATGATTGCCCAAATGGCGCAGTTTTCAAGTGTCGCCGGCATCTCGGAAATGAATGATGCGCTGAAGTCTATCTCGACCCAGATCGGTCAGCAGACAGCGTTGCTGGCCGACATCAAAGCGGCCTCCACCACCAAAATTCAGGGAGCATAAACATGTCATTCTACACATCATTATCGGGTGTCAAAGGCGCCCAGACCGATTTGTCCATCATTTCGAACAACCTCGCCAATGCCGGGTCAACTGGCTTCAAAAAGAGCCGCGCGCAGTTCAGCGATTTGTTCGCAGGGTCGCCAACCCAGACGACGAAAATGCGCGCTGGCCAAGGCACACGCCTGAACGCCGTTGTGCAGCAGTTCACGCAAGGCACGCTTGAGGCGACAGACAAAACATTGGACCTTGCTGTTGCCGGCGAAGGTTTCTTCGTGACGCGTGGCGATCCGCCCCGTCAGGCCGTAACCTACACGCGCAATGGCGCGTTTCAAGTGAACAACAACCGGCAGGTCGTCGACACCATTGGTTCAACCCTGCAGCTGCTGCCCGTCGACGCGAATGGCACTGTCACGTCAGCCACGCTGGCAAGCGCGACCGATTTCGTACTGCCCAGCGGGGCGCCAAATGATCCCACTGTGCCGCTCGTCAACGTATCGATTGGTATCGATGGTCTTGTTACCGCCACCTATGCGGACGGCAGCGACCAGATGCTTGGAAAGGTCGCCATGGCAAGCTTCACCGCACAAGAGGGCCTTCGACCGATTGGCGACAGCCACTGGCAATCGACCGGCGAAAGCGGATTACCTGCCATTGACGCTCCTACCAACGGCCCATTGGGGACTATCCGTTCAGGCGCACTGGAACGGGCGAACGTTGATGTGACTGAAGAATTGGTCGCACTCATTTCGGCGCAGCGCAATTTTCAGGCGAATGCCAAGGCTATCGAAACTGCGTCAAACATGACTCAGGCCATTGTAGCCATTCGTTAAGGCTGAAAAATGGACCGCCTGATATACACCAGCCTCACGGCCATGCGCGGCGCGATGGCGCGGCAAACGGCGATTGCGAACAACCTTGCAAACGCCAATACGCCAGGGTTTCGTGCCGACCTTGCCGAAGCGCAGTCTTTATGGCTCGACGGCCAGAAATTGGATACGCGCGTTTATGCGTCCGAAGAAGTGCAGGCTGCGGATATGACGGCGGGCACGGTGACAGGCACGGGTCGCGATCTCGATATAGCCTTGTCCGGCGACGCGATGCTCGCGGTCCAGGCCGAAAATGGCGAAATTGGATATACGCGGCGCGGCGACCTGATGTTGTCCGCAAGCGGTCTACTCACCACGGGTGACGGACGGCCCGTTCAAGCTTCGCAAGGTCCGCTCACTTTGCCGCCATCCGACAGCGTCAACATCGACGAACAAGGTCGCGTCTGGATTGTCCCGCTCGGTGGCGACCCTACGCAACCCCAAGAGATAGATCGGCTGCAACTTGTCAGCCCTGCAGGATCGGACATCGTCAAGGGCGTCGACGGCCTGTTTCGCGTGCGCGACGGCGGAACGCTGCCAGCTGATCCGGATGCACGGCTTGTCACCCGAAGCCTCGAAAGTTCCAACGTCAGCGCAACGCAGGCCTTGGTCGAAATGATCGAAGCCAGCCGTTCGTGGGACACACAATTGAAAATGCTCGACGATGCCCGGGACATGGATTCAGCGACCACTGATCTGATGTCGCTCTCGCAATAGCCACCCCAGCCAAAAGGATAATATCTTATGTCTAATGGAGCACTCCACGTCGCCCGCACCGGGCTAGATGCACAGAATATGCGCATGCAGGTCATCGCCAACAACTTGGCCAACGTGAACACCGTTGGCTTCAAACGCGATCGCGCGAGCTTTGAAACGCTGGCATATCAGGCGATGACGGTGGCGGGATCAGCATCTTCTGCCGAAAACAAATATGCCATCGGCACCAACCTTGGCACCGGCGTACAAATCAATGGTACGGCGCGTATCGACACACAAGGGACGCTCACCACCACGGGCAACAGCCTCGACCTTGCTATTGAAGGTGCTGGCTATTTCCAAATCCAGATGCCCGATGGCCGCAACGGATATACCCGCGCAGGCGACTTCAACCTGTCGGCTGAAGGCAATTTGGTCACGAGTGACGGCATGCCCGTTCAGCCCCAAATTCAGGTGCCACAAGGCGCAACCGCGATATCGGTCGGCGCCGACGGAACCGTATCCGCTCAGGTCGCTGGCCAATCGGACTTGACCGAAATCGGCCGGATTGAACTCGCACGTTTTACGAACCCGGCGGGGCTTCAGTCGGTGGGCAATAATATGCTGTTGGAAACGCCAGCCTCAGGTGCGCCGCAAGTTGGTGCCGCTGGCCAAGAAGGTCGCGGCGGACTTCGTTCGGGCGCATTGGAGGCCAGCAACGTCAATGTCGTCGAAGAGCTGGTCGACATGATCGAGACGCAGCGCGCCTATGAGGTCAATTCCAAAATGATCCAGGCCACCGACGAAATGATGCGCAATGCTACACAGACACTCTAAAATCTTGGCGCTCGCCTTGCTTGCAATGCCAATGGCCGCGCAAGCGGGTAAAGCCCGGACGGTAGCTGAGTTTGGCCCGACCGCGCCTACCTCGCCTTTGCCTGCGCCTGCCAATGGCGCGATCTTTCAAGTGGAGAATTACAGCCCTCTGACATCGGGATCGCGTGCAAGCCGTCCAGGGGATGTTCTGACCATCATGCTCGTGGAGCGAACCAGCGCCACCAAAAGCAACAGCGCGACGACCGGACGCAATGGAAGTGTCGGACTTAGCCCGCCCGCCACAGGTCCCTTAAGCATCATAAATGCCGGCGACATAAATATGGGCGGCGATCAGTCGTTTAAGGGCAAGGGCGAGACAGCCCAATCGAACAGCCTGTCCGGAGAATTGAGTGTGACTGTTGCCGCCGTCTATCCCAATGGCACAATGCTCGTGCGGGGCGAAAAATTTCTCACCCTCAACCGAGGCGACGAAAATGTGCAGTTTTCGGGCATAGTTCGCACTGCGGACATTGGCGTCGATAACCGTGTGCTATCCTCCCGCGTCGCCGCCGCCCACATCCGCTACACTGGTAAGGGCGAGATCGCCCGGGCAAGCCAGCAAGGATGGCTGCAGCGCTTTTTCTCAAGAATAAGCCCTTTCTGATGCGCGCGTTGTTATTATGCATTGCATTGCTCTTTGCGCCCGCGGCACATGCCGAGCGGATCAAAGACATAGGGCAGTTTCAGGGGCTACGCGCCAACCAGCTGACCGGGTACGGCGTTGTCGTCGGACTTGCAGGCACAGGTGACGATAGCCTTGAATATGCGACACAGGGCGTCAAAGGCGCGGTCTCGCGCTTTGGCATCAATCTACCGGCGGGGATCAACCCTGCACTCAAGAATGCGGCAGCCGTCTTAATCACAGCCGAGCTTCCACCGTTTGCAAAGCCCGGACAGCGATTGGACGTAACGGTATCTGCGATTGGCAAAGCCAAATCGTTGCGCGGTGGCACCTTGGTCATGGCCCCACTGATGGGCGCTGACGGCCAAATTTATGCCATGGCGCAGGGCAATCTTGTGGTCGGTGGCCTGGGCGTGGATGCCGCAGATGGTTCAAAGCTGTCGGTAAATATCCCGTCTGCAGGCCGTATCAGCGGGGGTGCATCGGTTGAACGGAGCGTCGATACAGGCTTTGCCCAATCTGAAAGCCTCCTCTTCAATCTCGCGCAATTTGACATCAGCAACGCTGGCCTTGTCGCCGACGCCATTAACCGCCAACTCGGCGCGGGCGTTGCGCAAGCGATTGACGGCGCGACCATTCGCATAAACACACCCATAGGCGGTGAAGCCCGCATCCGGATGATGGGCTTGATCGAGAATATCGAGATTAAGCGGACTGCGCCGCCAGCGCGAGTCATCGTCAATGCCCGCACCGGCACGGTTGTCATCAATGGCGCCGTGCGCGTTGGTCCGGCTGCAGTCAGCCATGGCAAATTGACCGTAAGGGTCGAAGAAAATCCGACCGTCATTCAGCCCGCACCGCTCAGCCGGGGCGAGACGACCGTTGAGCAAGCCAGCGACGTCATTGTCGAGGAAGAACGCAACCCTGCATTCATGTGGGACAAAGGCGCTTCTCTGTCTGACATCGTGAAAGCGATCAACAAACTGAACGTTTCGCCCGGCGATCTGGTCGCCATTTTGGAAGCTTTGTCACAGGCAGGCGCGTTGAGCGCAGAGCTGATCGTAATATGATAGATATTAAGCCCGTTGCCGCTGCTGGTATCACTGCACCGAAGCGCGATCCTGAATTGCGTAAGGCAGCCGAAGCATTTGAGGCCGTTATCTTGCGTCAAATGATGGCAAGCATGCGCAAGGCAAAGCTTGGCGAAGACATTATGGGTTCAGGCGCGACGGATAATTTCCGCGAGATGGCAGATGCCCGGCTTGCAGACAGCATGGCGACGCTCCGTCAGTTTGGCATCGCCGATCTGGTCGAAAAACAGCTTGGACGCACGAAATGAGCGATTTGCTGGCCATCGGCGCTTCGGGCGTAAAAGCTTATGGAAAGGCCTTGGCAGTCGTAGGCGACAATATCGCCAATGCCCAGACCGAGGGCTATATCCGCCGCTCTGTGCGGCTGGAAGAAGCGCCGGCCGCAGGTGAGGTGGTTCTTTCCCGCAACAGTATTCGTCCGGGCGGTGTAACGGCCGCAGGCGTCACGCGCGAGCTTGACCAATGGCTGGTTGACGACGCACGCACTGCATCAGGTGAAGCAGCACGGCAGTCAACGCGTTTGGGTTGGATATCCGTAACCGAACGTGCGCTCGACAATGGCGGCGAAAGCCTGAGCGGCAATGTCACCGCCATATTCACCACTGCTGACCAACTAAGCGCCAGTCCAAATGACATAGCCTTGCGTCAGCAGTTCCTTTCCAATGTCGATGCGACCGCGAGCGCATTTCGCCGAACCGCAGAAGCTTTGAATTCAGCTGCCAATGGCATTGCAACCGAGGCACAAAGCGCCGTTGATCAGCTCAACACGGACCTGACGGCGATATCGCGCGTTAACGACGGAATACGGCGCGCGCGCGCCGGTTCCAGCAATGAAGCGACGTTGCTGGATGAGCGCGACCGGCTGATTGGCAGTGTCGCAACAGCAACCGACATTCAAGTCAGCTATGATGCGCGCGGCGCCGCAATTGTTCGGACCAAGGCCGGGGATGCATTGGTTGATGGCAGCACCGTCGCAACCGTTACAGCCAGCATGACAGCAAATGGCACACTTTCTTTCGGTATTGCGCCCGCCACGCTGTTGCAGCCGGGTTCTGGCACGCTCGCAGGATTGGGTGACGCAGCAGCGCATATCTCAACCCAACGCGCGGCGCTCGATACGCTCGCTTCGCAGTTGAGCACGACGCTCAACACCGCGCACCAATCCGGAGTTGATGCCAACGGCAATCCCGGCGCTGCGCTCCTGAATTTCAACGGCAGTGCTGCGAGCATGAACGCCGCTGCACTTTTGGCAACGGAAGTAGCCACTGCAAATGCCGCAGGCAGCAACGGCAATATCCTTGCCTTCAACTCTGCCCGAAGCAGCAGTGGTATCGAACAAAATATCACGGCGATGATCACGCAGCAGGCCCAAATTGCAACAGCAACGCGCGCGCAGGAGGCAGCCGCCAGTTCACGGCGTGATGGCGCCTTTGCAGCGCGTGACGCCATTGGCGCTGTCGACCTTGATCAGGAAGCAGCTGAGCTAATGCGATTTCAGCAAGCCTATGAAGCTGCCGCGCGCACCATTCAGGTTGCGCGTGAAACCATGCAAACCATGCTCAACATTTTCTGAAAGCAAAAGCGATGATCAACGGCACCGGAAACCGGATGACTCAGGAAATCTCCCGCCAGTCGCGGTTGGCGAGCAACATCGCGGCCAAACAGGCGCAGGTGTCTACGGGCAAGCGCCTGCAGCGCGCATCCGATGACCCTGCGGCATCATCGCGTGTTGCCACATTAAGTCGCGCACAAGCAAACGACAGCGCGAGGTCGCGCAATATCAGCCTTGGCATCACTATGACCGCGTTGGCGGACAGCCAGCTGCGCAACATGTCAGATCTTCTGGCACGCACACAGCAGCTGACTATATCGGGCGCCAGTGGTGGTTTAAGTCCCACTGATCGGTCGACGCTTGCCGACGAAATTCGCGCCATGGCCGATGATATCGATAGAATGGCTTTGGTGAAATCACCCACCGGGGAAGCATTGTTCGCCAACGGCGATGCCAACGCTATCCGGTTTGATGATGACGTCGCCTTTGCGCCCGTACCGACCCGTCAGGAGATTTTTGAAACCGGCGGTGTCTCGATCGCTAAGATCATGCGTGATGCAGCTACAGCGATTGCCGCAGGTGACGTTGCGCAAACTGGCAATGCTCTGACTGCGGTCAGTGAAGCGGTCAATCATACAGCCGACGCCAATGCAAAAATCGGTATCAACGCGGTCCGTCTTGACCGTTTGCAGGAAAGCGCCGCGCTTCGCGCTATCAGCTTAAGCGAGGAGCGGTCAGGACTAGAGGATACCGATTTAAGTTCTGCGATAGCCGATCTGAACGGCATGACGATGACGCTTGAAGCGGCGCAAGCTGCTTTTGCACGCATTAACCGCAGAACCTTGATGGATTTTCTGACCTAATAACCCGCAATAATTTGCGCGCCCTGCCGTTTACCAAATGGACTAATCTACACAGGGGCCAGTTTTTTCATGTTCGCCATCGTTGGTATCATTGTTTTGCTTGTCATGGTCTTCGGCGGCTTTGCATTAACCGGCGGCAACCTTGGCCCTGTCATGCATGCCCTGCCGCACGAAATGCTCATCATCGGCGGCGCATGTGTTGGCGCTCTGATTATTGGCAACTCTGCAAAAGAGCTGAAGGCATTGGGCGGCGGCCTGGGCAAGGTTTTCAAAGGGCCACAACACGGCAAACAAGACTATCTTGATTGTATTTTCCTCGTCGCCAAGCTGATGAAGATGTTGAAAATCGACGGCCCAGTTGCGGTCGAGCCACATATCGAAGACCCTTCCAGCTCAGCCATTTTTGGCGAATATCCCAAATTGTTGAAAGACCAGACGCTGATCCATTTGATCTGTGACACACTCCGTCTGGTCGTCGTGTCGTCCGGAACTTTAGACCCCCATGCGGTTGAAGAAGTGATGGATAACGCCATCAAGAACCACCACCATCATTCCATCAAGCCCGCCGACGGCTTGCAGGGACTTGCTGACGCGTTGCCAGCCTTGGGCATTGTCGCGGCGGTGCTTGGCGTTGTTAAAACCATGGGATCGATTGACAAGCCGCCTGCCATCCTCGGCGGAATGATTGGCTCGGCGCTTGTCGGCACGTTTCTTGGCGTTCTTTTGGCTTATGGCCTTGTTGGTCCGTTCGCCAACCGCGCACGGCAAGTCATTGAAGCCGATGCCGCGATTTACCATGTCGTCAAACAAATGATCATCGCTTCGTTGCATGGCCACCCGCAACCACTTGTCATCGAAGCGGCGCGCTCCGGCATCGAACATTCCAACCAGCCAAGCTTTGCTGAAGTCTTTGACGGAATGCGGGGGCGGTAATGGCGAGGCCAATCGCGCCGGTACGACCGGTCATTGTCAAAAAAATATATGAAGCACCGCATGGCGGGCATCATGGCGGCGCATGGAAAGTCGCCTATGCCGACTTCGTTACCGCGATGATGGCGTTCTTCCTGTTAATGTGGCTGTTGGGTGCAACCACTGAAAAGCAGCGCAAGGCCCTGGCAGATTATTTTGCCCCCACACTGATCACCAGCAGGCAGGACAGTGCAGGATCGACAGGTTTTTTTGGCGGCAGTTCTATTACCTCTGTTGATAAATACCCCAATCGTGCCGGACAGACGGGCACCAAAAGCATCACCATTCCGCGCGATGCGAAGGGCGGCCCCAAAGAGGCGGGCGGCATCGGGCAAGACCGCGCGAACTTCAAAGAGCTGCGCGACCGACTGATGAAAAAGATCCAGTCCGATAAATCGATGAAGCGGTTTGCCCGCAATCTCAATTTCACCGAGACGCGCGAGGGCATGCGGATTGACCTGATCGATGAAGCCAATTTTTCAATGTTTATATCCGGTACAGATATATTGACCCCCGATGCCATCAATCTTTTGCAACAAGTTGCCGAGACAGTTCGCGGCCTGCCAAACGGGTTAATTATCCGGGGGCACACCGACGCACAGCAAGTTTCGCCTGCGCTTGGCACCAACAATTGGAAAATATCGTCCGCCCGTGCCGAAGCAACCAGGGCCCATCTCGTACGGTCCGGAATATCGGATTCCCAGTTCCTCAGGATCGAAGGTGTAGCAGATCGCGAACCCCATTTTCCCAAGAATCCATACGACCCAAAGAATCGCCGTATGTCTTTGACCTTAGGATGGCGGACTGTTTCACCTTAACTTTCGATCGCCAAAACGGATGCATTCGTTGGGTTAATCACGCGATTAAATGACAACTCGTATCCATATCGGATGAGAAAGCGTTTTGTCAGCGCGCTGTTAGTATTCTGTTTACAGTCTTAGCCAAAACCGGGCTCAACAGCTTCTCCTAATTGGAAAATGACATGAGCCTGACCACCATCGCTGACAAAACAACGTCAGCCAAACCCAACGCAATTAAAGACCATTTAATTGGTGACAGTGCACCAATGGTTATGTTGCGCGACATGGTGCGGCGGGTCGCGAACTCGTCTGCATCTGTTATGATTTGCGGTGCTTCAGGATCGGGCAAAGAGGTTGTCGCCCGTGCCATTCACGCAGCAAGCATCCGGGCCCCGAAGCCTTATGTCGCACTGAACTGTGGCGCGATTCCAGCCGAGTTGATTGAATCCGAACTGTTCGGACATGAGCGCGGCGCATTTACCGGAGCGCAATCACGGCGCACGGGCCATTTTGAAAATGCGGACAAGGGCACACTGTTTCTCGACGAAATCGGCGACATGCGCTTTGATATGCAGGTTAAGTTGCTTCGGGTGCTGGAAGATGGGTTAGTGTCACGGGTTGGCGGCAATAGTGCGTTGCCTGTTGATGTCCGGATTATATCGGCAACGCATCAGGATATCGAACAAGCGATTGCCGATGGCCGCTTCCGTGAAGATTTGTTTTTCCGTTTGGGCGTCGTGCTTTTGCACGTTCCAACGCTTGCCGAACGTACAGATGACATCCCGCAGCTTATTGCGCATTTCCAGAACAGCAAAGGTCGTTCCCCCAATTGCCGGTTCGACCGTTCAGCCATCGAGCGGCTTCAGGCCCACAGCTGGCCAGGTAATGTCCGCGAGTTGCGTAATATCGTCGAACGCGCTGGCGTCCTTTTTCATGGCGAAATCATTGATGCATTTGGCGTGGACCAATTGCTGGGGCGCGCAGCGCCGCGTATGCCGATCATGCCCAAAATTGTTCCTACACCTGACCCTGTCCCGCAACGTCCGCAAACATTCGATGCGCCCATCGATTTGAAAGCACAGATCGAGGGCATCGAACTGGAGCGGATTCAGATGGCGCTTGGCCGTGCCGATGGCGTTATTTCGGAAGCTGCACGGTTGCTCACGCTAAAGCGCACCACGCTCATTGAGAAGATGCGCAAATATGGTGTCGACCGCTTAGCCGTTCAGTAAAACTCAACCAGCGGCTTGGCTTCACGCACGCTGATTTGCCTATCCTGTTTTGGCGCGCCTTGCGCAGTAACTATCGGGGCAATGCGTTCGGCTTGAACGATCGTTACTGTTGCCGTTGCAACGCGCACCGCAGCTCCACGTCGGGCGGGTCCTTCATCAGCACCAGCTGCTGTGGCAAGCATAAGAAATGCGGACAGGAACATACCCATAGGTAAACGACCCATTTACCAATGCAGGCAAGATTTAATGAAGGTTAATAGCTGTGCCATTGCCCCAAAATACGGCCAATTGTCGGCCAAGTTTAATCCTGTGCCGATTTGCGACAACACCGTCGCCATATCTAAACCGATAAAGCCTGTTGCGCCTGCCTACGGGCTTTGCTAGTGGCCCCCTCCTACCTGTCGAGGCGCGTGCGGCCATGGCGGAATTGGTAGACGCGCAACGTTGAGGTCGTTGTGGGCGAAAGCCCGTGGAAGTTCGAGTCTTCTTGGCCGCACCAGACAGCCGTTTTTGGCAGATGTGATCATCGCCCAACGACAACATTCCTGAAGCAAAACTATCTAAAACAGCAGATATTCAATCCGGCACCCCGCGCGGCCCATACCAATTGTCATCAAAGTTTGACAATTTCTGCGTAGTGGCATTTACTACTTTGGTATCCTGCGGGGGCTTTGTGATGCTGTACTCTATGTTTCGTCGCGCTTTTTACTGCAGCTTTGGCAAGCATGCGCGTAGCCGGGGCAAAGCCTATGGCAGCGATTCAGGCTTTCAATCCGAATGTAGATATTGCGGCATTGCCATGCACAAGACCGCTAACGGTTCGTGGGTCGCTGATCACTAGCTGCGCGATAAGGGGCCAACGGCGGTCATCCTCGACCACCGTTCGCACCCTGCATGACTATTGATAGGCTCTTAAAGCTTACGCCTTGGCCTTCAGACTCTCCGCCACCGCCACGCCATGTCGCTCCAGCGCCTCGACGATCTTTCCTGCACCCTCAAGCTCACCCCAGAACATTGGGCCGCCGCGATAAATTGGCCAGCCATAGCCGTAAATCCAGACCACATCGATGTCGGAAGCGCGCTGGGCTTTGCCTTCTTGGAGTATCTTATAGCCCTCGTTGACCATCGGGTAGAGCGTACGCTCGACAATCTCCTGATCGCTGATGTCGCGCTTTGGCAAATTAGAAGTCGACCGGAACTCTTCAATGATGGCGAGCGCTTCGGCGCTGGGCGTGCCTACGCGCTTTTCGTCATAATCGTAAAAGCCCTTGCTGTTCTTTTGACCAAAGCGGCCAGCCGCGCACAATGCGTCACGGATGGTTTCAATGCGGCTTGGGTCGCGGTGCCAACCAATGTCGAGGCCCGCAAGGTCGCTCATCTGGAAAGGTCCCATGGGCATGCCGAAATCGGTGTGCACTTTGTCGATTTGCGCAGGTGTTGCGCCCTCAAGCAACAATTGCATGGCTGGCTGCTGACGCGTTGACAGCATCCGGTTGCCAATAAAGCCATGGCACACACCGGCGACCACCGCCACTTTGCCAATTTTCTTGCCGACGGCCATGGCCGTCGCGAGCACATCGTCCGCCGTCTTCGCACCGCGCACGACCTCCAACAATTTCATCACATTGGCCGGCGAGAAGAAGTGCATTCCCACGACGTCCTGTGGACGCGACGTGCTGGCAGCGATTTCATCAACGTCGAGATAGGAGGTGTTTGATGCCAATATGGCACCTGGCTTACAGATGGCATCGAGCTTGCCAAACACCTCTTTCTTGACGTCCATGCTCTCATAAACCGCTTCGATCACCAGATCGCAATCCGCGAGATCCTCAAGCGCGAGTGACGGCGTTAATATGCCCATCATGCCTTCGACCTGATCGGTCGTGAAACGGCCTTTGGCAGCGCTGTTTTCGTAATTCTTGCGGATGACGCCCACGCCGCGATCCAGATTTTCCTTTACCATCTCGACGATGGTCACAGGAATCCCCTTTGACAGGAAATTCATGGATATACCGCCGCCCATGGTACCTGCGCCGATGACGCCCACTTTTTTAATGTCGCGCAGGGGCAAATCCTTGGGCAGCCCATCGATTTTTGCAGCTTGTCGTTCGGCAAAGAACATGTGGCGCTGTGCCGCGGATTGCGATCCGCCCATCAGCTTGAGAAATTCTGCGCGTTCGAACTTCATGCCTTCGTCGAACGGCAATCGCGTCGCCGCCTCAACGCACGCCAGATTGGCATAGGGCGCATCAAAACCGCGCCACTTTTTCGCGTTGGCAGCTTTCAGTTGTTCGATGACGCCGACATCGCCTGCCAGAGGACGTTCGCGGGTCGGTCTTGGGCCAGCCGAAATCAATTCACGGGCATAGGCGATAGCATCTTCCGCAAGGCTGTTTTCACCAGCAAGCCTATCGACGAGCCCAATCGCTTGCGCTTTGGCAGCGGGCAAATGCTCCCCGAGTGCACACATGGTTGCGGCAGCCTCTACACCCACGACCCGTGGCAGCCGCTGCGTTCCGCCAGCACCTGGCAACAGGCCAAGCTTTACCTCGGGAACGCCAAGTCGCGCGGATGGAACTGCAATGCGGTAATGGCAGACAAGCGCGGTTTCCAACCCTCCGCCAAGTGCCGTACCATGAATTGCAGCGACCACCGGCTTGGGTGCAGCTTCAATCATGTTGAGGACGGCGTTGAAATCAGGCCCTTGCGGCGGCTTTCCAAACTCGGTGATATCCGCACCGGCGATGAAGGTCGAGCCTGCGCAACGCAGCACAATCGCTTTCACGGAGTCATCGCCAAGTGCTTGTTCAAATCCGTCTTTCAGCCCCTGCCGGACATGCCATGAAAGCGCATTGACGGGCGGGTTGTCGACGAGAACAACAAGGACATCATCGATTTTCTGCGTGGTGACTGACTGCACGGTAAACTCCTCAATATCGACGCAGGCCATGTTTGAACTGCTCGACGGGTAAGATTGAATGTCTCTATTGTTCTAGAATGTTTTCGGTCGCGGTTGCAATCCCGCTGCACCATTCCTTCCGTTACGTTAACCATGCTTGTCGTGCACTATGTTAGATTATTTTACTTTAGGGCGAACAAATGGAAGCACATATCGCCCATCCACTGCAATCCTTCTCCGATTCCGGTCCGGCACCGGAGGATGCGGAGCATGTTGATCGCCGCGAACATGCGCGCAATGTGAAAGTCATGCGCGTCGCCCGTTTGCGCGACATTGAACTTCATGCCGAATGTCTGGGAATGGTCCGCGATGTCTCCCCAGGCGGAATGATGATTGATGCATTATTCCCAATGGAGGTCGGACAAACCATTTCGATTGCGTTGCTGGATGATCAGGAACTGACTGGTGAAATTGTTTGGTGCGATGGCCAAACGGTGGGCGTCAAGTTCGCTGAAGAAATTCCGTTGAACGAGATACTGGCAAAACCTGCCAGAAAATTGGACGGGCAGCGCACAAGGCTTCCGCGTTTCAAGGCACAAAAAATGTCGCGTGTTACCTGTGAAGGCAAGGTTTACGACGCGGAGCTGGTCAATATCTCGCAGCGCGGAGCAAAGCTGATTAGCGACACTGCGCTTCGCCTGCATAGCAACATTGTCATTCGCCTCGACACAAAACGGTCAGTCGGCGCGACCATCAAGTGGCGCAGCGGGCAAATGTTTGGCGCAGAATTTCATCGCCTTTTACCACTTACCGAGCTTGCCGACTGGATAGCGCTCGACTGAGCTTTCGCCTCAGTTTTTCAGGCTTTGAATAATCGCCGAAAAGTCGAGGCCGCCTTTTCCAGCCGCATCAAATTGCGCATATAGTTCAGCCGCCCGCGCGCCCATTGGCACATCGGCGTTGACTGACTGCGCAGCCTCCATCGCCAGCTTAAGGTCCTTCAGCATGAGTGCTGTCGCAAATCCGCCCTGATATTCATTATCGGCGGGCGAAGTCGGCCCAACGCCTGGAACCGGGCAATAGCTAGTCATCGACCAGTTTTGGCCAGAGGCTTTGGACGAAATGTCGTAAAAAGTCTGGAGGTCGAGCCCGAGCTTTTCAGCCATGGCAAAGGTTTCGCAGGTCGCGATCATCGATGCACCCAACAGCATGTTGTTGCAAATCTTCGCGGCCTGTCCAGCGCCGGATGTGCCGGCATGGATGACTGCTTTGCCCATCGCTGAAAGTATGGGTTCGGCTCGGGCAAATGCCGTTTCTGTGCCGCCGACCATGAAGGTCAACGTGCCATTATTGGCAGCTGCGATGCCGCCTGAAACCGGCGCATCGACCATGTCATAGCCTCCCGCGACGGCGTCAACGGTCACCTTGCGGGCGGTGTCGACATCAATCGTCGAACAATCGAGCAATATCGCGCCCTTGGGGGCGTGGCCCAACACATCGGTTTCAAATACGCTATCGACGATCTTGCCGTTGGGCAACATCGATACGACCGCGTCAACGCCATCGACCGCCGCACGCACTGATGTAAACGTCGCGCAGCCATTGTCCTGCGCGCGCGCCAAGGCGTCTGCTGACAGGTCGAACGCATTGACCACGTGCCCTGCCTTAACGAGGTTTGCGGCCATGCCGCCGCCCATATTGCCAAGACCGATAAATGCGATTTGCATGTGGCTTATCCCATGGTCGGAATGACGAACGCGTTGCCGCCGTCGGGAGAGCCGTCGGGCCAACGTTGCGTGATTGTCTTGACCTTGGTCCAGAACTTGACGCCTTCCATGCCATGCTGGTTGGTGTCGCCAAAGGCCGACCGCTTCCAGCCGCCAAAGCTGTGATAGGCAACGGGAACGGGGATCGGCACGTTGATACCAACCATACCGACATTGACGCGCGCGGCGAACTCGCGCGCTGCGTGGCCATTGCGCGTGAAGATCGCGACGCCATTGCCATATTGGTGCTTCGATGGCAGCGCGAGCGCCTCTTCGAAGTTCGCTGCACGGACGATCTGCAGCACTGGACCGAAGATTTCTTCCTTATAGCTTTCCATGTCGGTGGTGACATGGTCGAACAAAGTTGGGCCAATGAAGAAGCCTTCTTCATGCCCCTGCAGCTTAAACCCGCGTCCGTCGACGATAAGTTCGCCCCCTTCGTCGACACAGGTCTGGATCCAGCCTTCAACCTTTGCCTTGTGCTGTGCAGTGACGACGGGACCATAATGTGCTTGGGCGTCGGTTGAGACCCCCACGCGCAATGCTTCGATTGCCGGTATGAGTTTCGCCTTAAGACGCTCTGCTGTTTCCTCGCCTACGGGAACAACCACAGGAAGCGCCATGCAGCGTTCGCCAGCAGAACCAAAGGCAGCGCCAGCCAAATCATTGACGACTTGGTCAAGGTCCGCATCGGGCATGACGATGCCATGGTTCTTTGCGCCGCCCATGGCCTGAACGCGCTTGCCGTTGGCAACGCCGCGATTGTAGACATAATGCGCGATGTCGGAGCTTCCGACAAAGCTGACAGCTCCGATCGCTGGATGGTCAAGGATGGCATCGACCATTTCCTTGTCCCCATGCACAACCTGACAAATGCCTTCAGGCAAGCCAGCCTCGATAAACAGTTCGGCCAATCGCACAGGAACGCTTGGGTCACGCTCGCTTGGCTTGATGATGAAAGCATTGCCCGTCGCAATGGCGGGGCCGCACATCCACAAGGGGATCATGCCAGGAAAGTTGAACGGTGTAATGCCAGCGCCGATGCCGATTGGCTGGCGCATCGAATACACATCAATGCCGGGGCCTGCGCCTTGGCTATACTCGCCCTTCATCACATGCGGGATGCCACAGCAAAATTCGATGACTTCCAAACCGCGCTGAATGTCGCCCTTGCTGTCGGCAATGACCTTGCCATGCTCTGACGAAAGCATGTGCGCCAGATCATCCATATTGGCTTCAACCAGCCGCTTGAATTCGAACATCACGCGCGCACGGCGCTGCGGATTGGTCGCGGCCCAAGCTGGTTGTGCGGCCGATGCTGCTTGCACAGCCCGTTCCAGCACCGCTGCGTCGCCTAATGCCACGCGCGCCTGCACACCGCCATTGTTCGGATCCATGATATCGCCAAAACGGGTTGCACTCGCGCCCGCGCCGCCGCTGATGAAATGATCGATTTGACGCATATTCTCTCTCCTGATTCCGTTGGCGTTCATTGCCCCCGTCAGAAGGTGATTGCAACTACGGCTTATTATGTTTCAACCGATTGTGATGCCTTGAATAGCACTTATATACCGAACAGCGCGTCGCCTTGCCCATCTCCGGAGATTATATGATACCCCTTTTAGTCCGCAGTTCGATGGTGGCGTTGGCATTTTGCACGTCGACGGCATATGCTCAGGAAAGTGTGGACCCAGTCATCGTCGTGACGGGCAAGGGGTTGGACCAGACCAAGGGCGACCCTGCTTATGGCTCGGTCGAAATCGACCGCGCGCGCTTGACCAGCGAAGCGTCCGGCAGGATTGAAAACATCCTCGCCGATGTCGCTGGCTTTCAACAGTTCCGCCGCTCCGACAGCCGGTCGGCCAACCCATCCGCCCAAGGGGCCACATTGCGCGCGCTTGGGGGTAATGCGTCGAGCCGAACGCTGGTGCTTCTTGACGGCGTGCCGCAAGCTGATCCGTTTTTCGCTTACATCCCCTTTAGCGCCATCACCCCCGACCGGTTATCGTCCATTCGCGTCACACGCGGCGGCGGCAACGGGGCCTTTGGTGCAGGAGCCGTCGCAGGGACCATCGAGCTAAACAGTGCCGGGCGGGCTGAATTGCCTGACGCGGCATTGTCGGCCTTTTATGGGAGCGGCAACGCAAGTGAACTTTCGGCGGGCCTCGCGACTGACCTTGGTGCGGGATTTGTGAGCGTATCGGGTCGGTGGGATCGCGGGGACGGGTTTTACACGGCGCCCCGCGCGACCCGCCAGCCAACTGATGTCCGCGCAGCCTACGAAAGCTGGTCAACCGGGTTGCGCGCCGTTGCGCCATTGGCGGACGGGGTTGAATTGCAGTTCCGCGGCCTGCTGTTTCAGGACAACCGCACGTTGCGCTTTGCAGGCGCAGACAGCAGCTCAGAAGGCCAAGACGCTAGCATCCGCATCGTGTCTCAGGGCCGCTGGCAAGTCGATGCGCTGGCCTATGTTCAAGCGCGCAACTTTACCAACATCGTGATCAGCGCGACGTCCTTTCGCAAGACGCTCGATCAAAGAAACACACCATCCACTGGGGTCGGCGGAAAAATAGAGGTCAGGCCACCTGTCGGCAGCGATCACCAATTGCGCATTGGGGTCGATGCGCGGCTATCCGGGGGTGAGCTGTTTGAGGATGTTTATAGCGGTGTGACAGGGCTGGTCACGGCGCGGCGCAATGCCGGTGGTAACACCGCAACTTTCGGGCTTTTCGCAGAGAATGACTGGACGCTTGGCGATCTCACGCTAACCGGCGGCATTCGTGCAGACCGCTGGACGATCACCAATGGCTTTTTTGCCGAGCGGGCTACGAACGGCACCGTGGTGCGTGACGATGTTTTTGCCGAGCGCGCAAGCTGGCAGTCTAGCGCACGGGTTGGCGCGTTATTTGCGCCGACCGACGGCGTCGCGCTCCGTGCCGCAGCCTATACCGGCTTTCGTTTGCCCACGCTGAACGAACTCTACCGCCCGTTCACCGTGTTTCCCGTGGCAACGCGCGCCAATGAGGCGCTGAAAGTAGAAAAGCTGCGCGGCATTGAGGCGGGGTTTGATGTCAAGCCAACCGGCGGCGTGAATCTGGGCGCGACAATCTTCTATAACAGGCTTGACGATGCGATTGCCAATGTCACGATTGGCACTAACCTGCGCAGGCGTGACAATGTCGATGCCATCATCGCCAAGGGCGTTGAGCTCACCGGCGAAGCGCAATTTGGTGCGGTTAGCATTGCGGGGTCTTACGCATTCAGCCACAGCAAAGTGCGCGCGTCAGGCGTCGCCAGCGGCCTTAACGGGCTCACTCCAGCGCAAAGCCCGCGGCATGCTGCAAATGCCACGGTGCGCTGGACGCCAAGCACAGGCGCGGTTCTGTCGGCAACAGCGCGTTATGTCGGCGCGCAGTTTGAAGATGACCTTGAGGCAAATGTTTTACCATCGGCGCTAACCTTCGACAGTTTCGCACAAATCCCTCTCACCCGGCAGATCGCATTGACCAGCCGGGTAGAGAATATGCTTAATGAAGCAGTTGTAACGCGCAAGGTCGGGACATCCATTGACCTCGGCACACCGCGGATATTCTGGATCGGACTGAAATTTTCAGCTCGATAGCAAAGCCAGACTCCGCTTTATTTCCAGAACTGTGCCGACGCGATTTTCGCGCCTTCGGCCAAAGCCGCCATCTTTGCCCAGACGACGCTGCGGTCAACGCTGCCTGAACCGACGTGGATGCTGAAGCCGCAATCTGCGCCAGCCATGACATTGTCGCGGCCAACCAGATGGGCATAGCGGGCAATGCGCTGGGCAATCAGTTCAGGATGCTCAATGTAATTTGACTGGCATTCGATTACGCCGGGGATCAGTACTTTGCCTTCGGGCAGTTTGATCTCTTCAAACATCGCAAACTCATGCGCGTGGCGCGGGTTCGCTGCTTCAAACTGGATAGCGTGCGGGCGTGCGCTCCAGACGAGGTCAATGATGTCGCGGAAAGGCACGTCACAATGGTGTGGACCCGGATAATTGCCCCAGCACATATGCATACGCAGTTGGTCGGCCGGAATGTTCGCTGTCGCGCGGTTCAGCGCTTCGATATTCAGCGCCATCTTGTCGCGGAAGCCACTGAGGTCGAGTTCGCGGAACTGCGTGTGGCGACCCATGGCCAAATCAGGGCAGTCAATCTGAAGTATGATGCCCTGTGCTGCGATGGCCTCATATTCGTGGCGAAGACCTTCGGCGAGCGCAAAAACATAGTCTTCATCGCTGTCATAATAATCATTGCGGAAGAACAGGGCAGTCACGCCCGGTGACGCGGCACTCATAAACGCCTGCTTGCCCGCATGCTTTGCCAGCGATGCATTCAATGCCGTGGCGTCGCGGTCAACGGCGGTCATGTCCTTGACGGTGATTGGCGCGTTGCAGGCAGGGGTTTTGCGATGCTTGCGGCCCGGGTCGGAAAAAACCCGCTCTTTGGTTGAGGGATAATCTTCAATATCCTGAAACGCGAAGCTGTTGCCCGTGCCGCCAAAGCCGTTCAACCGGTCCTTGATATAGGTCGCATAGCTTGGCTTTGACTGTTCGCCATCATTGATGATGTCCAGCCCGGCTTCCGCCTGACGGTCAACCACGAACTGGACGGCTTCTGCGATGCGGGCGTCAACAGCCGCCAGATCCAAAGGCAAGCCATCTTCTTTTGCGAACATGATTTCGATCAGGTCGTCCTCACGCGGCAAGCTACCGACATGGGTGGTCAAAAAACGTCCGGCACTGGCCATTTCAAAGTTCCTTCAAATGATGTGTGTTCAAAAAATTCTGGAGCAAACCATTGACGCTGTCCACGGCGTCGACATTCGCAAGATGCCCCGCATGTGGAATGATTTTGCACTGCCCCTGTGGCGCATGGGCGCCAATAAAATCCGCAACCTGCCGTCTCCAAATACCGTCTTGCGCACCAGATAGTGCAAGAACGGGTATGGCTAGCGCAGCAATGTCTTGGGCGCAAAAATGCAATGGCGTCTGATCCACATGTTGGTCGCGGCCGTCATAGGCTTTTAGTATATCATCGACCAAGTCTTGCGCGCCTGATGTGACCCGAGTGAGCGGATGGCGCCGCCAAAGCGCCATCATGTCGTCAAAACGTCCATTCCGCACGAGCTCTGCATATGCTGCCCGGTCAATCTCTGGCGCATCGCTTGGTTCAGGGACAACGGCATGGAGTGGTGCGCCAATGAGGCACATAGCGCTTAACCGGTCTGATCCACCGCGCGTATAATCAAGTGCGACCGCTGCACCTTGGGACAGGCCAATCAAAGCAAAGTGTTTTGCGCCAAAAAAATTGGCTATGCGGTCAATATCGTCGCGCTCGGCCGACAACATCGGTGGGGCAGTTGATGTCCCGAAACCGCGGCGGTCTGGCATCACCAGCCGCACGTCGGAAAGCGCCAACTGAGGCAACCAAATGCGCCAGTCCAGCGTCCAGCCATGCAGCAAAATGACAAGTGGCCCACTACCGGCTGCGCGGACGTGAAGCTGCCCGTCCGCTACATCTACCCAGTGCGATTCAGCGATTTCGCCGCCTGACCATCCGTGTTGACGACTGGCCAGCACAGGAAATTAGGCGTGCATCGCGCGGAATGGATTGTTGTTTTCATGGTTACCCGCAAGCCAGCGGCTCAATTCCGAACGCGCCTCTGCACGGCGCTGTTCATCCAGTGGCGCAGCTTCCGGCGCATCATAGGTGAACTCAAGCGTCATGTTGTTCGGGTCTTTGACATATACCGAACGGCAATAACCGTGCTCAAGCGTGTAGGTCTGTGGTTCGACAATGCCCGCAGCCGCGATACGCTGCTCAAGCTCTGCCTGACCATCTTTCTCAACTTGCAAAGCGATGTGAATGAACGGCGACTCCGGCATCTCAGGGCCGAATTCGGCTTGGTCTTCTGGGTCCGCAAATTGGAAAAAGGCAAGTGCGCTGCCATCTGCCATTTCAAAGAAGCAATGGCAATAGGTCCGCTCTTTACCGAAAAGCTCATCTTTCTCGCAATATGTCGCCATCAAGGGGAAACCCAGCACGTCTTCGTAAAAAGCGCGCGTCGCCTCCAGATCCTTCGTTACATAGGCTGTGTGATGCAGTCTTTTTGCAAGAATTTGCGTGCTCATGCTGTGTATCCTCGTCCGCTTAAAGTGTTGTCACCGTTCGTTAGGCAATCAGTTTGCCCGCGATCTGTGCGACGTGGTTGCCTTGGAAACGGGCACCCGCCAATTCGTTTTCGCTTGGCATCCGGCTGCCATCATTTCCGGCAAGCGTCGTTGCGCCATAAGGCGTGCCGCCGCTGATCTCGCCCATCTCGCTGTTGCCCTTGAACGTGTAAGGCAAGCCTACAATCACCATGCCATGATGCAGCAAGGTTGTGTGAAACGATGTAATCGTTGTTTCCTGTCCGCCATGCTGGCTGGCCGTTGAGCAGAATACGCTTCCGACCTTACCCACCAAAGCATTCGCAAACCACAAACCGCCAGTCTGATCGAGGAAGTTGCGCATTTGCGCCGCCATATTTCCGAAACGTGTGGGTGTTCCGAAAATGATGGCGTCGTAATTGGCAAGTTCATCAGGCGTTGCGATGGGCGCAGCCTGATCAACCTTAATGTGCGCAGCAGCTGCGACTTCGTCGGGAACGAGTTCAGGAACCCGCTTAACGTCGACCAATGTACCCTCGACCGACCGAGCACCTTCGGCAACGGCTTCTGCCATGGCCTCAATGTGGCCGTAGCTGGAATAATATAGGACGAGGACTTTGGTCATAAACGCTCCTTAGAATTTGTAGCTGGCTTCCAACCCGTAAATACGCGGACGTGCCTTGAAAACAAAGCCACCTGGCGAGAATTCAGCGTTATATTTTTCGTTGAACAGGTTGCTGGCAAAAGCAGCCATGGTCCAGCTATCGCTGCTGACACCAAGGCGCGCATCCACCAAATCGACTGGCGCACGAACCGTGGTGTTGAATGGCTCCCACCATGTCTTGCCCGTGCGGCGATAATCCACGCGGAACAGGCCATCAAGCGTATCGGTCAACTGTGGTGTATATTGTGCGCCAAGGTTGAACGTGTAACGCGAAATCAACGGCGCTTCGTTGCCAATGGCTGCAGCGTCCGGGAATTCCTTGATTTCACTAAACGTATAACCCGCCGCCGCATTCAATTGAATGTCCGAGGTTGGGCGGAAATTGGCTTCAACCTCAAAGCCCTGAATGCGGGTCTTGGGCACGTTGCCTAGATTCTGTGTCGAGTTGGCGGCGAGGAAGACGAAGAAGTAGCTGTTCTTCGACAGTGTCGAATACGCCGCTGCATTCAGCGTCAGCTTGCGGTCCAGCAAACGGGTTTTGACGCCAACCTCAAACGTTGTCGCGGTTTCGTCCTTAAAGATATCCGAAACGCCGACAATGCCGTTGCTGCGGGCAACGCCACCAACACCGGTTTGGTTGAAGCCGCCTGAACGGAACCCACGGCTGTATCCGCCGTACAACGTCACGTCGTCGGTTGGCTGATAGGTCAACGTGACCTTCGGCTGCAGATCGTCAAAGGTCACACGGCGCTTTTCGCCCGTCACACCCTGCGGGAAGCCAGGAACATTCGGCAGAAATCCGCGTGGCGTGAGCGTAGTGTTTACGCGCTTGTCACGGTCATAGCGCAGCGACGCGTCGACGCGGAACTGGTCGGAAAATTCGTAGCCCAAGTTCCCGAACACAGCCCATGCGAAATTATTCTGGCTGTCGGCAAGGAACGTCTGTTGCGGGCTTGCTGGGTTGGTCGAGGGCGAACGGTAAACCGGGAACACACCTTGACCAAAGTCGACGAGATTTCCGGTCGAAATGAAACGCTGTGTATCGATATAATAGCCACCAAACATCCAGAACAACTTGTCGTTCTTTGGCGATTCAATCCGGATTTCCTGACTGACGGCTTTGACATTCAGATATTGGCTTTGCGCAATATCGATACCGAAGCCGAGGCCAAATCCGAAAGGTGAATTGGCTGGACGGAACAGGAAGGATTCGTTGACAGGCCGGAAGTCAAAGGCATCGCCGGTCAGGATTTCCTTGACCGTGTCGTATGAGGTAATCGAGGTTGCTGTAAAGCCATCGCCCTCATACGCGAACTTCGCCGCAACGTTCAGAATGTCGCGGTTGTTGATGCCGCGGTTGTTGACGCGGATCGGCAGGCTGACATCATTTACGTCATTGACGATGTTGAAGTAGAGCGCCTGCGTTTCAAGCTTTGCATAGGATGCACGCAAATCCGCGGTCCAGCCATTGCCTGGTTCGAACAACAAATTGCCGCGAACCGAAAGGTCCTTAACCGGGTCTGCATCTTCATTCAGGAATGTGTTGCGCAGATAGCCTTCGGTGTCGCGGTACGAACCCGACACACGATATTTTACGGTATCGGAAAGCGGTCCGCTAATGCCCGCACGAACGTTCCAGCCAAAGCCGTTGTCGATACCTGCCTTGATGCTGCCGGAGAACTCATCCGTTGGCTTCTGGCTGGTGATAATGATCGCGCCGCCGATTGCGTTGCGTCCATAAAGACCACCCTGAGGGCCCTTGAGGACTTCGATTTGCGCGATGTCGACCAGTTCCTGGTTGAACGCAGCAGGGTTAACCTGCTGAACGCCGTCGATGACGACTGCAACCGATGGCTCACTGTTACGCGCTTGCGTGATGCCGCGAATGATGATGAAGGCGTTGCCGGAATTCTGTGTTTCCACCAGATTGACGTTCGACGTCAGGTTGATGAAGTCGAGTGGCTTTTCAATGCCTGCATTCTCAATGGTTTCTGCGCTGAAGGCAGTGACGGCCGCTGGCACGTCTTGCAAATTCTGATCGCGACGAAGTGCGCTTACCACGATTTCCTGTGGCGCGTCTTCAGCAGTCGCATCTTGTGCGTATGCGATGCTTGGTACCGTCGCAGCCGACGCCATTAAAGTTACTAAGGCCGCTGAAACCCATTTTGCAGACTGAAATGCCATTCTTCATCCTCCCCGGATCATGTCGAACGCCTTCTATCACCGAAGCGTATCACATAGTTCTAATTCGTTCGAAAATCGAAGTCAAGTTCGATATGCGAATATTTATGCTGCTGAATCAGCTTGTAAAGCGGTAGCCAGCGACGGAAATCTACGAAGCGATGACTCTATCTCCGCCGCGGCTTCACGGAGCAGCGGTAGTCGCGACTTTATCAGTTCGTCCTGAGAAATGCGGGTGGTTGATGTCGAACAGTTCACAGCGGCAATCGCGCGGCGCGATGAATCAAACACCGGCACCGCTACCGACACGATACCGAAATCAAGCTCGTCGAAAGCAGAATCATATCCGCGCTCTCGGATGAGCTGAAGCCGTTCGCGCATGGCGTCAGCTGTCGTCACAGTATGTTCCGTAAATTTATCAAATGGCGCCGTTGCAAGAAATGCCGAAATCTCGCTGTCCGACAAGAACGCCAATATGGCCTTACCCATTGACGTCGCATGCGCCGGAAAGCGCGTGCCGACATTTACCCCAAGTCGGATTCGCCGGTTGGTCGATACATGCGCGAGGTAAAGTATGTCTTTGCCTGCGAGCGACACCATGGAGGCACTGTCGCCCGTATCATCGCGCAGTGACTGCAACGGCGGCACAACCACCTGTTCAAGGTGCATCGATGAATGAAAGGCAGAACCGAACGCCAGAACTTCAGGCTTCAGGAGAAATCTGCGATCATGCTGGGCCACATAGCCCAACGCGACGAGCGTATTGAGACAGCGCCGCGCGACGGCCGGGCTAAGGCCAGTTACCGCAGCGACCTCACTTAAACGCATTTCGGGATGTTGGTCGTCAAAGGCCCGTAAAACGGAAAGACCGCGCTCGAGTGTCGAAAGATACTCGGGGTCTTTCTCGATTTTAGCCATCAATCTGACCTTTCCAATGTCCTTCGTAGCGGCGCGACCAGCTCTTCATCATGCGCACCAAGCACTGGCGGAGCCGTTACTTCAAGAGCACGTTCGCCGTCGAAAGTCACGGGTGATCTGATCGTTCGGAACACGCCATGCGGGCCGTTGGGGTCTTCGATGCAAAGCTGAAGCGCTTTTGCTTGTTCAGATTCAATCGCTTCTTTCGACGTGTTGACGGGGGCATGCGGCACTTCAAGCTGGCGCAGCGTATCGCACCATGTCTTACGGTCGCGTGTTTTGAAAATGGGTGCCAGAAAGCCGATCACATTTTCATAGTTCGCGATGCGTGCTTCGCGACTTTCAAACATCGGCAACGACAGCATATCGGGTTGCCCAACAGCCGTCGCAAGGTTTTCCCAGAATTTGGGCGGCGACGACATGTGCAACGCGATCCATGCGCCGTCCGCGCATTCAAACACATAGGACTGCGACACGTTAGGGCGGCTATACGGGCCCATAATCTGGTTATCGGAAAAATAATGGGTGAAGTCATCGAGATTGAAATGCACCATCGATTCAAACATCGACGTTTCAACCAAACGACCTTTGCCTGTCCGTTCACGTTCGTACAACGCCGCTAACACACCATAAGCGGCATAGAAACCAGTCATCGCGTCAGCGAGCGCTGGACCGACGACACGGCGATGCACAGGGTTCACGAGCAAACGCAAAAATCCGCTAACCGCTTGCGCGACGGTGTCGAACGCAGGGCGGTCGCGGTCCGGACCTTCGTTGCCGAAACCCGAAATAGACGCATATACCAGCCGTGGGTTCAATGCCTGCAAACGCGACGGCGAAACGCCAATCTTATCGGCAACGCCGGGACGAAAATTTTGAATGAAGACATCCGCGTCCGCCAACAACGCATCAAAAACCGCAAGGTCCTGCGGCAGCCGTGTATCCAACGTGATGCTTTTCTTGTTCCGGTTGTAGGTCTGGAAATGCGGGCTGTATAATGCACCGCGAAAGGCACGGAATGGGTCGCCGACCTTAGGCTGCTCAATCTTGATGACAGTCGCGCCCAAATCAGCCAGCAACATCCCTGCCGCAGGCCCAGTGATAAATGTCCCCATTTCGAGAACAGTGATATTGTCGAGCGGCTTCGCCATTTTGTGTCTCCAGACTTGACTTCATCGTAGAAACTTCGAATAACGAAATCAACTTCGAAATTCGAAATATGGAGCAGCTATGCGTATCGGCAAACAGGACGCACCTTTCACCTCTATCTGCACATCCGATGCGCACAGCATAAACGTGCGCGGCATGGATTTGTGCGAGGAAGTCATCGGCAAGATCGATTTCACCAGCTACTTCTGGATGCTGGTGACAGGAACGCTTCCCACGCCGACTCAGCTGTTCTTTTGTAATGCGGTGCTCGCAGCGATTGCCGAGCATGGCCTGGTGCCAAGCGTCGTCGCATCGCGGATGACCTATGCAGCAGCGCCAGAAGCGTTCCACGGCGCGGTGGCAGCGGGGCTTTTGGGTTGCGGCAGCGTCGTCTTGGGCAGCGCCGAAGTCGCCGGACGTTTTTACGCAGAATGCGTCGAGGCAACTGAAACACCCGGCGCAAATGCGTCAGACGTCGCCAAAGAAAAAATCATCGCGCTTCGGGCTGACAAAAAACCAATTCCCGGATTTGGCCATCCACAGCATTCGGACGGCGACCCACGCGCCAACCTTTTGCTTCGGCTTGCCGAGGAACATGGGATTGTCGGCAAGCATATCGGGATGCTCTATGCCATCCGCGATGTTTTACCCGAGGCGATTGGCCGTCCACTACCCATCAATGTGAATGGCGCGATCCCCGCGGTCATGCTTGACGTAGGCTTTCCATTAGCTGCGCTGAAAGGCATTTCCCTGCTCGCGCGCACTGCCAGTATTATCGCACATCTGCAGGAAGAAACCGAGCGGCCCATCGGCTTCATCATGTCCGGCGCGGCTGCAAGCCAGATTGAATTTACGCCGGCGGCTGAATAGCCAGCAACGCAAATGTGGCGAGCCAGTGTTCGCCCATATAATCACCGGTAACATGCGGCAGGCTGGCATCAAGATGTTGAAGCGCTGTCTGTTCGGCCACGGGCGAAACAGGGTGCTGCGGGCCAAGCCGAGCAGCAATCGCGCGCCAGCACCACGCGCGGCTTAAGTTCAACCCGTCGAGATGGGCGATCTTCCCATCGCTGCGGTCCGAAACAATGGCAGGCGTAAAAAGGCTTGTCGGAAGGCTAGCCGCTGCTTCGGGCAGGAATTGGTCAAACCATGTCTGAAACTCGGCTTTTGGTAAGACGCGGCTCATCAACAGCGCTTCAGTCAAAGCAGATGACAGAAACTCGTCTCCGCCCGGCTCCCATGCTTGGCAATTTCGGTCGTCTGAAAACCAGCCTTTAGCTTTCGCCGCGATAAGGCCAGACAAGACTGGATCGCGATTTTCAGCCCATTCGCCAGCGAGCACCAGCGCAAACGAAATGTTGAAATGCGTACCCACGCGTAACGGATAAATAAGCTTCGGCAGAAATACATGGAAACGCTCCGCAAAAGCAATCGCAAGTGGTTCCAGCGCGCTTGCCCACGGGCCATCATGGCGTTCGAGCTCTGCATGCAATGCCAGCAACCAAGCCCATCCATAAGGACGTTCAAAGCCTGCGGACATGGGTCGGTCAAGAAAGGCGCGCTCCACCGCAACTTTTTCAGGCACCAGCATTTCGTTGGCGCGCGCGTAAATCGCCGCCGTTTCGGACATATCCGGAAACAAGTGCGCAAGACGCATAACTTGCCACCAGCCATGCACACAGCTGTGCCAGTCAAAGCTTCCGTGGAAGATGGGATGGAACGCTGATGGCACCCGGGCGTCTTCAGGCCCGTTCAGCACGAGGTCCATTTTATAGGGATATGGTTTTCCCAAATGGCTGAGCGTGGTGCGCGCAAATTGTGAGGCGATTGCGGGTGTTAAATGAGTCATCGGAACGCCAGAAAGTAAATGAGTGCAATATTGACGATGAGCAGCGGCACAGCCGTTGCGATTTGCGTTTTGACGACAGCGTTTTCGTCTTTTAGCTCCAGCAAAGCCGCCGGCACCAAGTTGAAATTTGCGGCCATCGGCGTCATCAGCGTCCCGCAAAAGCCGGCAAGCATTCCGATCGCGCAGATAATCGCGGGGTCGCCATCATATTGCTTGATCAGCAGCGGCATTCCAATTGCCGCGATCATGACCGGAAATGCGGCAAAGGCATTGCCCATGATCATCGTAAACAACGCCATCCCCAAACCGAATGCAATGACCGCACCGGCAAGACTGCCTGCAGGGATGGCTTGCTGGATCACCCCGCCCACAACATCGCCCACCCCCGCCAGCGCGAACACTGCGCCAAGGCTTGCAAGCATTTGCGGAAGGATCGCCGCCCACCCGACGGAATCCATCAAGCGCCGCCCCTGCGACAGCGGCAATGCAGGCGCAGCACGTAACCAGACATGGCCAACGGCAAGCGCAAGCAAAACGCCCAATGCCAATGAAATCAGCGTCACTTGCTTTACATCGAACAGTGCCGGAAATTGCTTGAACAGCAATGTGCCAGCAAGTGCAGTGGCGGGAATAATCAGGGCTATGGCGAAAAGGCCATTGCCATATTTTACCGCACGCTGATGTTTGGTCGCATCCGGAACTTCGTCAGCCTTGGTCTTGCCGAGCCCGCCAAAGCCAGCAATCGCGACCAAAGCGAGCACGAGCAGCCCATTGCCGAAATCACCTAGCAAATCGCCTGCCCACATGCTCACGGCCATCAGGCCCCAAAAGGCGGCATTGCCAAAGCGGCGCGGATTGGCCTTGTCGATGAGGTTGAACACAGCGAACGCCGCAAATGCAAAGCCCGCAAGCGCATAGACCCAAGCCAGCGTAATCATGCTGCTTCATCCGTTGCAGTAGCCGACGCTGCTTGACTATTTAGTCGGCGGTCGAGCAGCCACAGCCGGAACCCGTGAATAAGGAAAGCCGCGATCGCGGTCGGGATCGCCCAGACTGACAGCTCGAACGGTTCCAATATGATGCCATATTGTTCGAGCAATCCCTTCATGAGCAATATCGAACCGATCGCGAGGAAAATGTCCTCACCGAAAAACAGGCCGATATTATCCGTGGCGGCGGAGAAGGCTTTTACTTCCTCACGTTGGTTGTCATTTAACGCGCCTGCCTGTTTCTCGGCAGCCGCCTCTGCCATTGGCGCAACCAGCGGGCGCACCGTTTGGGGGTGACCTGCGACGGACGTTAATCCCAAAGCCGCAGTTGCTTGACGTATCAAAAGATAGCCTGCCAATAGCCGCCCCGTCGTAGCACCTTTCAGACCGGAGATTAGCCCCCGCGCGCGTTCCTGAAGACCAAATGC
This sequence comes from Sphingomonadales bacterium, assembly GCA_027486895.1. GTDB lineage: Bacteria > Pseudomonadota > Alphaproteobacteria > Sphingomonadales > Sphingomonadaceae > Sphingorhabdus_B. The sequence continues at coordinate 207,824 of JAIXOE010000019.1, forward strand.
CTCAAGCATTCCGATGACGGGCAACACAATCCAAACGATGGAGACATAACGCGCGTCATTAAACGCTTTGCCAAAGGCCGAGATGATTGCGTGGACATCTAAGTCGGCCGCTATGCCGGTAACCGCAGCCGAAGCGATAATGACCAGCAACGGGTTGAACCGAAGCATGAAGCCAATGACGATGACGGCTATCCCCAGCAAAACCCACATCAGCTTACGTCCCCTTGTGCCTAAGCCTTGCCATATCCGCCGCCACCCGGTGTTTCGATTTCGAAAACATCCCCGACGTCCATTTCAACCGTAGCGGTTGCACCGAAAATTTCCACACTGCCATCGGCGCGCCTGACTCGATTGATACCGCGCATCCCATGTTCGCCGCCGGCCAAGGCAAAGGGCGGGACTTTGCGTCTGTTCGATAATATGCCAGCCGTCATCGGCTCTAGAAAACGCAACCGTCGCACCGCGCCCTGGCCACCATTGTGGACGCCTCGGCCACCGGACCCTGAACGCACGGAGAATTCCTCAAGCAGGACCGGGAAACGGGTTTCCAATATTTCGGGATCTGTCAGTCGGCTATTGGTCATATGCGTCTGCACGACGGAAGCACCATCAAAGTTCGGTCCAGCACCAGAGCCGCCGGCTATCGTTTCATAATATTGATAAATGTCGTTGCCGAAGGTGAAGTTGTTCATGGTCCCCTGCGCGCCCGCCATTACGCCGAGGGCACCGAACACTGCGTCGGTGATTACCTGGCTAGTCTCGACATTCCCTGCAACCACCGCAGCTGGATAACGCGGATGCACGAGCGTTCCTTCTGGCGCAACTATGGTAATCGGCTTGAGGCAGCCCTCGTTCATCGGGATGTTGTCATCAATTAATGTGCGGACCACATACAGCACCGCCGCGCGCACCACCGAAACAGGGGCGTTGAAATTGTCGGGCAATTGCGCTGACGTTCCGGTGAAATCAATTGTCGCGGTTCGTGCCGCGTGGTCCACGGATACGCGCACTTCAACCACGGCATCATTGTCCATCGCATAGCGGAAATGACCATCGGAAAGGCGCAAGATCAACCGCCGAACCGCTTCTTCGGCATGGTCCTGCACATGATGCATATAGGCGGTAACGACATTAGCGCCATAATCATTGCTGATGCGCACAAGTTCTGATGCGCCTTTTGCGCAAGCGGCAATTTGCGCTTTTAAATCGGCGACATTTTGTTCGATGTTACGCGAGGGCCATTTTCCGGATGCCAGCAGGTTGCGGACCTCAAGATCCCGAAAATGCCCGTTTTCGACAATCAGCATGTTATCGATCAAGACCCCTTCTTCTTCCACCGAGCGGCTTCCGGGCGGCATCGACCCGGGGGTAATCCCGCCAATATCCGCATGGTGCCCACGTGCGGCAACGAAATAGGCTGGAGCTACATCATCGTTCGCGACAAAGACCGGCATAATGACCGTAATGTCGGGCAAATGCGTTCCGCCGTCATAAGGCGCGTTCAATGCATAAACATCACCCGCACAGATACCACGGCCATCGGCTTGATCCGCACGCCGCGACAATATGGCCCGAACGCTCTCCCCCATTGATCCCAAGTGCACGGGCATATGCGGCGCATTGGCGACCAGATTTCCACTGGCATCAAAAAGCGCGCACGAGAAATCCAGCCGCTCGCGGATGTTCACTGACGATGCGCTGTGTTGAAGTGCAGCGCCCATTTCCTCGGCGATAGCCATGAACAGGCCGCCCATGATCTCAAGGCGGACGGGGTCGACTTCCGTTCCGGCTTCGCCGCCCGTCGTGCGCGGCGTGGATCGCGACAACATCAAATTGCCGATGCCATCCGCCGCGAACTTCCAGCCCGGCTCGACAATCGTAGTCGAAACCGGATCAATGATGATGGCTGGCCCATGCGCTGAAAATCCAGCCACTAGGGCGCTTCGATCATATAATGGTGCCGCATGTTGCGCGCCGTCCATGAAGCAGGCGACATTTTTGATGGGCCGATTGGAACCGGCGGATGGTGCAAAGTGGATATCGGCATCAAAGACACTCGAATGAATGGCCTCCACCCGAACCATTTCGACCACCAAAGCCTTGTCGCTGACAAAACCAAATTGGCTGCTGTGCCGTGCCGCGAAAGCCAACTGCATCGTGGTCACATCGCTATAGGGTATCTCGATACTGCTATCGGTCCCGACATAGCGGATGTGCACTGTTGGCTCGCTGCGGACATCGCCCTCGACGCCTTGGCGGCGCAATTCTGCTGTCGCTTCGGCACAAAGGTTGTCGACGATAGCGTCCAGCGTTATTTGCTCCAGTGCGCCGCCAAATGTGCGCTCGCGTATCGCCCGCCGATCCGCCAGTCCCATACCATAAGCCGACAGCACCCCCGCCATCGGATGGATCATCACGCTGTCCATGCCAAGCGCATCAGCGACCCGACAGGCATGCTGCCCACCTGCGCCACCAAAGCAGGCCAAAGTATAGCGCGTGACATCATGCCCGCGTTCGATCGAGATTTTCTTGATCGCGTTGGCCATGTTGGCAACCGCAATCGCAACGAAGCCTTCGGCAATTTCTTCAGCGCACATTTGCTTTCCGGTTGCGGATTTAACTTCCAAAACAAGCGCTTCAAATTTATCCCGCACCACATTAGCATCGAGCGGCGCGTCGCCATTGGGCCCAAATATGTTCGGGAAATGCTCAGGAACAATCTTGCCCAGCATGACGTTGCAATCTGTCACCGTCAGTGGCCCACCACGGCGGTAACATGCAGGACCAGGCACGGCGCCTGCCGAATGCGGTCCAACCTGAAACCGCGCGCCATCAAAAGTGCAGATCGAACCACCACCCGCGGCGACGGTATGGATACGCATCATCGGCGCTCTTATCCGAACGCCTGCCACCATTGTCTCGCTTTCGCGTTCATAATGCCCGGCATAATGTGAGACATCTGTGGATGTACCACCCATGTCAAAGCCGATGATATCGGTAATGCCCGCCTGTTCTGCCGTTTTGGCCATGCCGACAATGCCGCCTGCAGGACCGGACAATATCGCATCTTTACCACGGAAGCTATCGCTGCTGGTCAAGCCGCCATTTGATTGCATGAACAATGCGGAGATGTTGCCATCTGCGTCGGCCTTCAGTTGCTCGACATATTGACGCAACACAGGCGACAGATAGGCATCCACCAATGTCGTATCGCCACGCCCGACCAGCTTGATCAGCGGCGCGACAATATGGCTGACGGAAATTTGGGGAAAGCCGATGTCAGCGGCGATGTCCGCCAGTCGCTGTTCATGCTGGTTATAAAGATATCCATGCATCAAAACGATAGCGAGCGCGCGATATCCGGCATCATAAGCGGCCTGCAGCCCAGTGCGCGCTGCATCTTCGTCCAGGGGGGTCAGCACATCGCCCTTGGCATTCACCCGCTCTTCAATTTCGACAACTGTGCCATGCAGAGGTTCGGGCAGTTCAATATGTCGCACGAACAATTTGGGCCGCTCTTGATAACCGATGCGCAGCGCGTCGCCAAAACCCCGCGTAATGGCAAGGCAGGTTGGCTCACCTTTATGCTCAAGCAACGCGTTGGTTGCGACCGTCGTGCCGATCCGCATCTCAACTGGCGGCAGTGGGCCATCGGATATGCCGGTAATCATCCGGACTGCAGCGATAGCGGCGTCGCGATACTGCTCTGGGTTTTCCGACAGAAGCTTGACGGTTTCAATTGCACCATCGGGCGAACGGCCAACTACATCGGTAAACGTCCCGCCACGATCAACCCAGAATTGCCATTTGCTTGAACCCATGCCCGCCGACTAACGGCTGGCATAGATTCCTGCCATTAAAATCGCTTCACATGACTGGCGCGCAGTCATACGGTCCGCCGCAAATGGATGGAGAGTTTATGAAAAGCATTTTGAAAATTGGCGTCGCCGCCGTCTGTGCCAACCTGGTTTTACCAGCCGCCGCGGTATATGCCCAAACCCCAACAACGTCAGTCGGAATGGCCAGCGAAGATGCGCGCCTGACCGCATTTCAGGATTCGGAATTCAGCGAATATCTCAAGCAACAGCCGCAAGTTGCGACGCGCCTTGGCCTCAAGGACGGCGGTGACCGCTGGAACGATATTAGCGACAAGGCCGCCACCGAGCAGGTCCAATGGCGCCAGGCAAGTGTCGCCCGCATGAAAGCTGCATTCAACCGCGCTGACCTCTCGCCCGAAGCACAGGTGAATTTCGACATCTGGGCGTTGGAAGCCGACCGTGCTGTCATAAGCGAAGCCAACCGGATTTACCGCCCGCCCTTTTACTCGCGTCTCTATTCCGCACACAGCCAGCTGGCGGACTTTCTGGTTAACACCCATGGAGTCGCCGATGTTACAGACCTGAAAAATTACATCGCCCGGCTGCGCGGCATGCCTGCTGTGCTGGACATGGCCATTGAACGCACGCAAGCGAGCGAACGCGCTGGCATTCGCGCGCCTAAATTTCAGGTCGATTCCGTCATTTCAGGTAGCGAAAAACTCACCAGCGGTGCGCCATTCACGACCGGACCAGACTCGGCGCTTTGGGCAGATGTTCAGGCCAAGACTGAAGCATTGGTGACATCGGACAAAATCTCACGCGTTGATGCGGACGCTATGCTTGCCGAAGCGCGCGCTGCAATCCTTGACCTGAAGCCTGCTTATGGTCGCGTGATTGCATGGGGCAAGGCTAGCTTGCCACAGGCGCCAAGCGGCCGCGTTGGTGCGATTTCGCTTCCCGGCGGTGCGGACTATTACGCAAACGAGCTGAAGCTCAATACGACAACGGACTACACTGCAGACCAAATTCACAAAATTGGCCTGCAGGAAGTTGCACGCATTGAAGCCGAACAGGACGCTCTCGCACAAAAGGCAGGATTTAAGGACCGCGGCGCTTTTTACGCCGATCGCGCCAAGCTATATCCGCCAAAGCCCTATGACGACGCCGCGCGCGCCGAATATCTCGCCACCGCAAATGCCTTTGTCGCCAAGACGCGCACGCTGCTTCCAGCCTATTTCGGTAAGACGCCGGCTTACGGCATTGAAGTGGTGCGCGAACCAGCTTTCAGCGAAGTGGCAGGCGGCGCAGCGCATGCTTCTGCACCAAGCCCCGATGGCAAGCGCCCTGCCCGCACTTATGTGCATCTCGTCGGCATGACCCCCGACCCGGCAGCGCTGTACACGCTGATGTGTCATGAGGCTGTTCCAGGGCATAACACCCAAGGCGATATTCAAGTGCGACAGCAAGGCGGACCAAAGTTCCGTTCGGTGACTGGCTATGTTGCGTTCGGTGAAGGCTGGGGGCTGTATGCCGAAGCTTTGTGCAAGGAAATGGATGCGTTTCCGGACATCGCGGCCGATTTCATGCGGCTGGATGCAGAGCTGTTCCGTGCTGCGCGCCTTGTGACCGACACCGGCATTCATGCGCTGGGTTGGACCGAGGACGAAGCCGTGACCTATATGAACACTACTGGACGGCAGCCGATTGAACGATCGCGGTCCGAAGTGCGCCGCTACATCACGCTGCCCGGGCAAGCCACTGGCTATAAGATCGGCATGCTCAAGATCATGGCGGAACGCAAAAAGGCAGAAGCTGCGCTTGGTACAAAATTCGATATCAAGGGCTTCCACGATCTTCTGATTGCGTCGGGTTCACAACCGCTGTCCATCCTTGAACGCCGTGTCGATGAATGGATCGCCGCGCGGGCGAAATAAGCACGCGCTTTAACGACTAGGAACAGTTGGCCCGGTTGACGCCGCCAAGGCACCATGTGTGCAATGGCGCGTCAACCGAGTGAGCTATCAATCCGATTATGCAGATTGCTGCTTAATCGTGTCCATCAACGTTTTCATTTTGTCGATTGTGTAGAGCATGCTCTGCATTTTGGTTTTGTCGCCCAGAAGGTTGCTGACCCGTGCATCGATCTTGCTTTCAACCTTGGCAGAGACATTATCCTTGGCCTTGTCCCGCATGGCTTCCAGCTGCCCAAGATAACCAAACGGCGCGGTGAACGAAACTGTTCCCAAGCCAACGGTCTTGTCATCGCCGCTATAATGGAAAACCGCGCAGGCTTTGAGGTTGATCGTATCGCCGTCGATACTGTCCACACCCAAGTACAAAGTTGCGGTCACATGCCCACCGTAAATGATTTTGATGGGGATAATCTTTCCGCAGGATCCAGTATCTGTACCCTTCATTTCTCGCAGTCGCTTGACGACGTTGAGCGGCTGGCGGTCATCGTCCGACCACTGTAGCCACGAGTTATAAACGAAACGCTCTTCCAGCTTGCTTTTGTCGAGTCCTTTGGAGCCTAGCCCAGAGGCAACGGACTTCATGTTCGATTTACAATAATCCAGCTCCGTCGTTATCGTCGTTGTCTGGTCACCGTCTGGTGAACCACAAATGTTCGATATGAAGGGATAAAATTGCAGCTGCATGCCCATTTGAATGGTTCGCTTATACCCATCATAGCTTGGCTCCGCCCGCGCGTAACGCTGGAACAGGGTGATCCCGTTATCCTTAATGGCGTTGAACTTTTCGATCCGCTGCTGGAGCTTTGCTGCCCTACTGACCAAAAGACAAAACTTGTCGCGAACCCGCTCATATCGAGCTTCCTGGTCAGCAGACAGCGCGACCCCTTTTGCTTTAAGCGTGTTGTATGCGACTTGCGTGGCGCATAAATTGCTCGCGTAACCGATTTTTTGGGCGGCGCTCGTGTCGGTGTAGGTGATTGTCGACCATTTGGAATTCACATTATCTTGGTAGACATTTCCACCATTGTTGAACGACATGTCGTAAACCGTATCATCGCTGCCTGTCGAATTGGTTACCCCGAAATAGCTTTGATAAGACGCATTCATGCTGTCGATACCGGTCTCATAGTCGGCATACGCACTGGCGTTCGCGTCAATATCCTGCGCAAACGCGGTGACTGGGGTTCCGATAAGAAACGAAGCGATAAGAGCTTTGTTGATTTTTCTATTTTTCATGACATTTCCCTGAAAAAACTTTTTTATTAAATCGCAGCGGTTTGCACCGAACAGATAATCATACGTCTCGGCATCAATTCAATTTTGAAGGTAATAGCATTTGGAACGACGGCGCTGGCGTTTCCGACGGGCGACGTCCATATTGCTTGGGCCCAGGCAAAGTCGCTCCGAACAGCATTTGACTCCATTCGGAGGGGCTGCGCGCGGCGTAGCTTTCGCCATTGGGTGCACGCACAGTGAGTACGACCAGCACCTCGCGGCGATCGACTGACAGGCCACGACGCGAAAGGCCCGGTATCGCAATCGGCGTGATGGAGCGGTTGTTTGTGCTCCGCCGATTCAGGGAGTCGCCCGATCCGACCACTATCGCCTTGCCATAAGGCAGTTTGACCGACACCTCGACATGGGTCTTGTCCGTCTCAAGGATGCTTGCGCCACGTCCGACATTTACGGATGATTGCCCAGTGATATTCGACATTTCCAAAACCACGTCGAGGTCGACGTCCGTCAAGCCGATGCGCTGTGGGGTGACTTCAAGTGTTACCCCGACATTGCGTTCGATTGGTTGACTTCGGTCCGACAGAGGAACGATTAATACAGATCCCCCTTCTGCGAACGAAGACTTTCGGCCTTCGCGCGCGAGGACAACGGGGCTTGCTTCAAGCGTGACATGCGATTGGCTGCTCGAGGCCAAATTGAGCGAATAATTGATTGCCGGAGCAGTGATGGTGAGGTTGCCGGCCTTTGTGTCCGCGCTGTCCCCTGCCAAATCGTAACTGTAATTGAGTAAAGTTCCGCCGAACTGAACAGAAAGCCCGTCAAGCAGGTTCAGGCCGCGATTGCCCGATGATGTACGTGTTTCGCGGATCAGGTAAGCTTCGATGACAACGCCGGGTCCATCGCTGCCCGCAGCGGTGGCTGCTGCGCTGCCTGTACCGGGTTCAGCTGGCAAGATGATAGGCACACTAGCCGATGGCAGCGACGTTGACGTAGGGCGCCAACCGGTGCCTGCAAAAGCAGCGTCAAGGAAGCCAACTCCCGCAATATCCAGGTCGCCGGTTCGGTCTGCGCGCTCCAAAGCCGCACGGGCGAATTCCGGCTCCCCCGCACGATATGCCAGCAACGCCATGGGCACAGCCATTGGCCCCGCTTCGCCGCGCTGCTCAATCGCTTGGGCCATCTGGTTCATGGCCTCACGGACATTGCCAAGCTGGTATGATGTCAGCGCGGCCCCGGCGAGCGGTTCCCAAAGGTCCGGCGCCAATCGCGCAGCCGTCTGAAAACCGCTCAACGCCATTTCAAGATCGCCCCGCGTCACGGATGGTCCGTTTAGGAAACCCATGGCGGTGGCATAATGGGCAGCGGCGGATAGCGGGCTGCGGCGCACTGACGCGAAGCTGTCAGCTTCGGCGGTTCGGCCAATATTCTTCATCGCGCCCTGCATGTGAACAGGCGCGCAGCCTGAGGTGGCCAGTGCGACTAAAACCACAACGCTAAAAGGCCGCAATATGTTACGCGATGCCATATTTTCCTCGCTGAATTCATTAGTTTTTTTCAACACGGAGAGGTGGCAATACGATATGTGTACTAGAACCAGATCCCCGACAGACAGAGTTTTGACAGAACAGAATAGAGTAATGCAAACATACAATTGTCAATTTTACGTAACATTTGCGTGGCAATTGATATCTATTGATATTTTATATTGCCTGATTATTCAGGCAATCGGACGAGCAAATAGTATTCCGAAGGAACGCTAGGTCCCTTATTTACCGTAAATCATTCAAATCATTCAATATGTGGCGGCGAATGCGGTCGTCCGCGAACCTCGCTCCGTTTGGGTTTGCCAGTTAGGCAGAGGATTTCTGGCAATTAGCAGGGCGAATTTGTGGTGGAACAATGAAATAGAATGCCTCACTAATCCGCAATTCAATGGGATAGGGACTACCGTCAGCAGCTTCATGAAGGCAATTGTTTGCTGACGCACCTAGGGATCAGGCCAACGTCGCCACGATTGACCCTTTGGCCTTCGGCTACATTGTGAGCGGTCACGATGCCGCAGGCCTTGCTTTGGACTGACTTTCGATTTCCGGACCGCGAACAGGGGATTCATTTCAGACTGCTAAAGCGGCGCTATCAAAAGCTGAATTCGGCACGCTGCGTCAACAATCAGCATTCTAAACACCGCCCGGCGCCAAATCAATTTCATTAACCGGCAACCATTTGTCATTAACCAAATGTAGATACCGGATAGCTGCAGCTGCCGGTGCATATGCTGTGGATGGCTATGTTTCATCTTCGCTGGCGCAACGGTTGTCTGAAGAACGCTCGTCGGAAAGCAATCGGTGGGCTTGTTGCGGCTGCGGCTATAATAGTCATGCCCAACCATTTGATGGCGCAGTCCACTAGTCATCCCTCGATTGACGCCGCATTTCCAAGCTGCGCCGATCAACAGACTGGTTTACCCGTCCAAGCAGCAATGACTCTGCCGGCCAATATTGAGCCAAGCGCAGGACCGCAGCCTTTAAGCAACGCTGAAGCTATTCTAGGCGGTCAGATCAGCAAATTGGAGCAAATGCGCCACGCTCAAAACCCCCGGGAGTTTTGGGGGACGACGGCGGCAGCGGAGTTAACGACATTGGTCCAAATCGGTCGCGACACCTGCGGTCCTCCCGCCAATTTGCCGTTCCAGTTGCATAGCGCAACACCGCTTCCTCCAAATGAAATTCTTGGTTCATTGTCAGTTCCTATTGCGCACACGCCCTTTGACCGGAAATGGTCGGTCGTTAATTCAAAGCGTGGCAGCGGAAGGGTAGAGCGGCTATTGGCCGTCACAGGCGCGCAGAATTCTTCCAACCTCATGGCAAAGGTCGAAGCGATTAACCGCTGGGTCAACCGAAACATTGAATTCGGGGAAGATCGCGATATTTATGGCCGAGCCGATTATTGGGCGCCTGCGGCCGAAACTTTTCGCCGCGGTGTTGGCGATTGTGAGGATTTCGCTATCGCCAAGATGGAATTGCTGGCGGCGCTCGGGGTGACGCGCGATAACATGCGATTGGTCGTTGCACGTGATCTTGTCCGCAATGCCGATCATGCTGTTTTGGTCGTCGCGCTTTCCGACGGTCCTGTGATGCTTGACAACATGACCGATCGTTTGCTCGACGCTCGCGTAGCTAATGATTACCGCCCGATTATGTCGTTCAGCCAACACGCCAAATGGGTGCATGGCTATGCGGTGCAGCCACCGCAACCTGTTCGGATGGCATCTGCAGCGCCATTGCTGCCGCCTGCATCGCTCCGACAATCCGATGTGCTTACCGTGACCGCAGAGCCGGAGATGCCGACTTTATCATTGGCTTTGCTTAGCATTCCTTTAGTACTTCCGAACGGGCTTTCAGGACAGGTTTAAGGTGCTAGCTGAGTACGCTTTTCGACCAGTCAGTATCTCCACTTCACAAATCATGCCCGTCATAATCGGCAGACGCTTACCCGATTTGAGCAAATAGGCGCGGTCCGTCTCCACAATAACGGTGAAATGCGTTTGCCGCTCTACTTCGTCATAAATGCTGTCGGCGGAAACTTGGGCGACCCTCCCCGACAGCCCGCCATAGATCGAGAAATCATAGGCCGAACTTTGACATTACCTAAAAATGACAAAAGCTACCTGCTTCCCTATCCGGTAAGCGAGCGAATGAGTGACGTGTTGAACAAAATTTCTCGGTACGCTTAGATCAGTTTTGCAGATCGCAGCTGCACTCATTGATCAATTTTGAGGTAGGTGATTCGGCAATTATACTGATTTTGAGCCGCGAAACGTTAACATTTGTAGTTAATAATGTGACCCCGGCAAGGGTAGGAACAGCACGTTTCCCTCGTCTTTCAATGTAAATTTACATTTATTCGCTATACTAATGGCTAAAAGCCAAAGCATTGTTTTGATACAGTATTTTACAAGTTTTGCGACAAACAAATGGTGTGCCACGTAATTGAACTACACCGTTCGGGTTATACTAGCTATTTTGTATAGTAATTACCTTGGACAACGCTTGCTGTTGATAGTGCGGCCAATTTCATGAAAGATACACAATGTTAAGTGTATAAATTTGTGCACAACACTTAGAGTGTGAGTTTTTTGGGGCATCAACAAATATCAAAATGAAGAGCCTGACTTGAATAATGGGTCGCCGATCACTGATTTTATCGGAGGATGGCGAAATGCAAACGAAGGTACAAATTTCCCTTTTGGGGAAAAACGAGATTGCCCGAGAAGGGCTTAGACAGATTTTGTCGACCGAGAAATTTTACGTTAAGGAATCGGTTGCCGATGCGACCGATCTGATAGAGTCACTTCGTGTCGGCGCTGTCGGCGGGGACGCCCATGTGATAATTGTTGACGATAGTTTTGAGGATGGAGGCCTTGAGACGTGTCGCGCTATCGCGGCGGTAAAGTCGCACACGCGCCTAGTTTTGCTAACAGACCATTATGTTTTCGAAAATGTCGCGCTAGCGTTCCAGCTTGGCGTGGACGCAGTTATCGTCAAGGAAATCTCCTGCGGACCGCTTGTCGAATCGATCTGTTTAGTCGCAATGGGGGAAAAGGTGTTTCCGTCACAATTGGCGAAAAACATAACGAACTGCGCGCCTACTGAAATGAGCAATGACTGGAAATCGAGTGCGGTCGCCATAGGTCTTTCCGCCCGCGAAATCGAGATACTCGAGAGCATCATGAAAGGCATGGCGAACAAGGTTATCGCACGGCAATTCGATATTTGTGAAGCGACGGTAAAGGTTCATGTGAAGGCGATATTACGCAAACTCGGGGTCGAGAACCGCACTCAGGCGGCGACATGGGCCGTAAAGCATGGTGTCGGAAGTCCGGTGCAACTTGCCTTGACTGACATGGGGCCAAGCACAACTTTTGTGAAGTTAGCATCAGGAATGGATCAAGCTGCCTAAGCAAGCTCGATCCGTTTCTAGAAAGGGCGATAAAGCCGGCTACTGATCCCTATCTTTCGCTTAGCGCTTCCGACCGCGCTCGCACCAGAGGCTTTAGCAAATAGCTTAATATGCTTTTCTTGCCGGTGACAATTTCTACATCGCAGATCATACCCGGGCTAATCGGCAAGCGGCGCTTGCCGCTTTGCAGGAAAGCGCGGTCAGTTTCGACGACAACGCTAAAATAGGCTTCCTTCGCCGCTTCATCGTAAATGCTATCTGCAGAAATTTGCACGACCTTGCCGTTTAGCCCGCCATAGACGGCAAAATCATAAGCCGTCACTTTCACATTTGCCCGGTCGTTTACCTTGATGAACGCGATATCTTTAGGGCTCACCCGCGCTTCGACCAGAAGCTTGTCACCGACTGGCACAACCTGCATGATTTTCTGCCCGGCCTGAACGAAGCCGCCAACGGTTGTTACCTGGATGTCATTGACGATGCCGTCCACTGGCGACCGAAGTTCACTGCGCTGCACGCGGCCTGTGGCTCCGCGCAGCGACTCCGAATTCACCGCCATTTTCGCAGCGAGCTGGCTGCGCTCGTTCAGAGCTTCCTGACGAAACTGCAGACTGGCTTCCGAAGATTGCGCCAATGCCTCGCTAATCGCGGCTTGTGCCCGCGATGAAGCCTGTTGTGCCGCGGCAAGCTTGCCCCGAATTTCGCTCGCATCGCGCTGGGCATCCATCAGTTCGGTTTGCGGCACGATAGATTTGGCGGCAAGCGGAGCCAATATGTCAACCTGACCCTGTGCCAGCTTCAGACTGGACTGTAGCGAGGAAATGGTCGCCTGGGCCTCGCCATAATCCCGCCTGCGTTGTTCGACCGCAGCATTCAATGCAGATTTTCGGCTGCGCAATGTGGCTGCGCGGACTGATTGCAATGCCGCCTCTTGACTGCATTCGGTTTGCGCGTCGCCGCTGGCATTTGTGCATTCCGGACTGCCGCCGCCTGCTCCTTCACGCAAAAGCCGGTCGGACCGCGCCGCGAGCGAGCGATTTTCCGCCGTAATCTGTCCAAGCTGTGACGAAGACTCGGTATCGTCAAGCCGAACGAGCAGCTGCCCTTTGCGCACCGCCTGGCCCGGTCGCACGACAATATTCTCGATTGATGCGGGTTCAGAGGACTGCACAATCTGCGCCTTGCTCGATGGAATTACCCGCCCTTGACCGCGCGTTACTTCATCGACGCGGGCAAAGCTTGCCCAGCTAAAGAACACAAAAATGCCCATTCCTGACGTCAGGATGATGCGTCGTGCGCCGGTAAATGCCCTTGACCTGATCATGAACCGTTCCCTTTTGCTGCTATGTCATACTCACCGGCCTGCTGCCGCGCGATAATGCTAGAAGATCTTACTGTGTCCTCAGGCTCCGGAATGCTCGCCGTCCACCCCTTCGAGACATCGAGACGTCCGCCGACATCCCGGTCCGAGCGGTTATCCGGGACCAGATTGGCGGGAACACGCGCTTCGGCAAATGCCTGCGATTGCGCGTCGAAATCGCCGCCATTTTTGCGAACAAGCGAACGAGGTAGGATCGCCGGTATCGTTTCCGTTCCCGCGTAGCGATCCGAAAACGAGCGCGGAAGTCCCCATCCACCCGGCCAGCGGTAAAAGATATGTGCGCCGATCTTGGCAATTTTTAAAAGCTTGGGTGCCCAATATGGCGAGACATAATTAGCGTGGTAATGCGTTGAATAGCCGACACGCTCCTCGACGTAGCCATTCAGCGCATCGCGCGCGACCGTTTCTGCTTCGGCCCATTTGGCGGGATCGGGTCGACGATTCAGCGAGCCATCGCATGTGAAGCTGAACTGACATACCGGCCTGTTCACGCCCTGATAGACAACGCCGCAAACCGAATTGGGGAATGCCGGGTGGCGCATGCGGTTGAGCACCACTTGTGCCACCGCGCGGCGACCCTGCAAAGGTTCGTACGCCGCCTCATAATAAACCGCCTGCGTGAGACAACGCAAAGCGGTCAGTCCGGTCTCTAGCTTCTGGCTGAACAATTGAAACGGACGTGCACTGGTAATGCGACTTTCCGTAAACGGAATTTCCTCGTTAAGCTCGGTTGCTTCAATTGGCGTGAGATTGTCTTCATGTGCCGGGTTTTCGATCACTTTGATAAGCGATTGCTTTTCCTGATCGGTAACAGGTTGCAATGAATCGTCTTGGGCATATGCATTGTCTTGCGCGCCGAGAGCTTCGAGCCAATTGGCCCACAATGTTTCCGAAGTGAGTAACGAAACCAATAGCATGATTCCGGCAAGCCAGCCTATGGTGCGATTATGACCCGCCTTTGATTGCACGCCAGGCCCGAAAGTTGCGGTCGCGCTCATGCAAAGCCGGCGACAGCTAGTATTTCATCGCGCGCTCCATCGGCAACGATACGTCCTCCGTCCATGACAATGAGCCGGTCCACAACGCCCAGAACATTAAGTCGGTGGGTAGCGACAATGAGAGTTTGCGATGGCAAGATTGCGGTCTTTAGCCGTTCGACAAAGAGTTTCTCAGTATGCGTATCCATTGCGCCGGTCGGCTCGTCTAGGAACAGGACTTTCGACGGATTCATCAACGCGCGTGCAAGCACAAGGAAGCTCCGTTGCCCGCCCGACAGACGGTTGCCACGTTCGCCAATGTTGAAATCGAAGCCAGTTGCATCGCGCCCGAGGAAACTGTCTGCTCCAGACTTCTTCACCGCATCGATAATCTCCGCATCACCCGCTTCGGTTGCCCCAATAAGGAGGTTTTCGCGGATCGTGCCGCTGAATAGCTCGGCATCCTGACCGACAAAGCGCAGGTTCGACCGGATGTCATGCGGATGGTGCTGGCGGCAGTCGAGTCCGTCGATACTGTAACTTCCGGCTGTCGGGTCATAAAGACCGCAGAGCACGCGACCCAAGGTAGATTTTCCTGAGGCAACACGACCGATCAGGCCGACCCTCTCGCCGGGCGCGATGGTAAGGTTGATATCGGCCAACGTTTCACGCCCGACTTCGGGATAACTGAAGCCAACATGCTCGAATTGCAGATGCGCATCGCGGATTTGAGGGGTGATCGACCGGCTGCCCTTGTCGCGCTCATCGGGCTGGTCCATCAGCAACTGGAGACTGTTGAGCGTCACAAACGCCTGCCGGCCGCGCGTCATTAGAAAAGCCAACTGGCCGACCGGCGCGAGTGAGCGGCCGGCAAGCATGACGATCGCAATGATCGCACCCATCGAAACGGTGCCCGCGCTGAACAGATAAAAGCCGCCGATTACCAGTGCGATATTGGTAGCTTGCTGGCACAAGGTGGCAAGGTTGACAGCAGTTGCGGTCAGTTTGCGCATTGTTTCCTGAGTATAGGCATTAGAGTCTGAATAGCGCCGCCATTTGCCCAGCATGCGGCCCTCGGCGCGGCATGCTTTCACGGTTTCTAGGCTGCCAATCGATTCGAACAATGTCGTTTGCAGCAGGCTTGCATCTGCTTGCGCGTCTATCACCGCAGCGCTCATCCGTCGCTGTAAAACCCATCCGATACCCAGCATGATGGCCATCGCAATAAAGGGAATAACCGCTAGCCAACCTCCGAGTATCGCAATCAATACCACGAATACGAAAAGGAACAGGATGTCGGTGATCAGCACCACGGTTGTCGATGCAAAAAAATCGCGCACTTGTTCGTACTCGGTGACGCGTCGCGCCAATGCACCCGTACTGCCACGCTGTGTCGCAAGTGGCAGGTTGAGGACCTTGTCGAGCAGACGCTGCGAAAGGCGGGCGTCGATACTGCGGGCGACCTCATCGACAAGCCCGGCGCGCGCGAGCCGGAGGCTGTATTCGACGGCGATGGCGAATAGTGCACCGAGCGCAAGCACCCAAAGACTGGTTGCCGCTTTATTCGGGATAATTCTGTCATACACGTTCATCGTGAACAAAGGCAGCGCAAAGGCCAGCACATTGATAAAGAGCGATGCCAGCATCACGTAATAATATTGGTCGCGCTCTTTCCAGACTTCGCTCCAGAACCAGTGCGCTTTTCTCGCCCGATCCCAAGGCCGCTCGCGTGCGGTTTCTTTCGCCGGATCATGCCGGACAATTACGCCCTGGCCCGAATAGAGCGCCGCCAGCGAATCCTTGTCGATTTGGATATCGGCGGACGTTCCCGGAAGTCGCAGCAAGCACATGCCAGCATCGATTTTCTTTAGAACAGCCGGTCGTCCGCTTTTCAGAAAGAGGATAGCTGGAACATCATGATCGTTCCAGGCTACGAGTGGCCCGTTGATCAATGCGCAGCGGAGGCCAACGCGATGGATTGCAGCATCGAGTTGATCCAACGGAAGTTTGCCATCCTCGTCAAGCGCAAGGCTGCCTTTTATCCTGGCGTCGGTGAATGGTCGTTCAAATATCTCGGCAACAATTGCGACCGAAGCGAGCAACTCATCGCCAGCAGGCGCCTTTGCATTCCATGCTTCAAAATTGATTGCTTGGTCCGGCGTTCCCCACCGGCGCACATTCAGTTGCTCGCCGATATTAGTCATTGCGGATCGCGCAGTGCTTCGGTGTTAAGCGGTTGCGTTGGTTCAACCTTAAACCGGGCGCGCGCAGTCGCTTCTGCCGCCTTGGGGGGCGCAATCTGCATTGCCTGAAGCAACGCATTTTGCGCCGCGAGCAATTTGAATTCAGCGAAAAACTGTGCAAAGCGAGCGGTTTCAGCCCTCACCTGGACATTATATCTGGTGTTTTGGGCATCGAGTACGTCCAGCAAGGAACGTCGGCCAACATTGAACTGTGCACGATAAGAGCGGAGCAAGTCGTCCGATACCTTGCTTTGCGCATCGAGTTCCTTGACGAGCTTTCCTTGGTTGTCCCAAGCGTTCCAAGCGACGCGAACGTCCTCCTCCGCCTCTCGGGCCATTTGGTCGAGGCGGAATTGTGTTTCCCTTTCGCGGCGGTACATTTCTTGAATTTTGGCGCGTTTGATACCGCCGTTGAAGATATCCCAGCGCAAAACCAACCCGCCTTGCACGTCATTGGTTTCGCCGCGGAAACCATCAATATCGTCACCTATCCGGGCATTTCCTTCAAGCGAGAGCGTCGGAACCGTATCGGCCTTGGCCTTTCGTACCATCGCATGGGCGGCATCAAGGTCGGCCTGCGCTTCACGCACTCGCGGATTTTGATTGCGCGCCCGTTCAATTGACTCTTCCAGACTGGCCGGAATGCTCTCGCCCAATGATGGTGGAAGCGTCGCACCGTCAATAAGATCCAGTCCGGTAAGCGTCCGGAAGGAAGCGGCCGTGTTTACCATGTCCTGATTGGCTTCGGTCAAACGCGCGCGCGCTGCGGATTGGCGTTCTTCGGCTTGCTGCTGGTCAGCTATACTGATTGAACCTTTGGTAACGCCTTCCCGAAGATCACCCACCAGCCGATCGTGAAAGCCGATATTGTCTTCCGACGCGGCAACGATCCGCTGCTGCAGCATATAGTCGAGATATTGCCGTGAGACCTGTAGCGCTACAAACTGCGCACGTTCTTCGACACGGAAAGCCGCCCCGCCGGTGCGCGCAGCCTGACGCTTGATCTCACTGCTGCGGCTGCCGCCATCAAACAGGACCTGCTCAAGCCGCAAGCCAGCCTCCATGGGATAGAGTTCCTTGTTGGCGATGCCAAGCGACCTGCGGGTCGCGTTTTCAAGGCGGCGAATGCCCACAGAGCCTTCGACCGAAATACGAGGGAGAAACAGACCCTGCGCTTGTTCGCGCTCAAATTCGATCGCCGTCCTGTTTTCGGCTGCCTGATTTATTTCGGGATTGGTCTGCATCGCAGTTTCTACCGCGTTTTTCAATTCGATCCGTTCGGACCGTAGCCCGCTGGGTATGGCGACGATTGCAGTCGCAACGCATAGGGCTTTCAATATCTGACTTCTCTGCATGGTCATTCCCCTGTTTTTTCCGTCAACCTGAGTCGAATGGTGAGGATATTTAAGTTATTGTAATATATGAATTATATTGCAGTTCGATTTCTCTCTTGTTGTTGCTGACTTACAATAAGGGCTATGCATGCCCCGTCGCTGCGGCATGATCCATCTGGGCGACCGCTTGCAGTTCGCCGATGTCGGGCATGAATATGTTGCCCGCGGGCATCCCGGCGTCGGCAAGAAATGTCGGCCCGTCCTGAATCAAATTGGATTGGATGGCTTGCTGCGGCCCGACATAGGCGGCGAGCAACGTGTCCAAGTCAACCGTGCGGCCCTCAATTGCATCGCCGACAATGGTCTTGACCTCATTGATGGTCAGAACTCCGCTGTCCGGTTGTGCGACAGATGGCATCTGAATTTGATCGCCGCTGGCCGTGAATGGCCCGCTATGCTGTTCGGCAGGCATAGCATCGATCTTTGACTCGTGTGCCGTGGTAACCGCCGCTGGAGCAGGATTATCGAGCCGTTCTATTTCTGGTCCAGCGACAAAGGCAGGATCGTCGAGGTCGAGATGCGATGGCGGCGCCGGCCGCGAACCAATTGCCGGATGGTCCGCGGATTGATCAAGCGATAATACAGCGTCAGATGTGGCCTCAACCGTCGTTGGTTCGACCATGGCTCCGATTGGGCTTTCAGTATCGTCGGCAATCAGCAGACTGTCCGTATCTACTCCACCATTTTCCTGCGCCGTCAATGGTATGGCTGCCACCAGCCCTGCGGCGACCAGAGCGGCAGACAGGCCATTTGCGAGCGCCGAATTGGCGCGGAATGGATCGTGGAGGAAATTTGTCGCGAACGCGGCATCGGCAAGCTTGCCTGTAGTGCCGTTGGTCCGGATGAATTCGGCCTCGCCATGAACGACGACCTCGCCATTGGCGGCGGTATAGCTTCGACTGTCCGATACCAGTGAGATACTTACAATTCCGGCGGCCGACAGCGAAAGCAATTCGCCAGGGTCGGTAACGCCGTTGCCGTTCGCGTCCTGCCATATCGCGAACTTGGCAAATGCGGCGTCCCCTGCGTCGAGTTTGCCATCGTGGTTGCTGTCATAATTGGCGGCTAGGCCTTGTAAATCGGTCAGGCCGCCTTGTGCGAACACAAGTTCCGACCCGCTATTGATCTTGCCATCACCATTTTTGTCGAGCACGAGCAATCCGTCATCGCTGCCAACCCACGCTGTTGTTTCCGCTTTGCCGTCCCCATTATAATCGAAGGCGACCCCAGCAGCGCTCGATACAAATTCGACGCCGTCGCCATCAAGATCAAGCACGACCGGCGGCGCAAGTGCGTTGATGGTGACCGACAGCGAAGCGGTTGCTGTGTCGCCATCCTTGTCGACGATAGTATAGGAAAACACTTCGGTTGCGGTCACCGTGATCGGTGCGGGTGGCTGATAATTATACTGTCCCGTCGCAAAATTGAGCTGAAGCGTAGCGCCCATTGGAGTTGCCACCGTTAGCGTAGTTCCCGAAATTGTTCCGCCGCTTGAGACCGCGATCGTCGATGCTCCATCCCAAGTGTAAGTGGTCGTCCCTACAGTAATGGCGAACAACCGGCCACCATCCGCCCCATAGCCATCATTGGCATCGAGATCGCCAGACACTGCTGCCGGGACAACAACCGAAAGCAGCGTTGCTACCAGATCATCGAAATCGTTGATCAGAATGGGTTGATTGTCGGGTGCTGCATTCAGGTCAACGTCGCGCAGCCGCTGAATATTGAGCGGTTGCAACGGATTATTATCGATTCCGATCGCGGTTACATTGACATTATTGTTATCGACAAAGCTGTTCCAGGCTGTGGCAGTTGCGTTAGCCAAAGAATTGATAACTGTGGGAATGTTAGGGGGATTCGGCGGGCTAAATTGAACACCCTGATTAGGGTTTCCATCGCTCAGGAAAAACACCTGATTGCTTGCCCCTGATACAGCAGAGAAGTTCGCCAACGCCGTCTGGATTGCCGACGTATAATTGGTATTTTGGCCGATCGTATCGGGTCGGGTCCCGCCCTCTGATGGATTAAGCGAATCCAGATAAGCGTTCGCGGCCGCGGCGGTCGTAAATGACGGCGAGGCGAAGGACCCCGACGAGAATACTACAAACTTGATCGATAGCGCGCTCAACGCAGATGAATCAAGCTGGCTAAGCGCTGTTTTCACTGCATCCAGCATCACATCGAGTTCACTGTTGTCGATGCTATCGCTAAAATCGAGGATAAACAGGGTATTCACGTCCTGCTGAACCTGCGCCGATGAGCCAGCCTCTCCGGTTGCTACCGGAGCATCGTCTTCGATGATGATACGGATGGCAGATGCGTTAGTGGTAATCACGGAGCCATCGGATACCGACACCGGAACGCTAAATTCTTTCAAATCTTCGAGCGATATGGTCGGATGATCGACTGCGCGCGACAACGAAACCGTGTAGTTGCCGTTAGAGGCGAGCGTCACACGAATGACTTCACTACTTCCAACCGATCCGATTAGCGTGCCGGTGCCAACGCCGCTCCAGGTTACGGGCGCTCCGCCAGCGGACAGCACGGCGCCTGGATTTCCCAGAGTTGCGGTCAATGTTTCTCCAGCGTCCGAATCGCCGATTGCCAAAGTACCGCTAAAGGTCGTTCCGTTGGTTGTATCGAGCGTCGCGTTGGGTGCGGTATCTGCGATACCGCCTAGCAGGCCTTCTTCGGAGATACGTGCTGTTGATGTACCAATTGTCGGTGCGTCGTTGCTGCCGAAAACCGTAATCGTTAGCGATGAATTGACAGACAGCAGCCCGTCGCTGATTGTGTAGGCGAAATTGTCGACCAGCGACTGGCCCGCATCAAGGGCGTTTACCGCTGCATTATCCTCGTTCAGCGTATATGTGTAGGCACCATTGGCGGCAATCACCAGTGTGCCATAAAGTCCCGCATAGGTCCCCGGCGAGGTGACCGTAATTAGTTCAAGATCGGGATCGGTGTCAGCCACGTCAGCAAAACTGCCCGATGGCGCGCCGGGATGGACGACATCCTGAAGCACATTACCTACGGCGCTGGGGTCGGACCCGCTGACGCCATCGAGAACCCAATTGGTGTCTGCGCGCGCAACGGGAAAATCGTTCGCTCCGGTAATCGAAATAGTGATCGTGGCCGTCGCGGTGTCGCCATCGGCGTCAATCACGGTGTAAGTGAACGTATCAGTAAGCGTTGCATTTGCGCTTAGTGCAATGACTGCAGGATCAAGAATATCGAGATTATATGTATATGTCCCGTTTGCCGATAGTGTCAGCGCGCCATAATCTCCAGCGAGTGCGGTCCCTAGCGTGCCAGCAGTCGCTGCGAACGCGACCGCTGAAACAAGCAGTTTCCCATCGGCACCAGCGTTGTCAGCCGAACCATCGGTGCTGTTGTTATCAACGCCACCAAGCGCGGTCAGGACGTTGCCATCGGCAAATATCTGTCCGTCACGCGCAACGCTGTCCGCATCGTTTATTGCGAAGGGTGCATCGTCTTTGATCGCGAAATGGCCGGTGATATCTGCAGTCGATTGCGCGGTGTCGCCGTCGCCATCGGTGACGATTGCAGTCAGTGTAATAAGATTGGCACCGCTCAGAAATCTGGTCTGGTCGGGTCCGCTGTCGGGGCTATGAATAATAGCGCGCGATTGATCGAAGGTAACAATGCCATTCCCAGCCACCGAAATGCGGAATACTTCATGCGCCGCAGTCCGGCCATAGATGACACCGCTCACGATCGACAAAATGACCGCTTCGCCTGTGAGCGAATCGATCAAGCCGCTCGGGCCTGCCAACACGCCCAATTGATATACGACGCTGCCAGCGCCATCAGCACCAAAATCCAGCGTCGATGCGAACAGTCCAGACAGATTGGCCACAGCATCAACCGAAAGATAGCTTTCATCCAGGAGAAGCACAGGTGCGTCGCCGCTTGCCGAAACCGTCGGGCCATCATCGGCAAAGCGGATGTTGCCGCCCAGATCGACCGCAACCATATCCGTTGCGCTATCGCCATCGCGATCAACGACTGTCGCGGTGCCGCGCAGCTCAATCAAATTTGCGGGCAATTCCAATAGCTGGCTCACATAATTGCTGGCAGAACCTGGCAACGGATGGTCGACCTCGGAAAACTGTTTAAGTGTAATAACGCCAGTCGCGGGGTTGACTGAGACTGCGAAAACGGGTGACCCGCCAGCGCTGCCGACGATCTCGCCAGCGACGAGCGCAAGGGTAATTGCCACTCCATTGCTGGTCAGTCCCGTTGAACCCGCACCTGATCCGAGCGCCAGAGCATAGGCCCAGCTCGCGGCAGCACCATTCGATCCATCTGCTCCATAATTGGCGCTTGCGATGGAAAATTCCGATGAAAGATTGGCTGTTGCAGTGTCGAAAGCAGCGCCTCTTGTATCCCCATCCTGCGTCGTGAGGACGATACTGTTGGTATCTGCCGCTACCACATCAAGCGATGGTCCGTCGTCCTTGAAAACAAGCGCACTTCCGATGTTGACCGACGCGGTTGCCCGATCGCCATCGGAATCGGTCACAGTCGCGACCAATTGAATAAGCTGCGAGGGGATGGTTGCCGGGTCGTCGGGATTGGATGAGTCTGAATGACGGATCGCGCGAACCTGATCCAGCGTCGCCAAGCCATCGGGTGCAACCGTTAACCGGAACGCTACAATCCCAGACGCGCCGGAGACCCGACCTTCCAACACATTACCCAGAACATGCAAGCTGATCGGCGAACCCGTCGCGACATCGACCAGACCCGAGCCGTTGTTGACCTGAAAAGTATAGGAGACAATGCCCGGCTGATCAGCCCCCATAACGACGTTAAACAATGCTGCGAAGTTCGCTGTCGCGTTCGCCGCAAGATTGCTTTCATCGACTGTCAGCAGACCAGTTGCGGGTGCAATCGCGACAATCGACGGAGCGTCGTCGGATACTGAAACATCCACTGTCCCCGCAACCTGATCGCCATCGCTGTCGGTTGCGACGACATTTACCGCGCCAAGCGCGGCAATATCATCGGCATCGGTATTGGGGTGAAACGCATAGTTGGATTCAAGTGTTGCAACCACCGTTGCAGTCGTGCCTACGATTGTCAGGTCGAGAATGACGACCGGCTTATCAACATCCCAGCCAATGATTTGCGTATCCGATTCCCGCGTCCAGTTTAGCCCGCCGCCCAATCCCGAAGTGTCGCCAAAGATTATTGACGCAATCGGATCTGAACCCGGCGTAAATACAATCTGGGCCTGCACCGTCACAGGTTGATCCATTGACGGAGTCGACCCGGTCTCGAGATATTGGTCGTCCAGAATCAGCGTGGCAGGCGCACTAGCCTTTGGATTGGCGCCATCGACAATACGGATTTGTTGTTGTGCGGTTGACGTATCGCCGTCCCCGTCGGTGATCGTATAGGCAAAGTCTGCGATCAGTGGAGCAACGCTCGACGCCGATACAGGGTCGAACGTCCACGCACCGCCCGCCTGGAATGTATATGTCCCATGCACATTGCTATAGGTCGTCATGCCGGTCTGCAGCACTGCAACAGTCACGCCGCCGATGCTGACTGACGTTACCGCAGCGCCGTCCGCGCCTTGAGTGTCGTTGCCAAGCAGGTTGCCGGAAATAGCAGGCGCATCTTCGGCAACCGAAATTGCCGGTGCCGCGCGCGCAACGGGCACATCGTCGGTGACATCGATTGTGATAGTGTTCTGCGAGGTGTTTCCGAACGCGTCGGTCACTAGGTAGGTGAAGGTTTCGACCAACGGTACCGTGTTGGTGCCGTTATTGGCGGTGTTGCCCTTCACCGGGCTGGTGAGGGTGTAGGTGTAAGAGCCGTCGGCGTTGAGCTCGAACGTGCCGTGGGCACCAACCCCGGTACCTACCAGCGTAAAGGCTAGCGAACCGGTGCCGCCTGCGACATTGTCGTTCAGGTCGCCCGAGACGCTTTCGTCTTCACTGTCAGCGTTGCTACCGGTCACAAGCGCTGCTTCATCAACCTGCAAACCAAGCGATGCTGTCGTGAGGCCTGAGTCGGACAGCGTGATCGTCAATGTCGTGGTTGATAGGTCGCCGTCGCCGTCGCGTAGCGTATATACGAACACGTCTTGCGCACCTGCCGGCGGCACTATGTTCGGGTTGGAGACATAAACATAGCTGCCGTCGGCCGCCACGGTCAGCTTGCCGTATAACCCGGCGACGGCCAACCCAATACCGCCGCTGGCCGTGCTGGCCGGATCACCGCCCTGTGCCCTGACACCAAGGATCGTTACCTCGTCGGCACCCGCGATATCGTTGGCAAGCAAGCCAGCCGATGCATCGGCGATCAGCGTCTCGCCTTCGCCGGCATCACCTTCATCGGCAACCGCAAGCGGACTATCGTCGATAATCACGACGTCAAGACTCGACGCAGCGATCGTACCGTCGCTGTCGGTAATGACAACAGCAAAGCTCTCAGTGAGAGAACCGTCACTAGCGCCGCTGTGCAACAGAAGATTGTCAGTCAGCTCATAGCTGTAACTGATATTGCCGCCGATAATGTCGCCGTTCGCGTCATAGAGCGGTACAAAGTCGGTAACCGTCAATATGCCGTGGTCGGTCGCAATCGTCAGGCCTGCCACGGTATCGCCGTCGAACAGTGCCTGGCCGCCGATCGTCAGGCTGACCACCCCGTCGGCCGCAATGAAGTCGAAGCTTCCGTTGCGGACCAGCGCGTCGCTGTCGGGCGCCGAACCACCGGTCAGATTAGCTTCCGATACGCTCGCCTCGGCACCATCGGGGTTGAGCCCGGTAATGACCACTGCGTCGTCCTTACCGCGGATCGTGACGGTCAGCGTCGCAACCGCCTCGTCTCCGTCGGCATCGGTAATCGTATATTCGAAGACCTCAGTCAGGCTTTCGGATACATCAAGGCCGGCAACGTCGGGATGTTCATTGTCGACCGCATAGCTGTAGCTGCCGTCGCCGTTCAGGATCAGCGTACCGAACGCACCCGCCGTCTCGCCATCGACAAAGCCGCTGGTGCCATCGAACGATGCGGAAGTCACCGCAGCGCCGTCGGCGCCTTGCGTGTCCGGGTTGCCGTCGCTCACATTGGCATCCGAGCCGCCAACACCGGTAAGGACATTTCCGTCAGCATCCTGATCAGTGCCAGCCTGCACCGCATCAGCATCGTCAACCGCAACGGGCACATCGTCGGTTATCGCAATCGCCAGATTGCCCGCCGCCTCATCGCCATCCTTGTCGACAACCTTGATGCTGAAATCGTCTTTTGTGTCGTCACCGATTCCGGCCGTCGTTAGCGTATAGCTGTAGGTAATCGTCGTTGCGCTGATGCTGGTTATCGTCAGCGTTCCGTAGCTGCCGATGAATGTCTGGCCGACCGCCACAAGCTCGACGCCGTCGATAAATATCTTACCCGGACCGTCTGCTACCGAAACTGCAAAGCTGCCGCTGGTTGCTGCCGCTCCACTTTCGGGGTCTGAGCCAGCTGGGAGGCCAGCCTCAGAAACGGCTTGACCGTCATCATCGCCGCTCGGCACAATAATGCTGACGCCGCCATCCGTAATCAATATAGTGAGCGTCGCAGCAGACGTATCTCCGTCTCCGTCCGTCAGCGCATATGTGAATATGTCAGTGACGCCACCGGGGGTGCTGGCATTGCGAACATAGCTGTAGCTGCCGTCGGCATTGAGCGTAAGGACCCCATAGAGGCCAGCAACGGCGGTGCCTGGAAATACTGGTCCGTTTGCCCCGGTTACCGCAGAAACCATTGCGCCATCGGCACCTAAGATGTCCTTGCCGCCGTCGCCTTCCGTATCCGTGATGACGTTTCCTGTGGCCGGACCAAAATTGCCAGCGGGTAAACGATCAGTATCCGCGATAGCTCTAGGTGCATCATCCAGAATGTCGATCACAAAGCTGGCCGATGCACTGTCGCCATCCTGGTCGATGACAACAACATCTATCGGTTGGGTTGACGCTCCCCCGACCACATTGTCGTTCAGAACGAAGGCATATTCGATGGAATTGTTATTGATTGCGATGATCACAAAGATGCCAGTTGGCAGCTCGATTTCCTGGTCTACGCCAGTGACAGTGATACCATTGATTTTAATCGTGGCAGGGCCGTCGAGCGCATTGAACGAAATCACGCCAAAGGTTAGGGTTGATCCATCGCCGTCTCGTGATCCTGCCGGTTCGCCTTCGCGCTCGGACAGCCCAGCTTCATCGACCACCGTGCCTTCGTCATCTGCCGACGGGACAATCAGACCAACTCCACTGTCGCCGATGTTAACCGTGAGTGTCGCTGTCGAAACATCGCCGTCGCCATCGGTTAGTTGATAGGTAAATATATCCGCGACGCCGCCGGGTGTGCCGGCCGCGCGGACATAACTGTAGTTGCCATTGGGCAACATTAGCAAGGTGCCGTACAATCCTTGAATGACCTTGCCTGAGGGGGAAAAATCGGAAGCCGAAGATACATGGATGCCCGTAACTGTCGCGCCATCCGCACCAAGCGTATCGGCACCGACTGCCCCGCTCGCCGTCCCAATGCCAGTTATGACATTGCCGGCCTGCGCCGTGTAAAGGTTCGGCGCGATGTTTTCGGCATCGGCACGCGCTGTCGGCATGTCATCGCTTACCGCAATTGTAAGCGTGGCAGTTGCCACATCACCGTCGCCATCGGTCACCGTAATCGTAACAATTTCGGTCGCATCAGGAACGGTGCTGTTATCGACAAGCGTGTAGCTGTAGCCGATTGCATCGGGCGCGATGCTGGTAATCGTCATCAGGCCAAGCGGTGTGACGATCGCTTGACCTACAGCGGTGATCGCAGTGCCGTTGACGGCCACGATGCTAGGTTGATCGGGCGAATTGATCTGAATCGTGCCCGACACGGTTTCGGCTGTGGACGAAGGATCGGACCCGGCAGGCTCGCTGCCGCGTGCGGCAAGCGCCGCTTCGGATACCGTTACCGTGGCCGAGGTGCTGCCCGCTGGCTGATCAGGCGTTATGATTGATATCTTGGGATCATTGTCTATCGCTGCGGGGATAAAATCTTCGTCGGCGGGCACCGCGAACACGAAATCTGTTGGTGGAAGCAGATCGCCAAGCCCGAACGGATCGCCGATATCGCCAGGCGTTTCGGTAAAATTGCCCCCGGAGCTTTGCGGAGCGCCGGCGGCAGGCTGGGGTTCCTGGCCTGCAATCAACGCGGCGTAACTTGCTGCCGATATAGTTATCGGGCCCAGAGCAATCTGCTGTGGACGAAGCGCACCGTCGACGATCACCAAAACCTGGCCATCGGGCAGCGTTATGATCAGATTTGGCCCTGATACGCTGATCGCGTCAAGCCGGGTTCCGGCAGGGAGCCTGACAACGCCGTCCACTGGGGTCAATATTGTCGCCCCGGCAGGGATCCCGTCAGGCGGACCATCTAATCCGGAACTGGCTGGTCGCTTCGCTGCGGCGTTTGAATTGCCCGCATTGTCTGCGACTTCATCTTGGACGTCCTGCGCCTGATTGAACCTAAGCTCCATCGCCTACATACCCCTGCAATAACTGCTCGCGCCAGGTTCAGGGCATTGGCTGCAACGGGAGCCCCCCTGCGCTGTGCGCGAACAATTGACCGGTTCCGTATCCGCGATAGCGCCCGGAACCTGCATTATAGATCGTGTGATTTGTGCTTGGTGCTCATTGGCGATTATTGCCCGAGCTTGATCACCCTTGGGCGCAATTCAACCGCTATCTAGCCGATTCGGCAACGGAAATTTAAGATAGATGCGGCTATACTTTAGTATATAAAAAGTAACTAATGAGTTAAATTTATATATATAATTTTAAAATACAAAGGTATTTTATATATAAATAGATATAATATTTTAGTTTTATATAATACGTCAAATTCAAAGATTATATTTATAATTTTTAAGAAATTTGATTTAGAAATAAAAATTCAATAAATCTAATTAACCGTATCTATTCTGCCCCTTTTGGCAATGACGACCCCGTCCCGACGAATAACATATAGGCCTGAGTATTTTCCTTTCGGCCAGCCCGATGTCGGCGGTCGTTTTCCGCTGAAAGCAAACCAACTTAAACCACCGTCATTTACGTCCAGCTGCTGGCTGTGGGTTACCTGTCCGTCTGGTCCGCGAATAGTAAACGTCTGAATATCGCCTGGCTTCGCGCCCATTACATCGGCCCATAGAAACATTGGCTCGGTCGAGTTGGGCGGCTGAGACTCATTGCTTTGTGTCATGGCTAATCTGGACGGCAAACTAGATGATAGCCCGACGGAGATGATTGCAGTTGGTGCATATTGAAGCGCTGTGCTGGCCATCGGGTCCCAAAGGCCTTTTCCCTTGGCCGTGGGATCGCAAGCAGTGCCCTGATGCCCGCCCGTAAATGGATCAATTGTGACGCCATTATGCCGGATGGAAAAATGCAAATGGGGAAACTCGGAGTTGCCCGACATGCCGATCAATCCAAGCGGCGTTCCTGCGGTGATTTTTTGACCGGGCTGAACGGTTACACTCCCCTGCAGCATGTGGCTATATTGGGTCTGCCAGCCATTGCCATGATCAATGACAACGCCATTTCCCGCCTCTTTCCCCGCGATAACATCACGCACGCGTGTGCTGATGTCGGGTTCTCCATCGCGTGTCCGCAATACTGTTCCCGACGCGGCGGCAACAACCCGATAGCCCGCCCGCATATCGTCCAAAGTCCTCAACCGGATATCTACGCCATCATGCCCATCAGTGGTCAGTTTTCCGCAGCGATAGTCGCGGCGTTCAGAACCAGAGTCATGGTCGACAAGCTTTTGCACCAGACATGACTGACCCACTTCACATATTACAGGGAGCATAAGTTTTGGAAGTGGGCTCGATTGTGCTGAAGAGGTGCTATTTGCTAACGCGAGCCATGAAACCGACAGCGAAATGGTAATGAATGCGAGGCCATGTAAAAACCCAAAGACTTTGGGTTTCGCGATGCTGACCATGACATCCGGCATCGTCACTACAATACAGGTATTGCGTCCGTAGCCGATAGCTGGTGCACCGGTGCGACAAAATCATCGTTCATCAATTGCGGTTCTGGCGAAATTCCGCCGGCGCAATCGATTATCGCAAAGTCACCCCAGTCAACAATGCCGGAGAATGCTAAAGCTATCGCAACCTCGGTGTTCGCTTGGGCTAAAGTTGTTGCATCTAGTGTCGCTTCTCCAACTTCGATCACGGTGGAAAAGTCGAGGATATGATCATCCCCGAAAGTTTCAATCCCGTCGAACACGGCACCTATTGCGATCGCGGCAATGTCGGCATCTGCGGGGTCACCGCTCATTGCATCCGGGGCATATGATGGAGCGTCATCAGGCAAAATGGCTTCGCCCCGCGGACCAATAGACGGATCGGGCAAGTTTCCATCAAGGGGTGCCTTGTCGAAGGTTGACGGATCGATTGTCGATACAGGAGCATTCGCATCGACAACCGGTCGGTCAACCCCCGCTTCTAATGATATATGACTGCGGACGGGATCTGCCGATAAACCCAAAGCAGGCATTACCTTCACAGATTGGAAGGAGGGAACGACGTCGGAGAGAGGCTGCGACATATCATCCCCAAAGCCGGCGGCCGCTGACATGGGGACTGGGTCTGCGGCGCGCGCGGCAGCGTCAGTTTGCACCGACGCAATTTTGGGTTTGGCTGAGAGGCCAACAAGCTGGACAATAGTCACGGGACCGATGTTGTATTTGTCCTGCATTCCCATTCTTTCTCTGCATATTGTCCGGGCTGGACATATGGCTGGTCGTTTTATCGCCAACCTGAAATATAGATGCCGCACCGTCCCTCGGGACTATATTCCCCTATGGGGACATGGAACTTTTTTAATGTTTCGCAGCTACGTAACAATGCACAGATATAAAAAGGGGAGCAGGCCGCGGCCTGCTCCCCAAGTTGCAGAGGTCCGTTGAGGAAATGAGCTTCCCCGTACGAAGCCAAGTCCTCAGACGAACGTGATCATCTGGTAACCCGCGTTACCAACGCTGTAGGCGTTGATTGCGGCAACCGAGTCGTAGGCACCAGCCGCTGCAAGCGCCTGGATTGGAGCCGAGGCACCCTCCCAGAAATCTTCCACCAGAACCGAGCCAGCTGCGGTGATGACAAGCACATCAAGTGCGTCACCGTCGCCGTCCCAATCAGCCGTCAGGACCAAGATATCGTTGTCGAAATCAAAGGTCGAAGGATCAGTGATATCGAAAACTAGGGTATCCTGGTTAGCCAGATTGAAGTCGCGGCCTCCCAAAGGCGATTCGATTGTGTCGTCACCATAGCCAAGCGATGTATCTGTTGCATCGAACCGGAACAGATCTTTGCCCGTTCCGCCCGACATCCGGTCATCACCTTCACCACCGGTCAGTGAGTCGTTACCCGATTCACCTTCCATATAGTCGTTGCCGGTTCCGCCAAGCAGGGTGTCGTTGCCACGATCGCCGAACATGGTATCGCCATCCGCGCCGCCGTCGAGCAAGTCATTGCCCCCGCCGCCTTGCATAAAGTCGTTACCATTTCCGCCGAAGAGCTGGTCAGCACCGCCTGTAATGGCATCATCGAAATTGTCGCCATCAAGGAAATCGTTGCCGTCATTACCAAACAGCACGTCATTGCCCAAACCGCCAGTCACAGTATCGTTTCCGTTACCACCGGATGCATTGTCGTTGCCGACGCCGCCCGAGACAAAATCGTTACCATCGTTGCCGAACAAAACGTCGTTGCCGGCATCTCCAGACACGCTGTCATCGCCAGCATCACCGGATGCAACATCGTTGCCTGCACCACCGGAAATGACGTCAATGCCAGTGCCACCTGAAATGGTGTCATCGCCAGCATCACCGAACAGCGTGTCATCGCCAGCATCGCCGGTGATAACGTCGTTGCCTTCATTACCATTGACCGTATCGTTGCCATTGCCACCTGAAATGGTGTCGGCGTCGAAGAAGTCAGGGTCGGCCGGGTCATATGGTCCTTGCTCGCCATTACCCTGGATAACGTCGTTGCCGTCGCCACCATTCAGGGTGTCGTTGCCGAGCTGGCCAGCAATGACGTCGTCACCGGCATCGCCGTTGACCAAGTCGTCGCCGTCATTACCGTTCAGGGTATCGTTGTCGGCACCACCGCCAATGTCGTCATTGTCGGCACCGCCCGAGATATAGTCGAGACCGGCTCCGCCACGTAGAACGTCGTTACCGGCGTCGCCTTGGATTTCATCGTCGCCTTGTTCGCCGTCGACAAAGTCATTGCCTTCGCCGCCGTCCATGACGTCGTCACCAAGCCAGCCGAGGATGGTGTCATTCCCGTCATCGCCCTTGAGGATGTCATTGCCTTCCCAGCCGTCGATGAAGTCATTCCCGCCTTGGCCGAAGACTTGGTCGTCGCCGGTGCCTGCCTGGATGTTATCGGCTTGGCCAAGGCTCGGATCATAACCGCTGTAATCATAGGCATAGTCGGTATCGGCATTACGGCCGGGACCGCCATCTCCGAAGATAACGTCGTTACCTGCTCCACCATCGATCACATCGGTTCCAACGGTGTTCGTTCCGCCGTCGATATAGTCGTCGCCATTGCCGCCGTTTATAACGTCCGCATCCGCGTTGCCGAACAGATTATCATTTCCGTCGCCGCCATTTACGGTGTCGGTTCCTGTGCCGCCTTCGATGCGGTCATCGCCCGATTGGCCGTTCAGAACGTCATTGCCGGAATCGCCGCGGATGAAGTCGTTTCCGCCGCCACCCCAAGCTGTGTCGTTACCCGTACCGCCAAGCAGTGTGTCGTTGCCGTCGAGCACGCCATTATCGATGCCGGTGTAAACAACTGTAATGGGCGGGCCAGGATTGACAACAAAGCTGGCTTGGTCACCAATAAGGGTGTCGTCGCCAGTCCCGCCGTCGATGCGGTCATTGCCCGAACGGCCGATAACGGCATCATTGCCCGCATCGCCATACAGATCGTTATCGAAATTGTTGCCGTAGACCGTATCATTACCGCCATTACCGCGGGCATTATAAGGAATATTGGCGGTGGAAGTCACCGCATTGAGATCGATGAAATCGACCGCGTTCGTTCCCAATGACTGGCCACGGGCGGTGGCTACCTTTGCTGCATTGGGTGCGCTTGAGGGATTTACTGTAGGCATCTTTCTATCCTCTTCATTGTTGGATCGAATGGATGCGATTTCGCCAACGGGCCAAAACGCATCCCCAATGATCTCGCCAAAACGAAATCATGGATGATGGGTATGGCGAAGAGGTAGGGTCCAATATCCCTGCATGGGGACATGGTTAATTTTTTTGCTATTGTCCTGATTTGAGATAGCTCAGAAACGCAGGCGGCTTTTCCGCCATCGATGCCGCAATGAAATCATCACTGCAGCGCTTTATTTCGTGGCAATGATTTTGCTGCCTAATCTTGAAACTTCAGGGCGGTTTGGCGGATTGTCTTGTCCCGGTAACGCCGCCGTCGACGCAGTTGCCCCAAGCGAAGCCATATAAGGACGCGCTGTCGTAGTTGGCTGAACACTTACCGCGTCGGGACGCGCGACCACAGCGCCCAGCGCAGACAGTGCGGGTCGATCTGGTGTATCGGTCTTGTACCGCGCGCTGCTGGCCAATACAGTGTCCACTGACAAATTGCCGGTGGCAGCCAGCACGCCGGCCCGAGAAACAAATTCATTACGAATGGCGCGCTCCAATGTAATGCGCGCGGCCAGTAGTTCATTTTGCGCATCGAGCACTTCAGCCAGCGTCCGGTTGCCGCCCACCGATTCCTTTTTAATCCCCTCGGCTGCCTCTGCGATCGCATCAACGGCCGCTTGCGCTGCTTCGATTGTGCTTTTTGCCGATTGCCAGCGTGTCCAGCTCGTCGCTACTTCTTCGCTTGCTGTGCGCTCGGCGAGCTGCGTCTGTGCGAGCCGTTGGTCGCGGACCGCGTGCGCGCGCCGGATTTCAGCAAAGTCGCGCGGCTGGAAAATGGGCACACGCAGTTCAATCCCGCTAAACAGGGCCGAGCGGTCGTCGGGAAGCTTCCCGGTGAATAGATTTGCCACCCCGCCAGTCAGAAATTCATAGCCACCGACAGCATCCAGTTGCGGGAACAATGCTCCCTTGGCGAAGCGGATCCCCTTCTTGCTGGCATCGGCATTGAGTCGCGCGACCCGAATGCGCGGGCTGGCATCGAACGCCACCGTTTGTGCCTGCGTCAAAGACCCTGGAAGCGCTGCCAAAGCGGGTAGCGGCGGGACCACGGTTGCGGATTGCCCGCTGACCGCCCGGAAACGGTTGCCGCTGACATTCAACTCTTCGGTTGCCGCTAATATACCCGCCCGCGAAGTTGCCAGCCTAGCCTCGGCAAGATTTTCATCGGTACGCGTCGATTCGCCGAATTCCATCCTGCGCGATGTTGCGCGAAGTTGTTCTGCGATGGCGTCGCTTTGCGCTTCCGAAAATTGCTTGATCTGCCTGTAGGTATGGACGTCCGCCGCTGCGGTTAACAATTCGAGCAGAACGTCGGACGTGACTGCCTGCAGTGCAGCCTCGGCCGACTCCAGTTCGGCTTTGGCAACCTGCACCGCATTGTACGTGCGATCACCGTCATATACCCGCACGCGCGCCTCGACGGACGCTTGCCCAGCCACGAACCGCGCGTCTCCGGATTCACCATTTTTGACGTCGATTTGGCGTTTCTGGACAAGGCCGTTGGCTTCGATGCTCGGTAAATAGCCAGCCTCAGCCGCCTGCATTCGTGCTTTGGCGATTCGAACCTGCTGGCGTTGGGCGGCAATTTCCGGGTTGGTTTCGATGACGACTCGCGCCAACGCATCCATCGTGCTCGATGACACATTACTCCGGATAACCGACTGCGCCGATGCCGGAATTGCCGGGATCGCGACGGTGCCGATGATGGCAATAACGAAGATTAGTCTCTCGTTTACGCGTAATGTTCTCTGCACAATCGACTCTCCTGAAGGCTGACATGGCCTCGGGTAGCGGATCCCTTTTTTTGGTTTGATTATCCTTCGGTGCAAGCGTTGGAAACTACCCAGATGGATATGTCCAACGGGATAATAGACTCTCCGCATGGATTCGAAATAGAGTCCAATCACTGCCTGATCCGATAGATTAGGCATGCAGTGACGATGAAGGATTTCCGTAATCTTTCTTCAAATCAAAGCCTGGCGAAAGATAAAAAAAGATCGTCAGCTGGCCCGTATTCTGAACCGTATCGCCAGATTTCGGGCCGACGCAACATGGTCGCAAGTACCTTACCGCAGTGGTGCTCCTTTCCGCATGCGAAAGGATTTATTGGGGGCCGTGATGACAATGAAATTGGACTATCCGTCACAACTCGTAACAGCGAATGACGAGATTTATTATGCCGATGGGAATGTCCGTGGCTCCGTCTGTCCCGAGATTACGTCTTATGGCGAACGCTCCACCGATATGTCGGCTACGCGTAAGGTCTGGTATGATTATCTTGCCCAGCATGGTGTGAGAGCAGCAATCTTGTCCGTCTTGTTGCCATCGGCGGGTTCGCAACGTCACGCCTTTCTCGTCGGGCTTGAAAGTGCCCGGCACGACCTTCATGCGACGCAACAACTGCTGACAATCGCCGAGCAGTTATGGGCGCGAATGGACCGTGATCCATCCCTCCAATTTGACGTTTCCACCATTTGGGCGGGACACCCGGAAACAGGCCTTGTTGGCGACTTGCTGACCCACTTCGATCATGGTGTCTTGGTACAAACTCAACACCAAGGCGCCACCGTTCGCGCGGTATATTTTCGAGAGAAGGGACTTGATCGTTTCACACGGCAGGAAGTTGCATCGGTTCAGTTAATCCTTCCACTGTTTGCAGAGTCCGCCGCTGGCGGGGCTCAACTTGCCCGTCAATCGCAGCGCTCCGCTATGCTCGAAGCAATGTTCGATCGTGTGTCATTATCAATGACAATGCTATCTGCCGATGCCCAGCCGCTGTTCATGAACAGCGCGGCGAAGGCGATGCTGGACGAGCGAAAGTGGCTTATTCGTTCAGCCGATGGATCCATTTCCAGCATGAGTTCCAGACAGTCCAAACAACTCCGCGAAAGCATCCGGCTTGCGGCAACGGCTGACCCCTGTGCCATGACCGAAAACGTATTTCGGTTGGACTGCAGTAATGGCGAATGGCGCCTCGCATACATAGTGTCGGCGTTTTCGCGGTCGGGCGAAACTACGAACAGGTGCGCACTGCTTATCGTGCTTGCGCCAGGCAAGATTGATGCCCCTACGCAGATGCTTGAAGCATTGGGTTTGCTCCCGTCGGAGCAGAGGTTTTTGGGCCATTTCCTGAAATCGAGCAGCCTAGGCAGTGCCGCTGTCGATTGCGGCCTGTCCGAAGAAACCGCGCGGACATATCTCAAGCGTGTGCGGGCAAAATTGGGGGTTCATCGTCAGATGGAGCTTGCAGGACTGATTTCGGGCCTGGTTTTGCCGATCCATGCTGGAAACACGCAATCGGTTGGAGAGTAAGATCATGAGTGGCCAGCCTGAAAATTTATTGAAAGACAGTCTGCGTCCGCATCGTAAGGTGATCTGGCAGCTGGTCTTTTTCTCGATGATTTCGAACCTCGCCGCGTTGGCGATGTCGCTCTACATGATGCAAATCTATGACCGTGTGCTCACCAGCCAAAGCCGCGATACGCTATTTTATCTAACGATAGCGATTTTGCTGACGATGGGGCTGGGTGGAATATTGGAGAGCGTCCGGCAAAAAATTGCCAATCGTGTTGGGACATGGATGGCTCAAAAACTTGCGCCGTCGCTGTTGATCCGCTCGCTTGAACAAAGGCTAATGACCTCTAATACTCGACTGGAGGCGCTGCGCGAATTGTCGCAGATAAAGAATTTCATTTCCACACCTACGGTTTTCAGTGTGATCGATATGCTTTGGGTGCCGTTATATCTGGTCGTGATATTTTTGCTCCATCCAGTTTTCGGCGTTATTTCCTCAGTCGGGGCCTTCTTGTTGTTGGGCCTGACACTTTTCAACGAACGCGGAACGCGCGGCGCAATCAAGGAAACACAGGCACAGACCGTCAGAAACATGCAATATGCCGAATGCCTTGTTCGCAATAGTGAAGTTATCGATGCGATGGGTATGTCGAAAAACACGGTGTCCCATTGGGCCGAACGCTATTTCGAAGAGACCGAAGCGGTCGACAAAACCCAGATTTTTTCGAGCAATGTTGTCGCCATTACCAAATTCGTTCGCAATGTCGTCCAAGTCGCGCTTCTGGGCTTTGGGGCAATACTGGTTCTAGACCAGCAATTGACTGGCGGCGCGATGATCGCTGGTTCGATAATCGCCGCACGCCTGCTCGCGCCAATCGAAGCGTCGATGAGTTATTGGAAGCAGTTTGTACTCGCGCGGCAGAGCTATCAGAGGCTGTTGCAATTTCTCGATATGCCGCGAGCGCGACCATCTGGCATGGCGTTACCGGTGCCGACAGGCCGGCTTACGGTTGAGGGTATGACCTACGCCGTCCCTGGCATGAAAACCCCAATCCTAAAAAACATCAGTTTCGGGATAGAGCCGGGCACGTCGCTGGCAATTGTCGGGCCGTCGGCTTCAGGGAAAACGACATTGTCGAGACTGCTGGTTGGCGTGCTTAAGCCTAATATGGGTCATGTTCGCCTTGACGGAGCCGACACCTTCGAATGGATGCGTGAGGATTTCGGACCAAATGTCGGCTATCTGCCACAAGATATCGAGTTATTACCGGGAACGATCCGGCAGAATATTGCGCGATTCACTCCTGATGCGTCCGATGCTGACGTCATTGCAGCCGCAAAGCTTGCGGACTGCCACGATATGATCCTTCAACTCGCAGATGGCTATGACTGTATCTTGACCGAAGGTGGGCACCAGCTGTCAGGTGGCCAGAGACAGCGCGTCGGCCTTGCGCGCGCTTTGTTCGGAATGCCCAAACTGATCGTGCTGGATGAACCTAATTCCAGCCTCGATTCGCGCGGCGATGTGGCTCTTGCGGCGACAATCCAGAAACTTAAAACGCTCGGCATTACGAACATCACGGTATCACACCGCGCAAATCTGTTGCGGCTTGCCGACAAGATTTTGATGATGGTGGACGGCAGGGTTGCCAATTTTGGCGATGCCGAGACCATCATTGCCAAACTTTCAGGCAGTAAGCTGACAAGTCCTCCCAATGGCGCATCGACACCGGCACGGCCAAAACCGGCGATGTTCAATCAGGAGGGCATGAGCGCATGAATGTGCAATCGCGATTTCCTTCGAGGGAGATTACATTTCCCTACGATCCGACGATAGGTCAACCCGATTTCCATGCGCCGCGGGTTAAGGGCTCATTGCGTTTGGCATTTATCTCGATCGCTGCGTTCCTAGCGATATTTTCATTCTGGAGTTGGGCGGCTCCCTTGAACAGTGCGGCCATAGCGCCGGGCATTTTAGAAGCTGCAGGTGGCGGTCGTCGCACCGTTCAACATCTGGAAGGTGGCATCGTCAGCGAGTTTTTGGTCGTGGAAGGCCAGAAGGTGCAAGCCGGAGATATTTTGGTCAAGCTCGACACCACACAAAATGACGCGCGGGACGGCGCGGTGCGCTCGTCATTATATGGGTTGCTTGCCCAAGACGCACGGTTGACCGCAGAACGCCAAGGCCTTCGTTCGGTAAACTATCCAACGGAGTTGCTGGCCGTGGCCGAAAGGCCTGAAATTCAGGACATCATTGCGGCATCCAATGCCCTGTTTGTCGCCCGGCGGCGAGGTCTGGCCGAACAGACTACCGTCTTGCGCGAAAGGCTCGGCCAATCCCAAGCCGAAATACGCAGTGCCAATGCGCAACTCACAGCGATCGGCGCTCAGGCCAAACTACTCGACGATGAAGAAATGGGCGTAGGCATGCTCGTTGAAGAGGGACTTGAGCGCAAATCACGACTGTTATCGCTCCAGCGGCAGAAATCGGCGGCAGAGGGTCAGCAAGGTCAGCTCACCAATAATCTCGACCGGATCCGTAAGACCATGGACGAGATGAACGCGCAAATGACCTTTCTTCGTGGACAAACAGTCACCGATGCAGCGACGCAGCAGCGCGATGTGCAGATGCAGATCGCGGAAGTGCGTGAAAAGCTAAAACTCAGCGATGATATTCGCAAGCGTCAGCAGATCATTGCGCCGGTAGACGGCAGGGTCGCGAATTTGCGGCTGATTACGCCTGGTGGCGTTATCGGTGCCGGGCAGCCTGTACTCGATATCGTGCCATCGAATGAAAAAATTGTCGTTGCGGCACGTTTGAATGCGAATGACATTGATAAGGTTCACCCCGGACTGATGGCCGAAGTTAAGCTGACGCCATACAAGGCTCGTGTTTTGCCTGGCCTGAAGGGCATCGTGCGTGAGGTCAGCCCCGATGCGACTTTCGATGAGGAGGCGAGGCAGCTTTATTTCAAGGTTAAAATCGAAATCGCGCCGGACGAATTGAAGCATTTCCCAGAGGTCAAAATGACCTCGGGCATGCCAGCCGAAGTGTTTATTGATCTCGGTTCGACCTCGCTGATGCAATATTTGCTTCAACCGATGATCGACAGTTTCCATCGCGCGTTCAGAGAATCGTAAGCCGAAGTGCAAGCGACGAACGTCATGCGCGTTCTGCCAAAGGGACCAAAGAGGGCTGGTAAGTGCTAGGCTGCACTATCGTTTTCGGCGAAATTGGTCAGCTTGCGCAAAACGCAGCGTTTGGCATTGCTGCGATTTGCGGAAACAATATTGCGCTTTCTCCTGTTCCTCCGGAAGTCGGGCTGATTTCCGAAACCGGACGCGCGAATCGCTCGGCGGCATCCGACGATGTGCTGCCATTTGCAGCACCACCGCCCCATAACCTTGCTGCGCCGGAACGACTAGAAGATAGCGCTTTGCTGGACAGCTTTCTGGCGATGAAGAACGCAATGCGCTCGGAAAAAGGCCCTTGGTACATTGGCGGTTATGCATTTTTTGGCGCAGATTGTGATGGCAGAGCGCAATCCGGTTCGGACATGATTGCCGGCGACAGCAGCGTGGATATGTTTTCGCGGGCACAGCATTCCCAAGCCGACATGAATTCAGCGCTGGAGCCACGCGTGAGTGGTCATGGCCAAGTAATCTCCGATTTAAACGATGAAGGTCAAATCCGCGATACTGCAGCTGGAAATGATATCGTCGAAAACGCTTATGCCCCCGGCGGCGGTTTGGGGCTGAACGCGGGATATTCTTCAGTCGAGGGCATTAGTGTCGGGGGTAAAATTACGCGCACCAACATCTTCGGTCCCGATACCGAACTGGGCGCATCGGCCCGCTTTTCGAAGGTCAGAACTTCATTCGAACTCGGTTTTACGGACGGCGATTTCCTCGGCAGCAAATATGCCTTTGCGCCCACATTGTTTGCCGATCGGGTCTCGTCAAAAAATTTCGGTAAAGGGCTTCGTCTGGCACCCTTTCGGCAATCATCCCGAGGCATCAATGTCCTTTTGAACCGCAAACTCGACAACGGTTTTTCTGCCGCCTTCAATTATCGCTGGTCCAATGATTCGTTTCAAATGATCGACAAAAATGCCGACTGCGACAGCGCGGTTTTTGGCAGCGCACTCTGCGGGACGATAGGTAAAACCA
Organism: Sphingomonadales bacterium; assembly: GCA_027486895.1. Taxonomy (GTDB): domain Bacteria; phylum Pseudomonadota; class Alphaproteobacteria; order Sphingomonadales; family Sphingomonadaceae; genus Sphingorhabdus_B. The sequence continues at coordinate 247,537 of JAIXOE010000019.1, forward strand.
CCAGCTCCATTCTGAGTTTTGCTTTGACGTTCAACAGGAAAAGCCAAGTGACCGAAGCGCCGCGGGGGATCAGACTGCGCGTGGCGCAGGATTTGTCCGTCGGCGGTTCGGCATCATTTGCACGATCTCGGATAGGCGGCGAGGCGCTTGTCGGGCTGGGCGGTAGCTGGAACGTGTCACTCGACATTGAGGGCGGATATATCAAGCGGATTGGCAATGACAAAATCCCTCTGTTTGAACGGTTCTACATCGGAGATTCAACCATGCGTGGTTTCGATTTGCGCGGGCTGGGACCCAAAATTCGCCCATCTGGCGTGCAACCTGCAGAAACTGTCGGTATTGGCGGACGCGCTTATTATGTTGTGCGGACGGAATTGTCGGTGGCGGTTGGCGGGATGTGGGGTGCAAATGGTGTACGGCCCGGCATTTTCATAGACGCGGGATCAGTATTTGCAGCGGACAGATCAGGAACTCTCGCTGGAGAAACACTGCTCGGAAATTCTGCAAAACCGCGTATTTCCGTCGGAATTGGCATCGCCATGAATACACCCGTAGGCAGGCTGAGAATTGACTTTGCTAAGCCGATATTGAAACAGTTGGGTGACAGGGGAAAACTGCTGTCGGTTTCATTCGGTACCGCAATGTAGCAACAAACTTGACTGATACTTCTGCATCGATTTCGCTCAGCCGGCTAAGGCGCAGAGCTGCAGGATTTTGGGGTTCTTTCTCCGGAACTTCTGAAAACTCCAGACTGTGTGGCGGAGACGGTGGGATTCGAACCCACGATAGAGTCACCCCTATACACACTTTCCAGGCGTGCGCCTTCGACCACTCGGCCACGTCTCCGCATTCCCCTAAGGGACGCACGCCCCTAGCCGCTCCTTTGCGCTTTCGCAAGGCACAGTGATTTGCCATAACCCTATTGATGAAAAGATATCTGCCCCTGTTCGCCAGCGCCGCGATATGCGCCGCCCTGCCCGTTTCCGCGCAGGATGCCAAAACCTATCCCGCGCCATCGGAAATTGTGGCGGCAGCCAAGGCGGACGAGTGGGTCGCCATTGCGCCATCGGACTTATTAGTGATGGACCTCGCCCCCGATTCGAAAGGCAAGCCACGCCGCGTGGTCATTCAGTTAATCCCTGCGCCTTTCAGTCAGGGCTGGGTCAGCAATATCCGCAAACTTGCGGCGGCGCATTGGTGGGACGGCACAAGCATCAATCGCGTGCAGGACAATTATGTTGTGCAATGGGGCGATGCGACCGAGAAGAAATCGTTGCCTGCGGGTTTGGCGGTGGTGCCGGAGAGCGAATATGTTACGCAAATTGGCAAAGGATTTGATTTAAAAAATTTCCTGCCAAATTTTCTAGCGGCATTCCCGGACTATGCAAAAAAGTTTCCCGAGGTTGCCGAAATAGATTCCAAAGAATTTGAAATACAATTGAAAAGGCGCATGGAGTCTACCGCTGACCCTTACGCAAAGGGCAACCGTAACCTCGGCGGCTGGCCTACCGGCGGAAATTACGAAAACGGGACCTTCTGGCCAACCCATTGCTACGCCATGGTCGGCGTAGGCCGGAACCTGTCACCCGACACCGGCACTGGCGCGGAGCTTTACGCCGTCATCGGTCATGCGCCGCGGCACTTGGACCGCAACATCGCGCTGGTCGGACGGGTGATCGAGGGCATTGAACATATGTCCAGCCTGCCACGCGGCACGGGCGCGCTTGGGTTTTACGAGAAGGAAGAGGAGCGCGTGCCGATCCTGTCGGTGCGGCTTGGTAACGAAGCAAAGGACGTGCCTGCTTTCGAATATCTGTCGACCGATAGCGACAGCTTTGCGGCCTATGCCGACGCGCGCGCAAACCGGCGGGATCCCTTTTTCAACATACCCGCAGGCGGTGCCGACATTTGCAACATTCCAGTGCCGATCCGGCGGAAGGCCAATTAGGCCGCTTCCTCCACCATCATCATTTTCATCTTGTCGAGCGCAGCCTTTTTAATCTGGCAAATCCGCGCAGCACCGACCCCTAAAGTCTCGCCGATTTCGTCAAGGTTCAATTCTTCGACAAAATAAAGCTGAAGAATGAGTGCTTCGCGCTCGGACAGTTTCGAAAGATTATCGACCAACGCCTCACGCAATTGCGCCTTTTCCAGCATCGTGTCGGCACCGTCGGCGATATCGGCGAACCACATGTCATGATCCGAATAGCTGTCCTCAATGGACTCCTGACCAACAGGAACAGTCGACGCAGCCATCGCGTGATAAGCGGATGCATCAAGGCCAGTTGCCCCTGCCATTTCGGCATCGCTTGGGCTGCGCATATATTCCTGTTCAAGCCGTGCGCGAATGCCAGCAAGATAGCGCCGGTTTGCCATGCCTGCGCGACCCATGCGCGCATCGCGGCGTAGCGCGTCCACCATCGCGCCTCTGATCCGCGTCGAGGCATAAGGCGAAAAGGCGATGCCCCGGTCTTCGAAATTCTGTGCAGCCTCAACAAGCGCTATAAGGCCGATCTGGATCAGATCCTCAACCTCAATGGCCGACGACATACGGCTGTGCACATGCCAGGCAATCCGCCGGACTAGCGCGCTATGCGCCTCGACCAGTCGGGCTGGGTTAGCAATTTGCGGCGACACATAGGCGTTGCGGGCTTCATTCAGCATGGGGTTCTCCAATTTCTTGATTTGCATCGGACAATATTGTTGCAGGCAAGCGCCCGGCGCTGCCGACGACGGCAATCACGTCCACCTTTTTCGTTTCGGGAATTTCGAGGAAAGACAGGACGGCGACGTCGCTAAATTGCGCCCGCAATAGGCGCGCGATGGCTGCCCGGCAGAGCGGGGACGTGATGATTGCAAAGCTGCGCGCCGCTACCAGCATTGGCTGAACTGCATCATCGATCACCGATATGATCCGGCGCGCAAGCTCAGGCTCAAAGGGCCAGCTTGCTTGCGGCGCGGACTGGACGGATTGCACCAGCAACGATTCAAGATCGCCGTCAAATGTGATGGCAGGCAGCGGCATTTTAACGGGCACTATGGTCTGGACAATCAAGCCACCAAGCCGTTGGCGGACGGCCTCGACCAATTCCGCTATGTCCAGATTACGCGGCGCAACGTCGACCATCGCCTCGGCAATGCGTCGGAAGTCACGCAGCGGAACGCGTTCTGCTAGCAATGCACGGCATAATGCCGTGACAGCAGCCAGCGAATAAGGCGCTGGGGTCAATCCGGCAGCAAGCTGGGGATAGCTATCCTTGAGATTATCGATCAACGCCTGCGCATCATCCATGCCGAACAATTCGGCAGCGGATGCACTGACAAGCTGATTCAAATGGGTGGCGATGACGGTCGATGAGTCCACAACGGTATATCCAGCCGTGACGGCATCGGTACGCATGCTTTCGGCGATCCAAAGCGCATCCAGACCAAAGCTCGGGTCCTTCACTGGGCGGCCGGTTATGCCTTCGAGACAATCGCCAGAATCCAGCGCCAGCAACTCATTGGCCCACGCCTGATCATCACCGACCAATACGCCTGAAATGCGGATTTGATAGGCGTTTCCGGGCAATGACAGGTCGTCGGTGACCTTTACCATGGGCATGACAAAGCCGAACTCGCGCGATAGCTGACGGCGGATCGCGGTCACGCGGCCCATCAACGCTGCGCCCTTGCGTTCATCGACGAGGCTCACAAGGCTATAGCCAAGCTCAAGCGTGATCGGCGCGCTTTCGGCGACTTCATGCCATTCAATCAGATGGCTTGGTGCGGCATCGGTGATGGGTTCGACCAGTCGCACGGGTGCCCGTTCTGACCGGCGCAGTGTCCAATAAATGCCGCCCGCCAGCGCCGCAGCCGGAAGCACGACCAATTGCGGCATGGCAGGCACCAGCCCAAGTAGGGTCAGTATCCCTGCGACTGGGCCCCACGCGCGTGAGAAGCCGAACTGGCTGGATATCTGCCCCGCCAGATCCAGCGGCGAAGATACGCGCGTGACGATGGCGGCAGCGGCGATGGAGAGCAGGAGGGCCGGCACCTGCGCAACAAGCGCATCGCCAATGGCCAGCATGATGTACGTTTGGGCAGCTTCGCTAAAGCTGAGGTCATGGCTGACAACGCCCAATATCAGGCCGCCAAAGATATTGACGAACAGGATCAGCAAGCCCGCAACAGCGTCGCCCTTTACGAATTTGGATGCACCATCCATCGAGCCGTAGAAATCGGCTTCAGTAGCAACTTCCTGACGCCGTGCTTTTGCTTCGTCAGGGGTCAGGAGACCGGCGTTCAAGTCGGCGTCAATGGCCATTTGTTTGCCGGGCAGCGCATCGAGCGTAAAACGCGCTGAAACTTCGGAAACGCGGCCCGCACCTTTGGTGATAACGACCAGATTGATGATCATCAAAACCGCAAAGACGAAGAGACCAACGATGTAGTCCCCACCGATCAGAAATGCGCCAAATGCTTCGATAACATGACCAGCGGCAGCGGGGCCCTGATGCCCCTCGACCAGAACGACGCGGGTGGACGCAACGTTGAGCGCCAAACGGAAAATCGTCGCCAGCAACAAAACGGTTGGGAATGACGAAAAATCGAGCGGCTTGGCAACGTTCATCGCAACCATCAGCACCGCAAGGCTGATCATGATGTTGAGAATGAAACCGACGTCCAGCAAGGCAGCTGGCACCGGCACGATCATCAGCATGACCAAAAGCAGGATGGCGATGGGCAGCGCGTTGCCCTTCAATACAGACAGCGGCACGGCGAACATTGGGTTCCGGGTCATGCCGAAAGCCCCGACAAGCGCTGATACGCGTTGCGTGCGAATTCGAGATCAAGCCCTTGGGGCATTTTTTGCATTTGCGCCAAAGCCATGGGTACGCGTTTTTGCGTTTCCATCGCGAAGCGTTGCTGCGTGGAAACGGGCATTTGGTTCAAACCGGGAGTCGCGCCGGCAAGCTTTGCCGCAAAGCCGTTGCGGATTTCGTTCAGGCTGCGTGCGCTGCCGTCAGGGCGATAAAATATTGTCTGGTTGGCAGCCGCTGCCGCAGGAAACAAAGGGGAGGCTGCTTGGTTAGGGTCCGCCTGCATGGCATCGAGGAATTTGCCAGCGCCTTGTGCACCCAGAAAATGCGCGAGGTACAGATCGACCGCCTCGGGGTTGCCGTTGGTGCGCGCTTCAAGATATGCGCCATTGTCGGACGCAAATTCGGCCGCCATCACGGCTGCGGTTTCGGGATGCGTGCGCAGATCCAATATCCGACTGCGCATTCCCGGGTCTGCCACCGAAAAGCCACCATCACGATTTTGGGAAATCTCGCCCGCAGCCCAATCCAGCCCATGCGCGGGTCCGTGCCGCTTTACTGTTGCGAGCCATGTCTGATTGGTAAACTGGTATAGACCAGCGGCGCTTGAGGTACGGGCACGGGCATCGGGCCGCATGCCACTTTCAAGCTGCGCCTGATCCATGAGGTAATCAAACGCAACGCCCGTGCGCGCTGATGCATCAGCGATTGCAGCTGCTACGCGCTGCTGCATGGCCGGTGCCGTAACGGGGCGAGTCATATTTGGGTCCGTGGGTTCATGCCACCCACACAGCAACGCTCATGCCAATTTGGAAAAACCGCGCTTTTCCGGGCTATCGTGGCCTGCGCGTATAGGTATCTGACGATGCCTGACCGCGGAACTCCGCCAGCCGGTCAATTTTCTGTCGGTTCCATGCCGTCAGATATTTGACCCGAATTCGGGCAGCCTCGGCCTGTTTCATGCCATAAGCGAGAAGGTCAGCATCCACTGCCCCTGTGTCGTCCGGAAGCCTTTCAAGGACATCCGCCAATGCCTGCGTCGCCACCAAAACAGCATCGGCATCGCGTGCGTCGAGCGCCGCGATCAGATCCGTCTGGCATGCGATGACAAGGTCGATCATCGCATCAAGCCGGATCGTGTGACCCGAAACGAATGACACCGTCGGCGATTGCGCCTAAATCTATACGATAACTGCCACTGGCAATTGCCTCTTTCAACGAGGCAATCCGTTGGGCATCAAAAGGGGGACCCTGTTGCGCCAATGCACTGGCAAGGCTAATATGCGCCGCGGCCGGCTTGATATTGGCGTGCGCGCCATTGCTCCGCACCCCTGCCATATCTGGAGCGGATTTTTGCGACAAGACAACCACTTGCGGCATTTTTGAAGTGACCGATTGAACCATATCTTTCCCTTTCTGTTAGGGCGTCGGAAACCCGACAACCTCAACGGAAGCAAAAACGACAAAAGCTTCGGTCTTTTTAATATTAAAATGTCGCGAGCCCGCGCGCCGCCGCGATTGCGGTCATTGGGACGGCAGATGTCATCGATTTGACGCGCAGCGGTTGGCCGACAAATGCGTCGTCCAATGCGATCATTTGTGTCGACACCGCAAAGCCGTTTCCGCCTGTCACGCACTCAACCATATCGCCCTTGCGGATGACGATTTGCACTGTCTCAAGACCAGCCTCAGGCGCACGCAGCGGCACGCGTAGGCGCCAACCTACGGCGGGGCAACGCACCACAACCACACCGCCGACGGCAGGTGCAATGATGGGACTATCGGGACATTGCGCTAGCTTCAGGCGCTTATCGACTGGCTCTGCGTTGGCCACATGAACCTGAATACGCTCGTCCAATATAGCCAGATTTTCAAACGGGGTGGTTGCGGTGGCTAATGAAATGAATAGGCTGATCATTGAAAACTCCTTCGAAACAGATGTTCCGTACGGAGCAATCATCGTGCCAGTTTTGCTAAGCGACGATGATTTCGGCTACTTGCCGGATAATGTCGGGATCCGCAATCAAACCCATATGGGTCGAATTTCGTTGGATTTGCACATCCGCTTCATCCGCAAGCCCGCATGCTGCGCGCGCTGCCACCATGCCATCACGCGGCGACCAGATCGCAAAAGTGGGCATGGGTGGCTTCACCGACAAAGTCACGCTAACCGGCGGCGCATCCACCTTGTGCCCGGCGATCAACTCATACATCCGCCAGCCATTATTGGCGCGCGGGTTGCCGGAAAATGGGCTGCCGAGGGTAATGACCTTTGCCACACGGTCAGGCGCATATTTTGCATATTCGCGGGCGATCAACCCGCCAACGCTCCACCCGATCAGCGTCAGCGGTCTGTTGGAAGGGAGGCTGGAAAGCTGTTCGTCCAGCTTGATAAAGATGTCAGCTCCAATGCCCAAATTTCGGCCCAAACCCCATCCCGCGCAAGCAAAACCAGCTTTTACAAGCGACCGGCGCAAGCGCGAGGTCGTTCTGTCCGACGCAAGAAACCCGGGAATGACCATGACATTATGGCCACGACCGTCGACGCCCAACGATATGGCTGGGGCAAAGGATGCCCGCGTGCGCGTAAATCCAAACAGCAACGCTTCACGCGCAAATAAGGATAAAGACGGAGGCTTTTCTTGCCGGTGCGCTGTCGCGAGCGGGTTCAAATGAGCTCTGACTGGCAACTCAGGGGGCTGGGCTTGGCAGTGGAACGTCCGACGGCATGGTCTCAACCGGAGGCGCTGTCATAACGGGAACCGCCACTGGCCGAAGGATGGCAATCTGCTCAAGCCGGTCAAGCGCTTTACGCGCATCGCTGTAACGCTTGGCGCGTGCCAACCATGATTGCGCGACCGATGCTCCGGGCAAAGCCGCAACTTCCTCCACAGCGAGATCAAGCTTCCCCGCATCAACCAGAGCTTCAGCACGGATCAGCCGTTCGTTCGGCGCGAGTGATGGTCCGTTTTCTTTACGCAGCACGAACAGCTCCGACAATTCCCGCTTCACGCTAGCCCACACACTCTCGTCTCGAACACCCGTCAAAAGCACAGGCGCAAGTCCGCGCAATTCGGTTTTTAACATATCAATCGTGACCGGCGCTTGACCGGCAGATAATACCGCCGCGACAGATTGCGGCTGGGTCGCGCCAAAACGCAGACGTAACTGCTCGGCAAGATTTCCCAGCGGCGCACCCTTATCTACCGCACGGCGCACGGAATATGTGAGCAACAGCCCATCAGCCCGTGCAACGTCAGGCGAGAGCATATTGGGTGATGGGAATGTTGGAACCATCTGGTCGGCAACTGGCTGTGCGACAACAGAAGGATCGGCAGGGGCCACATTTCCAACTGGGCTAGCGGACGACGCAACCGCCACTACAGGGGCATCAGCATTTGTCAGAAAACCATATTTGTCAGCGATCAAATACGCGACAATACCGCCACCCACAAAGGCAAACAAAATGAGCAGCATGATATGCTTGAATTTAAATCCACCGCGTGGAGTGCTGGTCGCTGTCGAAAAATCTGTCATGTTGCTCCTTCAATAGCCGCATTCGACGACGGGGCGCAATCTGTCGTTGGAAAATGCTGCCCTATTGCCTCCATTAACGCAGCATCATTGGGTGAGGCTGCGACAATCATGTGGGCCCAGCCCTTACCAGCGCTTTCTGCGATAGAATTTGAAAACGTCGCGAGTGCAATTTCGCTCCGGGATAGGCCACCAGCATCGCAGAGACCGGCAAAGTGCGACGCGGCGCGCGAAGAGTGCAAGATAGCCGCATCGCATTGTTCCACATTCGTGACGAATTGCGCGGGTGTGTCCAGCGCCGCGCTTCGGTACACGACAGATATATCGATATGTACATCAGCAATCTGCGGAACAGCGCTGTGGTCTTCGCCTGCAAGCCATAGCAGCTTTTTGTGGCCATCTGCGGCAGCAACACCGACAAGTTCTTCCACGCCATTTGATCCGATTGCAGCA
>JAIXOE010000037.1 GCA_027486895.1 Sphingomonadales bacterium
GGGACTTCAGTGATTGCGGCACTGACCAGTCCACCGGTGCAGCTTTCTGCAATCGCGACAGTGCGGCCAGCAGCCTTGTTTTCAGCAACAACGCGCGCAGCCATCTGCGCGATATCAGCGGGTAAAACGGTTTCCATATTCAGTTTTTCTCAAAAGTTGCGGTCGCTTGCGCAGCTATGCCTTCGCCGCGACCTGTAAAACCTAACATCTCGGTCGTTGTTGCCTTTACCGATATGCGATCAACATCAACAGCCATTATTTCCGCCAGTCGTTGCCGCATCTTTTCTCTAAACGGACCGACTTTCGGCCGTTCGCAAATGATGGTCACATCGGCATTTGCGAGTTCAAAGCCATCAGTCCGCGCGAGTTGGATGGCATATGCCAGAAACCTGTCTGATGATGCCCCGCGCCATTGCGGATCGGTCGGCGGAAAATGGTCGCCAATGTCGCCCTTTGCGATGGCCCCCAATATTGCGTCCGTGAGCGCGTGCATGGCAACGTCGGCGTCACTGTGACCTGCAAGACCTTTGTCATGCGGGATAAGAACGCCACAAAGCCACAGTTCCGCACCGGGGACAAGGCGGTGCACGTCAAATCCGTTGCCACTTCTAAATGACGGCATAGTTGATCCTGCAAAATCGGTTGAGAAAGTGAGTTTGTTTAACGCTTCTGATCCCGGAACAATCCGCACTTGCGCTCCATTGGCCATAAGCATGCGGGCATCGTCGGTGGGCTCTGCTCCGCTCCATTGCTGGTGTGCCGCGTATATATCCGCGAAGGCAAAGGCTTGCGGGGTTTGAATACGCCACAGATGTTCGCGCTCGACTGTTTCGGTTAGAATGTCGTCGCCCCTGGAAAGACTATCGACGACGGGCAGAGCAGGAACAGCGCCTGGAGCGCCGTTTAGTGCGCTGATCAAGTCGTCGATGACTGCGCTCGGCAGGAACGGCCGCGCGGCATCATGAATCAAAATCTGGTCCGCACCGCCATTTGCAGCAATAGCCTTCATGCCCAGATGAACGCTTTCCCGCCTTGTCGCGCCGCCCTGCACAAAAACAGCCATAGGCAGACCAACCAGCGCAGCCGAAGCTTCCGTCTCTTGGCCGGCGCCAATGGCGACATACACCTTGGATATGGCCGGATGCGCGGAAAGTGCTTCATAACTATGTCGCAACATCGGCTTGCCGCGCACCGGGCGAAATTGTTTGGGCATTTCGCCGCCTGCGCGGCTTCCAGAGCCCGCGGCAACGATAAGTGCAACGATGAGCGGTTGTGATACCATTTGCGCGCTCTAGCGACAGCGCACTTGCCCGCCAAGCCGAAAGCGGGTAACGGCCTGCCTAAATTTTAGGCAAGTTTTGAAAATGCAGCTGAAACCCATCAAAATTGGCAATATTGAGATAGATTGCCCCGTCATTCTCGCGCCGATGACCGGCGTCACCGATATGCCATTCCGCAAGATTGTCCGGCAATTCGGCTCTGGCCTGAATGTGACCGAGATGATTGCCAGCCAAGCGATGATCCGCGAAACGCGCCAAAGCATTCAAAAATGCGAGTGGGATGCCATTGAAGAGCCCGTGTCGATGCAGCTTGCCGGCTGCGCGCCTTATGAAATGGGTGAAGCTGCAAAACTGAACGAAGACCGCGGCGCGGCCATTATCGACATCAACATGGGCTGCCCCGTTAAAAAAGTGGTGAATGGTGACGCAGGCTCTGCATTGATGCGCGATTTGCCTCTGGCGGCCAGCCTGATTGAGGCGACCGTGAAAGCCGTTTCAGTGCCTGTCACAGTCAAGATGCGTATGGGCTGGGACCATGGCAGCCTGAACGCGCCTGAACTCGCCCGTATTGCCGAAGATCTCGGCGCCAAGATGATTACCGTCCACGGGCGCACGCGTAACCAGATGTACAAGGGTTCTGCTGACTGGGCATTTGTGCGCAAGGTCAAAGACGCAGTATCCCTGCCAGTCATCGTCAATGGTGACATCTGTACAATCGAGGACGCCCGCAATGCGCTCGAACAAAGTGGCGCCGATGGCGTTATGGTGGGACGCGGAGCGTACGGAAAGCCGTGGCTATTGGGCCAGATGATGCATTGGTTCCGGACGGGGCAGACGATTGGCGACCCAGACATCGATACCCAGTTCCACCTGATAATGGACCATTATCGGGCCATGCTAGATCATTACGGCGATGAAGTCGGCGTTCGCATCGCGCGCAAGCATGTCGGTTGGTACACGAAGGGGCTGAATGGGTCCGCCGAGTTCCGTAATTTCGTGAACCGTATTGACGATCCAAATGTCGTCATCGACGAACTGACAAGGTTCTACGAACCGTTCCTGACGCGGTCGGCCGCCTGATAGATGTCGCAGCCGGTGCATCGCCCTGAATATAGCCAGATGCTGGCGAGTATTGCGGTGCCGGTGCTTTTGATTTCTCCAGATCACCTCATCACTTACGCGAATGATGCCAGCGAAGCCTTTTTTGGCCGAAGCCGAAGAAAGCTGGAGGGGCATCGCATTGACGAAGCACTCGTCTTCGAAAGCGAGCGGATGAATGCAGCTTTGCTGTCGCGTGAAGGCGATATTTCTGCGCAGGATATGGAGCTTAAGACGCCTTATGGCGTGATAATGGTGGATATCAACATATCGGCCGTCGCCAAAGAACCCGATTGGCGCATAGCGGTGATCTCACCGCGCAACGGTGGCCGCGAACATATTGGTGACCAGCGCGACACCGGCCAGCAACAAGCGATGGGCGCGCCTGCCATATTGGGGCATGAAATCAAAAACCCATTGGCTGGCATAAAGGGCGCGGCGCAGCTGCTGGCTCGCCAGGTCGATGAAAAGAGCCGGGCGTTGACCGAGCTTATCGTAAACGAAGTTGACCGCATCGCGCGCTTGCTTGACCAAATGCAAAAGCTTGGGCGGTCGGAGCGACCTGAACTTGCGCCGGCAAATATCCATCTGTTGATCGAGCGCGCCATTCGTTCTTTACGCGCGGCCAACCGGGCCATGCCGGAAATTTCCATCAATTATGATCCGTCTTTGCCCGACGTCTACATTGATGCTGACGGGATGGTTCAGGTGCTCATCAATCTCCTCCAAAACGCAATTGACGCGCTTCACGGGCGTCTTGACGGGGTCATTGGGATTTCGACGCGCTATGTGATGAGCGGTGCGTTGCGTGACACAGATATCGACCGCAGAGCCATTAAATTGCCGGTTGAAATTGCGATATCCGACAATGGCGCAGGTGTGCCGGAGCATATTGTCGACGAGCTGTTTTCGCCATTCGTGACAACAAAACGCGATGGGCAGGGGCTTGGGCTCGCTATTGTTCGCAAGCTCGTGCAGCAAATGAACAGCAGGGTCTTGTTTGAACGTGACCAAGCGCTTGGACAAACCACATTCCGGCTTTTGCTTCCGGTAGCATCAGGGAAGGCGAGCGGATGAAGCCAGCTAAGGTTCTCATTGTCGAAGATGACGCGTCAATCGGTTTGGTAGTTTGCGCGGCGCTTGAGGCCGAGAATATTGAAACGCAGATTTGCGATTCCGTAGCGGCGCGCGATGCGGCACTTGCGAATGGTCATTTTGATCTAATGTTGACTGACGTTGTGTTGAAAGACAGCGACGGCCTTTCCACGCTGAAAGAGATATTGGCAAATACGCCGGACATGCCCGTCATTATCATGTCTGCGCAAAACACGCTTGAGACCGCTGTGCGCGCTAGCGAGATTGAAGCGTTCGAATATTTCCCAAAACCATTTGATCTCAACGACCTTGTCTTGGCGGTAAAGCAGGGCATCGAAAAACGCCGGTCAACGGCATCTGATCCATTCGAGTCCCTGAGCGAAGCCAATCTGCCGATGATTGGACGCAGCGCCGCGATGCAGGATGTGTACCGCATGGTCGCCCGCCTGTTGCGGAATGACTTGTCGGTACTGATTTCCGGCGAAAGCGGAACGGGCAAGGAACTGGTTGCCGAAGCGATCCACAATCTGGGCCACCGCAAAACCGGACCATTTGTTGCGGTCAACATGGCGGCTATTCCGAGCGAGTTGATTGAGGCGGAGCTGTTTGGGCACGAAAAAGGCGCGTTTACAGGGGCAGTGGGTCAATCCATTGGTCGGTTTGAGCAGGCTCAAGGCGGCACATTATTCCTCGATGAAATTGGCGATATGCCAATGCATGCACAGACGCGGCTTTTGCGCGCGCTGCAAAGTGGTGTCATCAGCCGGATTGGCGGAAAGGCGAGTATCCGCCTTGATGTCCGCATCGTCGCAGCGACAAACCAAAACTTAGCCGCGCTGATTGAAAAGGGCGGGTTCCGTGAGGACCTGTTCTACCGCCTCAATGTTGTACCTATCGAGATGCCGCCACTGCGCGACCGGACTGAAGACATAGGCCTGCTTGCCCAGCATTTCCTAATGATGGCTGCCAAGGACGGCCTTCCGGTTCGCAAAATCGACGATGGCGCCGTTGGCCAATTGATGGCGATGCCTTGGCGCGGAAATATCCGCGAGTTGAAGAACCTGGTCTATCGTTTGGCGTTATTGTGTCGTGAAGATACGATTACGGAAAGCACGATCCAGCAATTTGTTGAACCCGCGCAAGATGCTGACCCGCCTTTTCAAGGCGCCAGCTTCGAAGCCGCTGTAGCGCAGTTCTTGCGCGATCAGCGACAACGCGGACATTTGCGCGAAAAGCTATATCCGCGCGCGTTGGCCCAGTTCGAGATACCGCTGCTTCAACATGTGATGAAGCAAGTGAAAGGCAATCAACTAAAAGCCGCCGCTTTGCTTGGTATCAATCGCAATACGTTGCGTAAAAAATTGACCGATTACGGGATCGGACCCGCTGGGGGACGCTAGAGCGGTGTCTCATCACGCTACATGGCAGTTAATCTTTGATTTTGTGCTTTTCAGGTAACGCAATGAGTGCCACAGTGTCTTTATGGCAACAATCGGATTAGTGGAGGAAACAGGTTCACCTTCCGCCGTCCGTCGTCTTTTTGAATGGGTTGCTGATCTGCTGGGCAACAGCCAATCGATCAAATTCCTGGAAATCGCCAGTGCGCTGATGCTCGTCGTTGCCGGCGTTGTGACGGCCATTTTGTTAATCGACCAAGGGCCGCAGTCGGAGCCTCTCGCACCTGCTGCCTCGGCAACTATGCTCGTAAGCAACCTGTTGCCAGCGACATTGCTTCTCGTTCTATTCGGGCGGCGGGTGGCGCTCAAGCGGGCGGAGAATAGCAACATTGGCAGCAAGCAATTGCTTCACGTCCGCCTAGTGGCGATATTTTCGGCGATTACAGCCGTTCCAACGGTGCTTCTGGTCATCTTCGCCTCGCTGCTATTCCAAAGCGGTGTGCAATTCTGGTTTTCTGGCTCCGCGCGCGGAATGCTCGAGAATGCGGGCGAGCTGGCCAAGGGCTATTATGAAGTAAATGCCAAGGACGTTGGCGATGAAACCCTTACAATGGCGGGCGATTTCAGGAACGCTTTAAGCCAAACCAATCCAGATGATCCGGCTTTTTTAAGCTATTATCTTGAACAGGTCTTTAGGCGCCGGTTAAGCGAGTCTGCTATCGTTTCTGTTGGCGCCGACGGGGTTCAGCGGACCGAGGCGGTCGCAACTGAAAATGACAATAGAAAGCAAGACTGGATTGCACGCGACATACTAACAAAGTTGAACGCGGGCGAGGGCGTTGTTATCGCCAATCGCGCCGACAGGATAGAAGCCGTAACTGTCTTGTTCGATAAACCTCGCAGTTATCTCTATACCAGCAGGGCTTTGTCCGTGCCTTCATTCGCGCTTGGCGAAAAAGCCCAATCGGTTTTGCAAGACTATGACAAAATGGTCGCCCGTTCGCGGGCGTTGCAAATCCAGTTCAACCTTGCGCTCTATTTTGTCTCGCTGATGATTATTGGCATCACGCTTTGGATTGCGCTTCGCGTTGCTGACCGACTGGTAAAACCTGTCAACAATCTGGTGGATGCCGCGCAAAGAATTGCCGATGGGGACCTATCTGCACGGGTCACTGAAGATCAGTTTCGCGATGATGAAGTTGGCTTCCTGTCGCAGTCGTTCAACCGCATGACCGAGCGCCTGCAGGAACAGACGGGTGTATTGCTGGCAACCAATCATCAATTGGGTGAGCGTCGTTTATTCATCGAGGCCGTGCTGGAATCGGTTTCGGCAGGTGTGATCTCCGTGGACGGCAACGGCGTGGTCCAGCTCGCGAATTCCACCGCTGAAAAACTGCTGAAGAACAAGATGGACACAATCGTTGGGCAAAGGTTCGAGCTGGTCGCGCCTGCGCTGGCCGCTTTGGCAAGTGAAAGCCCGCGCGGCGTTGTGCAACTTGGTGATGGCCCTGAACCCCTCACGGTCGCGGTTACGGTATCTCCGCGCGAGCAGGGCAGTGTGGTTACCTTTGAGGACATCAGCCAGCAGCTTGCCGATCAACGCCGCGCTGCGTGGTCCGATGTTGCGCGCCGGATCGCGCACGAGATCAAGAACCCGCTAACGCCCATTCAACTAGCCGCAGAGCGTCTTCAGCGTCGCTTCGGCAAGACTATTGTTCAGGACGAAGCGATATTCGCGCAATTGACCAGCACAATCGTGCGCCAGGTCGGTGACCTTCGTAACATTGTCGACGAATTCTCCTCCTTCGCACGGATGCCAAAGCCCTTGTTCCGGGCAGAAAATGTTCATGACATTGTGGGGCATGCTGTGTTCATGTTTGAGGTTGCACATCCCGAGATCAGCTTCACCTATAATCAGGATGGACCTTTCCCAACCTTGATTTCTGACCGTCGCCAATTGGGGCAGGCAATCACGAACATTTTGAAAAATGCGGTAGAGTCGATTGAAGAGAAAAAGAAAACGGGCGACGTCGACGGTGCAATTGTTGTCGATCTGATCGTCGAGGATGATGGATTGACCATTCGGATTTCCGATAATGGTATTGGCCTGCCATCCGACCGTCAGCGGATTATGGAGCCCTATATCACCAACAGGGCTACGGGTTCGGGGCTTGGCCTCGCTATCGTGAAAAAGATTATTGAGGAACATTTTGGAGAGATTTCTCTGTCGGACAATCAGCCAGATGGCGCCGTTGTGACGTTGAAGTTCAATCCGGAAATCGTGGCGTTGCGGGTGGGGAAGCTAAACGGGGCCCCGCCACCATCCAATTCAGATGAGGTTATGGGCTAATATGGCACTCGACATACTGATTGTAGACGACGAGCAAGACATTCGGGACTTGGTGTCCGGTGTCCTTGATGACGAAGGATATGGGACGAGAACCGCAGCCTCCGCCGATGAAGCACTGGCTGCGCTCGATGAGCGTCTTCCGTCGCTCATTCTGCTAGATGTTTGGCTGCGCGGGTCTTCCATGGACGGTATTGAACTGCTGCGCGCCATCAAGATGCGCGATCCGCAGATCCCCGTCATTGTCTTTTCAGGGCACGGCAATATCGACACGGCTGTTGCGGCCATTGGCCATGGCGCAGCCGACTTTATCGAAAAGCCATTTGAAGCCAGCAAACTATTACACTTGGTATCGAAAGCAACCGAGACAGAGCGCCTTCGCGCTGAAAATGCTGCATTAAAGGCGCGGGTAGGGCATTCGGAAGAACTCACCGGATCATCGGCAGCCATCAACGCAGTGCGCGCGACGCTGAAGAAAGTCGCTGGCACTGGCAGTCGGATGCTCATTACGGGGCCAGCTGGGGTTGGGAAAGAGGTTGCGGCCCG
Organism: Sphingomonadales bacterium; assembly: GCA_027486895.1. Lineage (GTDB taxonomy): Bacteria > Pseudomonadota > Alphaproteobacteria > Sphingomonadales > Sphingomonadaceae > Sphingorhabdus_B. The sequence goes on from JAIXOE010000037.1 coordinate 7,764, forward strand.
TTTGCTGCACAGCTGGAGCCCGCGCTCGGACTCCGCCTTTGTTTCGGTTAGCGCAGCCCGCCTATCGCCCGAACGCTTTGACGAAGAGCTATTCGGGATCGAAAAGGATGGCCGGCTTGTTCAGGCTGGCATGTTGGAAAAGGCGCATGGCGGCACGTTATTCCTTGATGAAGTCGCGGATATGCCATGGACGACGCAGGGCAAAATCCTTCGCGTGCTCACGGACCAAAGTTTTGTGCGGGTGGGGGGCGACCGGCAAATTCGCGTCGATGTCCGGTTTGTCTCTGCCACCGCGCGTGATTTGGCCGTCGAGATTGCGGAAGGAAGATTCCGCGAAGATCTCTTTTATCGCCTCAATGTCGTGCCTGTCGAGATCCCGCCTTTGTCGGGTCGTCGCGAGGATATTCCAGACCTCGCCAATCATTATGCGGCGCGCTTTGCGTCGGAACACCGCATTTCACCGCCCTATTTTTCCGATGACGCCATGGCCGCGCTTCAGGCCTGTGAATGGCCAGGAAATGTGCGGCAGTTGCGTAACATTATCGAGCGGACGATCATATTGGCTCCAGCAAACCGCGTGCATACCATTGATGCAGATATGCTGCCATCGGAAATCATCAACAGCTACGAAGGCGCGGAGCATAATGTAACATCGCTGATGGGCGCGCCATTGCGCGAGGCACGCGAAGCGTTTGAACGCGAATATCTGCGCGTTCAGATTAAGCGCTTTTCGGGCAATATTTCGAAAACTGCAGCCTTTGTAGGGATGGAGCGTTCAGCACTGCATCGCAAGCTCAAGCTGCTAGGCATTTCGGTGCGGAAAAACGGAACAGAATTTGGAGATGATAGCGACGCATGAGTCCAATTGCGCCATATGCTGTCCTAGTGTATGTGGGTAATTGCCTCTGCTAATTCCCTTTTTGGGTCTCCCGTTAAGCCGAGCACAACAAAAATATAATCGGATAATAATAATGACTGAAAAAAATAACGGACTGCAAGATCTGTTTCTGAACTCCCTCCGAAAGTCTAAAACACCGGTGACCATGTTTTTGGTTAAAGGTGTGAAGCTTCAAGGTGTGGTCACCTGGTTTGACAATTTTTCGGTGCTGTTGCGCCGCGATGGCATGTCCCAGTTGGTCTACAAGCACAGCATTTCCACTATTATGCCATCGGTTTCGCCCGATCGGGCTGTATTCGACGAGATGATGAGCCGCACGAGCCACCGCGCCGGAATGCTTCAGGACGTTTTCTTGCACGCGATGTGCGACAAGAATGAGCCTGTTACAACGTTCCTCGTCAACGGTGTCATGCTTCAGGGCGGGATTGCCGCTTACGACCTTTTCTCGGTTCTACTGGAACGCGATGGTACGACGCAGCTGGTGTACAAGCACGCGATTTCCACCATTCAGCCTGCACATCCTGTAAATCTCGCCGAATATAATCAGGGCGTGGATGAGGCTGATATTTGAGCGTTTTTGAACGTAGTGAGACCGACGAGTTTGCGCGCGGTGCGCGTGCGTTGGTGATTTACCCCGAACTGCCTGGAAGGGCTTCGGTGGGCCCTGAGGCGCGTCTGGCCGAGGCCGAGGGCCTTGCATTGGCAATTGGCCTGAACGTCGTCCAGAAAAAGCATTTTCGCGTGCGTTCCCCGCGCGCGGTTACTTTGATGGGTGGCGGACAAGTGGAGGAGATTGCCCAGATAGGACGGGACTCCGAGATTGACTTACTGATCGTCGATGCGTCTTTGACTGCCATCCAGCAGCGCAATCTTGAAGAGCGCACCGGTTTAAAAACGATTGACCGTACCGGGCTCATTCTCGAAATTTTTGGGGAGCGTGCAGCCACAGCCGAAGGACGGTTGCAGGTTGAACTCGCCCATTTGGATTATCAGGCAGGTCGCTTGGTGCGCAGTTGGACTCACTTGGAGCGGCAGCGCGGCGGTTTCGGTTTCTTAGGCGGGCCGGGCGAAACACAGATTGAAGCGGATCGCCGTATGATCCGCGACCGAATGGCCCGTTTGCGTCGCGAACTTGAGGAAGTGAAGCGAACCCGGTCGTTGCACCGTGCACGCCGCAAAAGGGCACCTTGGCCAGTGATCGCTTTGGTTGGCTACACCAACGCGGGCAAGTCGACATTGTTCAACAGCCTCACGCGTGCGACCGTGTTGGCCGAAGATATGTTGTTTGCGACGCTTGATCCAACAATGCGGGAAATTTCCTTGCCGGGGGTGGAAAAGGCGATTTTGTCTGACACCGTCGGATTTGTTTCCGATCTGCCGACGCAATTGGTTGCGGCGTTCCGCGCAACACTGGAAGAAGTGATCTCAGCGGATATCATCGTTCATGTGCGCGACATTTCGCACAGCGAATCCGATGCGCAACGTGATGATGTTCTTCAAATCCTACGGGATTTAGGGGTTTTGGACGATAGCGAAGCTGGTAACCAACCCCGGATGTTGGAGGTGTGGAACAAGATTGACTTGCTCGATGCCGAAAAGCGCGAAGATATGTCGGCGCTTGTTCAGCGCAGCGATGATTTGCTCATGATTTCCGCGCAGACGGGTGAGGGCGTTGATGCCTTTAAGGCCCATCTTTCAGCGCTGATCGCAAAGGGAAATGTTGTGCGATCTGTTCGATTGAAAGCCAGCGATGGCGCTGCGCTCGCTTGGCTACATGCGCGCGGGACAATCATCAGCCAGATTGTGGAAGATGATCTCGTAACTGTAGAAGCATCGCTGAGCCGCCAGTTATGGGGCCAGTTCGACAAGCAATTCACCCAAATCGAGGCTTAGTTATTTTGCTTCTTTGGATTTTGCCTGCTGCCAAAGGAGTTCTTTCTCATCCAGGGATAGAGCGGGAAACGCGTCACCGGCAGATGCCTCCATATCCCGGAACCGGCGCTCGAACTTTGCACTTGCTGCCTTTAGCGCGGTTTCGGCATCGACTTCATGAAAACGGGCAAAGTTGACCACGGCGAACAATAAATCACCAATCTCTTCGGCTACATGCTCTGCTGAGGTTGCTGTTGCAACTTCCTCTAGTTCCTCAATTATTTTGTCACGCGCACCTGACTGGTCGGGCCAGTCAAAACCGGTGCGTGCGGCGCGCTTCTGGATTTTTTGAGCGCGCAATAATGCGGGGAGGGCACGGGCCACACCTGCTAGCGCGCTGTTGTCCGAGCCAGCTTCGCGTTCCGTTGCTTTAATGCTTTCCCAACTGTCCGGGATGCTTTTGGGTGTTGCGTCTTGTTGGGTGAATACATGCGGATGGCGGCGGACCATTTTGTCGCAAATGCTGCTGACGACATCGTTAAAGTCGAACTCGCCGATTTCAGCTGCCATCTGGCTGTGGAACACGACTTGGAGTAGTAAATCGCCCAATTCGTCCTTTAGCGCATCTAGATCATTGTTCTCGATAGCGTCGGCAACTTCATAGGCTTCCTCAATGGTATATGGAGCAATGGTCGAGAAATCCTGCTCAAGATCCCAAGGGCATCCAGATTGCGGATCGCGCAAACGCGCCATAATGTTCGTGAGAGGGGTAATATCAGCCTGCATCGGTCCAGCCATGTATAAGTTCGATAATATATATTATGTTAAGTAAAATATTGCAATCGCGATGCGCTTGTCCAACTATGCGCCACGTTCACAGCTTCAACGTCATGACATTTGCCTCGACCTTCCAGCTTTGGATGCTGTCTAAAAAGTTCATGCCCAGCACATTGGTGTCCCCGAAGCTTTCAGACACAACGACCTTGTGCTGCGGAATTTCAAGCGTATCAATTTTGAGCAACTGGATAACGCCACGCTTGGCGGTTACGCGGCCGTTCGCAGTGTCCAGGATTACCGGATATCCATCAGCATCTACTTCTATGCTCGTTTCACGCGCAGTGTCTGCGTTCACCGCTGTGGTGGTCGCGCCGCTATCAATCATGAACCGGACGGGTTTGCCATTAACATCAACTTGCAGCCAGTAATGGCCGTCATCCTGACGCCGTATAGCGATTTCATCACCGCTAACGCTTTGGCCAGCTGTGCCCAAAATATCCGCTTTTACGCGCTCCCAAATGGCGACAAATTCGAACCGGAAGCTGAATATTGCGAACAAAGCCGCAAAAATTGCGATCCATGCAAATGCCGCTTTGGCAACATAACCCAATGGCAACCGGCGCGCAGCCAACGAGCTAACTAGGAGAACCACACAAACGACGCCCCAAATCAGCGATGGGCCATCCTCCATGATGTTCATCGTATCGCCTTTGCAAAAAGACTATAGAAATTGTCTGAAGTCTGTTTCGCGACTGTTTCAACTGCTTCCCCGCGCAACTGAGCCACGAAACGCGCGGTGTCAGCGACAAATGCAGGCTCGCCCGTCTTGCCACGGTGTGGAATGGGTGCCAGAAACGGTGCATCGGTTTCCACCAACAGCCGGTCCGACGGCAGCCATTTGGCGACTTCCTGAAGGTCCTGCGCGTTCTTAAACGTCACGATACCGGAAAGCGAAATATAGAGACCCAGGTCTAACGCCGTTCGGGCAAATTCTGCGCTGGCAGTGAAGCAATGAATAACCCCCGTGAAAGCACCTTTTGACATTTCGTCGCGAAGGATATCGGTTGTTTCGGCTTCGGCATCGCGCGTGTGAATAATGATCGGAAGTCCGGTTTCCCGTGACGCCGCAATATGTTCCCGAAATGAAAGGCCTTGCTGCGCGCGATCGCTATGATCGTAGTAAAAATCCAGCCCAGTTTCGCCGATGGCGACGACGCGTGGGTGCGCTGCACGCTCGATAAGCTTAGCAGCGTCAATTCCTGTATGTTGGTCAGCTTCATGCGGATGGATGCCCACAGAGGCCCAAACATCCGCTTCCTGTTCCGCAAGGCCAATGACCTCATCCCACTCGCGTTCGCGGGTCGAAATGTTGAGCATGGCGGATACGCAGCTGTCACGGGCACGCGCAAGGATGTCGCCCTGCTGCTCGACCAAACCTTTATAATTGAGGTGGCAGTGGGAATCGACAAACATCAGGCAGCAGTCCCCTCCTCCGCCGGCACTTCCAGTCGTGGGAACAACCCAACTGGCTGCGCAATTTGGAAATTGCTCTCGGCCAGAGGTGAATACCAGTGCGAACCGGCATTCTTGAAATTCCGTACGTCAACGGGAACGCCCATTTGGTCCAACAATTTGGTGGCCGATCCCGGAATAATTGGCAAAGCGGCGATTGCGAGTTGCGCGATACAGATGAACAGCGTGGCCAGCACGGTTTCCATGCGCTCAGGATCTGTTTTCTTCAGCGCCCAAGGGGCCTGCACATCAACATAAGCGTTGCATGCAAACACTGCCTGCATCCAGCTTTCCAGGCCCTGAGACATCGCCAAATCTTCATAATGTGCAGGAATATGTTGGGCAACGGTGGCTCCCACCAAATCTAACAGCGCAATATCGTCGTCGTGATGGCCGCGAATAGCCGGCAAATAGCCTTCACAGTTTTTGAAGATCAGAGACAATGTCCGCTGCGCCAAATTACCAAAGCTGTTGGCTAGGTCAGCATTCACTCGCGTCACGATTGCTTCGGGGCTGTAGCTGCCATCCTGACCAAAGCTCACTTCACGCAACAGGAAGTAGCGCAATGCATCCACACCGAACAATTCGGCCAGCTGCATCGGGTCGACGACATTGCCCAACGACTTGGACATTTTCTCGCCACGCGACAGCAGAAAACCGTGGCCGAATACCTGCTTAGGCAGTGGCAAGCCGGCTGACATCAAAAATGCAGGCCAATACACGGTGTGAAAACGGACAATGTCCTTGCCGATTATATGGACACTTGCAGGCCAGAATTTGCGCCATTCCTCGGTATCATCGGGAAAGCCAATCGCGGAAATATATGTCGTTAGCGCGTCTAACCACACATACATGACATGGTTTTCGCTGCCGGGGACTTTCACACCCCAATCAAAGCTGGTGCGGGATACGGACAAGTCTTTCAGGCCGCCCTCAACGAATTTTACCGTCTCGTTTTTGCGGCTGTCAGGACGGATAAAGTCCGAATTTGCCGCATAATGTTCGAGCAATGGCTGTTCGTATTTGGAAAGCCGGAAAAACCAGCTTTCTTCAACTGTCCACGCGACTGGCGTTCCTTGTGGAGAGAGCTTTTGCCCCCCCTCGCCGTCGGTCAGTTCTGTTTCGTCATAATAAGCCTCGTCCCGGACGGAGTACCAGCCCTCGTACCGGTCGAGATACAGGTCTCCGCTGGCTTCCAGCCGTTTCCAGATCGCTTGGCTGGCTTTGTGGTGATGCTCGGATGTTGTACGACAAAAATGATCCGCTGAAATATCAAGAGTTTCGCACATTTGCTTGAAATATAAAGACATTTCATCAGCGAGGTCGCGTGTTGCCTTGCCCGCTGCGCGCGCCGTCTGGTCCATCTTCAGGCCATGCTCATCGGTGCCGGTGACGAAACACACGTCTCGGCCCATCAGCCGCTGAAACCTTGCTATCGCGTCAGTCGCGATTGCTTCATAAGCATGGCCAATATGCGGCTTGCCATTTGGATAGGCGATGGCTGTGGTAATGTAAAAAGGTTCGGACATGTGGACTCTTGTATTTTTGGCTAACTAGCTCGCCTTATGCGCTTGAACCGATGCCAGCAAGCTTCCCATTTGAAAGACGACGCTCTGTTTATCCAAACTTAGCGCAATCGCGCGGCCTGCCAATCCGCTAGCAACCTCCCAAGCGTCAACACCAGAGCGCACCTGCCCCATGCCAAGTTGTCGGGTATGATCCGCAATCAATGCCGGGGCGCGGCGCAGAAAGGCCTCGTAGCGAGGCTGTGCGGCTTTCAGCGAAAGCTTCTCTGCCAAGCCGATGCGAATGGCGTTGTCGCGGTCACCCGAGCGCAATATTGACGTCATGGCGTCTTCCAGCTCATCGAGCCTGAGGCCAAGGAAATCAAGCGCTTGGCCGGGCGAACCATTCCCCAAGCGGACAAGCGCATCAATATCTGATTGGTTTGCCTCTGGCGCCGCACGTTGCAATGCCTCCGACATGTCGGCGTCGCACAATGGCTCAAACCGCAATATTTGGCAGCGAGACCGGATGGTTGGGAGCAATCGGTCACTGGCATGGCTCACGAGGAAGAAAAATGTCCCGACAGGCGGTTCTTCCAGAGACTTGAGCAGTGCGTTCGCACCGCCGCGTTCGAGGTCGTCCGCGGAATCAATGATGATAGCGCGCTTATCGCTTAACCCGGGACGCGAAGTCAGAACTTGCTGAAGGCTGCGGATCTGATCGACCGTGATGCTGCGCTTGAACTCTGTCGCATCCGTGACGTCTTCGTCGTCCTTTGGCGGATCTTTTGGTAGCCGCTTGACCGACAAGATATCGGGATGAGAGCCTCGCGCGATCAAATTCCCATGTGCGTTGCTGGGATCAACAAGTGCCGACGCCGCCTTCAAGGCGAATGCGGATTTACCTAGCCCCCTCGCCCCGGCCAATATCCAGCCATGATGTGTTTTCCCGCTTTCGCACGCTTTGGAAAACTGGCGCCATGCCTTGTCATGGCCGACATAGTCCATCAGGATTGGCCCACCAACAGGTCGGATATTTGCGCAACAAGCCGTGTCGTTACATCCTGCGGTGCGCCAGATGCGTCGACAAGACGCACTCTTGCTTCATTCTCTGCATATTCCACGAAGGCAATATCAACTTCCGAATGGAAAACTTCTGCCCTGCCTTGAATACGGTCAGGACGGTTTTGGTCTCTGGCTGCAGCGCGCTGGGCCGCTTCCTTTGGATCAAGGCGCAGTACCAACGTGCGGTCTGGTAAAAGGCCATGGCTGCCAATGTTGTGCAGCGTCATGATGTCATCATCTGACATGCCCGAGCCTGCCCCTTGATAGGCACGGCTGCTGTCAATGAAGCGGTCGGCAATGACCCATTTCCCGCTCGCCAATGCGGGTTCGATTAAACGTTCGACATGGTCGCTGCGCGCAGCGGCAAACAACAGTGCTTCTGCACGCGGTAGCCAGCGTTCCGCGCTTCCACCTAACAGCAGCTGCCGGATAATCTCCGCGCCCTCGGTTCCGCCCGGCTCGCGCGTCAAAATAACCTCATAACCATGATTTCGGATCATGTCCGCGAGTGCGTTTATCTGTGTAGACTTACCCACGCCCTCCCCGCCCTCAATGGACAAGAAACGTCCACGGGCGGTCATGCCGTCACCAATGACAGCAACCCATTATAGGCGCGCATGAAAAAGCCTGCCGGGGCTACCGATTCGTGAGCCAATAAGGGCATGATTTGCTCTGTTCCGTCCTCAAATTTCGCAACAAGCTGTGCCACTTGCGTCCCACGCTTAATAGGTGCCTTTAGCGGCCCCGTATAGCGTACGAATAATGTATAATTGTCTTTTTCTCCCCGTGGCAAGGTCACCATGACCGGGCTCTTTGAGCTGACCACGACCGACCGGGAATTGCCCATTTGCACAGGTAAGCGCATCACCCGCGCTTTGGCGCTGTAAAGCCGTTCTGTACGCCAGTCCTGAAAAGCCCAACGCATGACACGGGCAGACTCGCTTGCACGGGCTTGCACGCTGCCAAGACCCGCGACCACCATCATGACCCGGCGACCGCCTTGTTGTGCAGTGCCCGTAAAGCAATAGCCAGCTTCGGATGTATGCCCGGTTTTCATACCATCGGCGCCGTCGATGACACCGAGTATGGGGTTTCGGTTGACCTGGCGGATATTGTTCCACGCAAAGCCGGTTTCGCCATAAAAGCGATGATATAGAGTTGGAAAGTCGCGAATAGTCCGCGCGCCAAGCAACGCGAGATCTTGCGCCGTCGTTCGCGTCTTTCCAGCGTCGGGCCACCCGTTCGCTGTGGCAAAATGGCTGTTTCGCATCCCTATTTGGGCAGCAGCTTTGTTCATTTGCTTCGTAAAGGCAGCTTCCGATCCTGCGACGCCTTCTGCCAAAACAATGGCTGCGTCGTTTCCCGAAAGGCTGATAAGGCCATGCAACAGGTCCGACACGCGAACGTCTTGATTGGCTTTCAAAAACATCGATGAGCCAGTGTTATTCCAACGTTTCCAGATCGCCGGGCGCACGCGGAACTTTGTATTTGCGTCCAGTTTGCCACGCTGAATGAGATCAAACACGACGTAAGCGGTCATCATCTTCGCCATGGAAGCTGGTGGAATTTGCTTATGCCCATTTTCGTTGAGCAAGATTCTGCCAGACGCCATGTCTACGACGTAAGCGATCGGTGCAGTGCTCTGAAACCGCGGCTTAGCGGTTGAATATCCAGCTGATACCGGCAGCAAAGTGACGAAAATCCAAACAGGTAATCGCATAGCCTACCATAGCCACGCCCACCGAATTACAGTTAGTAAAATTCAGTATCGGGTCAACCGCGCGTCCGAATAACCAAGGCGCCGAGCTTCAGTCAGCCCCCGTTGCCCTTCAGCGTTGTTGGAAAATGGTCCAAGTTGAACGCGAAACATATTAGAACTGCCAGAACGGGCCACGTTTCCGCCGATTTTTTTTGCCAACGCATCCGCGCTTGCTTGCGACGAGAATGCAGCAACTTGGACAACCCAGTTCCCGTCGTTACGCAAAGCAGGCTTGGTCGAAGGCGCATTCACAGCCGCTCGGGTGCCACCGGCTTCGCGGATAAACCTTCCATCAGCTTCCGAAACCGTTTCGTTACGATAGGACACCGGTGCTGAAACGCCTTTATCAGCCTGACGAGTCGCACCGGCGGGCCTGGGCAGCTTTGCCAACTTGTCGCGCAGTACTTTCAACAAGGGACCTGGCGTTTCGATACGTTCTGCGGCGTTCAAACCCTGGCGCAGCACAGCGCGTTCTTGCTCCGGCGGGTTAACGCGTCGAACGCGAACGCCCGTGGCTGCTTGCCCATCGATCCCCAATTGACGTGCTGCACCCGGTGACAAGTCAATCAGTCGGTCGTTTGCCAGCGGGCCGCGATCATTGATGCGCACAAGTATAGTGCGGCCCGTTTCTAGCGCCGTGACTTCAACATAGCTTGGTATAGGCAGCGTTTTATGTGCCGCTGTTGCCGCAGCGGGGTTAAAGGCCTCGCCATTGGCGGTATCACGACCGGCGGAATCGGCTTCACCATAACCGGCATATCCCACTTCATCATAAGCGGGCACATCTTGAGGTGTGTAGACCGTGGCGCCAACTTTAAACGGCGCTCCAATGATGACGGGTTCGTCCGCTGCGGATTGATACGCACTGGCAGCAGATGCAGCGTCTGTGGCTTCACTAAGCCCATTCTGGCCGTTCATGCTACACGCAGCGAGTGCCACAAGCGGCATCGCACAAGCTAGTTTAATTCCGTACCTCATCAGCCAATAATCCTACCGATAGCGCGTAAAAATTCGAACAATTATAGTCCAATATCACGCGGTAGTTTCCGCCAAGTAAATATCCGGTTCGGCCAACGCCATCAGGCTCAATTAACGTGGCCATCATGCTATCCTTTGGCCAGAAGCCACGCTCCGGCGTAATGCCGAGCTGCCGCCATTCAGCTATCGTTTTCCACTGGCTGTGGCGTGCGAAGACGCGGGGGCAACGCGGCGACACCATGCGTGAATTCAATGCTGCGCGGTTAAGCGATCCCGGAACATTGACGGCAAAACCCCATTCCTCGCCACGCCGCCAGCCTGCGTTGACGAAATAATTGGCTATCGATGTCATAGCATCGACCTCACTACGCCAGATGTCTGCATATCCGTCGCCATCGCCATCGCGGGCTAGCCGCAAATATACTGACGGCAGAAACTGAGGTTTTCCAAGCGCGCCTGCCCAGCTGCCGGTAATGGCATATTGCGGAACGCCTTTGTCGATCATCTTGAGCACCGCGATCAATTCGGCCTCAAACAGCGCGCGGCGGCGGCCTTCATAAGCAAGCGAGGCCAAAGCTTCCGGTGCGTTGAAGTTACCCGTTACCGATCCATAATTGGTTTCGTGGCCGTAGATGGCGATCATGATTTCTTCTGGTACACCGGTTTCGTTTTCGATCCGCTGCAGCAACGGACGAAGCTCGGTATATTTCCCGCGCCCCCTACTGATCCGCGACGCATCAACGTGACGCGCTTTATATGGCGCAAAGTCCGGAACCGGCGCATTGGAAGCGCCTTCGGGTTGTTGCCGGTCAAGCCGAACCACCCGTTCGTTGAAGCCGATCGACGGCAACACACGGTCGAGCGTTGTGGCAGAGACCCCTTCTTTCAGCGCCTTTTGTCGGACTTGACTAAGGTAGGCGCGAAATCCAGCTTCATGCGCATCATTTGCGCCTGTGATAGTCAGTGCTGCATTATCCTGTGCCGCGCTGGTCTGCCCGAGCAAGCACGCGCTGGTGCAAAATGCCGCTGATAGCCAAAACTTCCGGTTAATGCGCACGCGCGGCCCCCTTGTTCAATTCAAGGAAACATATTGGCACATTGTTCGCACCCTGTGAAATCCTTTGGTCCCGGCCAACCCACCGTCGGTCGTGGGGATAAGCCACACTTAGTCCGTATCTGCCCTTGCCATCGCTTTACCGGATGGCTAGGGGCACTTCGTAAGCGGACAGGTGGCCGAGTGGTTTAAGGCAACGGTCTTGAAAACCGTCGTGGGTGGAAGCTCACCGTGGGTTCGAATCCCACCCTGTCCGCCAATTTCCTCAAAGAGTTTATGCCGATGTTGGCTGCGAGTTTATTTCTCGGGCGTAAGCTTTGCGCCGTTTTCCACGTTTTCATTGAAGCTGGAGACGATCGAATCGACGATCATCTGGATCTCTTCTGATGCAAATTTTTCCGCCTCTGATTGGCTTGAGCCATATGAGCGTTCGGACTTGACCAGTATTTCCTTGTACAAGGCGCGCTCTGTTGGGCACGCTTCATCACTGGTTTTTATGAACGCGCTTGGGCTCGCTTTTTCGCCAACGGCGGTGTTGTGCGTTTCAATCATGCAGTTGTTGAATGCCTTGCGTGCATTGTCCATGGCGTCGCCCTTCATGGCGGCCATGCTGAGCAAAGTTGCTGCGACCAAAGAAATCATAGTTCAAACCCCCAGATGTTCATCTTGTATCGGTTCTACGACCGTTATCTCATGCCATTTATCATAACGTGCGGTCTGCAATCAATGCAACATCGCACATTGTCATATCGGCTTCAGTTGACGACTTTACCACCTTTTACGACAGCATCGACCGATTCCAGTTCGCGGACGTTGGCCAAAGGATCACCGTCGACGGCAATAATGTCGGCGAAGCGACCGACGGCGATTGCGCCAACATCTTTTTCGCGGCCCAATGCCATTGCGGCATTGCGCGTTGCTGCTTGAATGGCCTCTAGCGTGGTCATGCCATATTGGACCATGACCTTGAACTGCCCACCAACGAGACCATGGGGCATAACCCCAGCATCCGACCCAAAGACCATTTTGACGCCCGCCTTGTGAGCTTTACGGAAATTATCGCGTTGAATTTGCGCGACTTCGCGGTCTTTCCTTAGATTATCTTCGAGCACGCCATTTTTCGCGCCTTCGGATTGCGTGTAATCGGTGTTAAAGATATCCATCGAGAACCAGACCGGCCGTGGCCGCGCTGCTGCAAGCTTAATGCCCTCATCATCGACGAGGCTGGCATGTTCGATCGTATCAATTCCAGCGTTGATAGCAGCTTTGATCCCGTCACCGCCGTGCGCATGGGCAGCGACGCGAAGGCCCCATTGGTGTGCCTCGTCTGCGATTACGCGAAGCTCGCGCTCGGAAAGCTGCTGCTGGCCGGGCTCGGTATTGCGTGAAAAGACGCCGCCAGTCGCGCAGACCTTGATAACCTCTGCGCCATATTTGCGCTGGCGCCGCACCTGATAGCGCAGTTCGTCTTCGCTATCGGCTATACCTTCTTCTTTCTCGGATTTCTCGAGGCTTGGTGGCAGGAATGTGGAGTCGCAATGGCCACCAGTCGCGCCCAATGCATAGCCTGCAGGAACGATGCGTGGCCCTGTTGCGTAGCCGTTTTCAATGGCTTGTTTCAGGCCGATATCGTTGCGGTTCCCTGAACCAACGTTACGTACCGTCGTAAAGCCGGCCTTTAACATCGCTTGAGCGGCTCCAACGGCGGTCATGCCCCAAAAGCTGTCGGTGAATTCTAATCCACGATACCCGCCAATATCCGCAGGGCCGTCGAGATGGACGTGCATGTCGATCAGGCCAGGCAAGATGGTTTTACCACTGAGGTCGATATGCTTGACATCGCTACCCCATTTTACCGTGCGCGCATCGGCAACGCTGGTGATCCGACCATCCGCGCCAACGAACACGGCAGGATAGTCAACGGTCTTACCGGTAAGGACATCAATCATCTTGTCCGCCGTGATGACGGTGTTTTGCGCATTGGCTGCGGTGGCACACAATGCCGTACCTATCAGTGCCAAAACTTTCAGATTTCGCGCAATATTTGCAGTCACGTACATATTCCTCATCCCTGTAATCATTCAATGCCATGCACGATGACAAATTCCATGCGCGGAGGACAGTAAAAAGCGTGCCCGTAAATTATGGTGCGAGGATTGAGGGGACCTTGCCTTGGCGCTGGTGCTGCCGATAGGCGATGATCGCCCCCGCCATGAGCGCAAAGGACGCGCCCAGCATCCAGCCGCCGATAACGTCGGTCGGCCAGTGTACGCCCAACATGATGCGCGAAATGCCCGTCAGCAAGATCATCGCTGCTGCCGCGGCCTGCCATAAGGGGTGGCGCGCCTGAGGCACCAGCATGATGAAGAGAATATAGACGACCGCCGCGTTGTTCGCATGGCCACTGGGGAATGCCGGGCTGGTGATGGGATCAAGCTGCGCTACGAGATCGGGGCGCAGCCGCGCGAAAGAATACTTCATGACGTCAGACGTAAATGCCGCAATTAGGGTGGTTAACCCCATTGCGAGGGCAGCCCCCCATCCCCACCAGCGCCACAAAGCCACGGTCAGGATGGTGACGATAATATATCGTTGAAGTCCGCCGCCAATCCAGCTGATGGTTTGCATAAGCAGGATCAGCCAATCGGGCGACACGCCGCGCTGCATGTTGAGCGCGTGGGAAACGGCGAGGTCAAAGTCGCGGAAATGGCCAGCCGTAACAGCGTATCCTAACGCGACCACGAGCGTGAAAAGGATGATGCCGGACAGTGAAAGGCGAAGTGGAAGGTTCAATGTCGAAATAGCCCTTGCCAATAATAGAAACCCTTTTCGTCACCCTGAACTTGTTTCAGGGTCCATTTATCGACTCTACCCTGTGGCCTACGTGGCAAGATCGATCCTGAAACAGCTTCAGGATGACGGCAGTGCGCGAAACATAGCGCTCCGCTCACATATGCAACATTTTACCATAAGCGCCGAGCACGCTTTCGTGCATCATTTCGCTCAATGTCGGATGCGGGAAAACGGTGTGCATGAAGTCGGCCTCCACCAGCTCGGCGGTCTTGCCGATGGTGTAGCCTTGGATCAGTTCCGTGACTTCAGCGCCGACCATGTGTGCGCCAAGGAGTTCTCCGGTTTTGGCGTCGAACACAGTCTTGATGAAACCTTCGGCCTCACCCAGCGCGATGGCCTTGCCATTGCCCAGGAACGGGAAATTGCCGACTTTGACGTCAAAGCCAGCCTCTTTCGCCTTGGCTTCGGTCATGCCGACGCTGGCGACCTGCGGGTGGCAATAAGTGCAGCCGGGAATATTCAGCGGGTCCATCGCGTGCGGATGGCCGCCGGCGATGGCTTCGGCAGCGATCACGCCTTCATGGCTCGCCTTATGCGCCAGCCAGGGCGGCGCGGTGATGTCGCCGATCGCCCATAGGCCGGGCACATTGGTGCGGCACATGGGGTCGGTTTTCAGGAAACCGCGGTCCATTTCTACGCCAAGCGCCTCCAACCCGATATTTTCGGTGTTCGGAACAATGCCAATGGCAACGATGCAATGCGTGAATTCAGATCCGACAACCTTGCCGTCTTTGCCCTTGATCTTGGCCGATACGCCGGAAGCAGTAGCCTTGAGTTCCTCAACCCCTGCTCCAGTCATGATTGTCATGCCCTGCTTTTTCAATGCCTTCTCAAGGAAAGTTGAGACATCAGCGTCCTCCACCGGCACGATGCGGTCGAGCATTTCAACGACGGTCACTTCAGCGCCCATGTCATTGTAGAAGCTGGCAAATTCGATGCCGATTGCGCCAGATCCGATGACGAGCAGCTTTTTCGGCATTTCGGGCGGCACCATCGCGTGGCGATAGGTCCAGATGCGCTTCCCATCGGCGGGGGCGAATGGCAGGTCGCGGGCACGCGCGCCGGTGGCGAGGATGATGTTCTTGGCGGTCAGCTCTTCGGTCTTGCCGTCTTTCGTCACCGTTAGCTTGTTCGCGGCGGTCAGCTTGCCGTCGCCCATATGGACGGTGATCTTGTTCTTCTTCATCAGATGCGTGACGCCCTGATTCAACTGCTTCGCGACCCCGCGTGACCGCTTCACCACCGCGTCGATATCCGCGCTGATATTTGCCGCAGTCAGCCCGTAATCGCCCGCATGTTGCATATAATGATAGATTTCCGCCGAGCGAAGCAACGCCTTGGTCGGGATACAGCCCCAGTTGAGGCAGATGCCACCGAGATTTTCGCGCTCAACAATCGCGACTTTCAAGCCGAGTTGCGCAGCGCGGATGGCGGCAACATAGCCACCGGGGCCGGAACCGAGGACGATTAGGTCGTAATTTTCTGCCATGTTACGCCACCAACCCTAAGGGCTTCTCCACCAGTTCCTTGAAGACCTTCATCAGCATCGCGCCGTCCGCGCCGTCGATAGCGCGGTGGTCGAAGCTTCCGGTGGCCGACATGACCGTTGCAATGGCGAGTGCGTCATCGACGATATAGGGCCGCTTTTCGCCAGCGCCGATCGCCATGATCATGGCTTGTGGCGGGTTGATGACGGCTTCGAATTGCTTGATGCCCATCATGCCCATATTGGAGATCGACGCGGTGCCGCCCTGATATTCATGCGGCTGCAGCTTGCCTTCCTTGGCACGCGCCGCAAGTTCGCCGATTTCGGTCGAGATTTTGGATAGCGACTTGTTTGCAGCGTCGGTGACGATGGGCGTGATAAGGCCGGTCGGCACTGATACCGCGACACTAATGTCAGCGCGGCTATATTGCAGCATATTATCGCCGGCAAAGCTGACATTGCATTTGGGCACCTGAATGAGCGCGAGGCCAAGCGCCTTGATCAGCATGTCGTTGACCGACAGCTTGACGCCGCGCGCCTCCAGCGATGCATTGAGCTCGCCGCGCAGCTTGAGCAAAGCGTCGAGGCGGACGTCGACGGTGAGATAGATGTGCGGAACGGTCTGCTTGGACTCGGTCAGGCGGCGCGCGATGGTTTTGCGCATGTTGCTTAGCTTGACGACTTCGTGCGGGATATCGGTGTCGACGGGTGCAGCAGCCGTAATGGGTGCTTCCCGGCGAAGGCCGGGATCCACAGCGGGCAATGCGACTGGGCTCCGGCCTTCGCCGGAGAGCGCTTCTACGTCTGCCTTAACAATACGGCCGTTAGGGCCAGTGCCTGTCATGCCGGTAAGATTGATGCCTGAGTTTGCTGCTATGCGCTTGGCCAGCGGGCTTGCGATTATGCGATCGCTGGACGACTTCGCAGCGATTGCAGCTGGGGCGGGCGCCGGTGCTGGTGTTACAGCAGGTGGCGGGGTCGGAGCTTGCGCTTCGGCAGGCGTCGCAGCCTTGGGTACCGCACTCGCGTCGTCATCATCACCCTTAATAACGGCGATGACCGTGCCAACCTTCACGCCATCGGTACCTTCGGCAACGAGCAGTTGCGTTATCACACCTTCATCAACCGCTTCGAACTCCATCGTCGCCTTGTCGGTTTCAATCTCGGCGATCAGATCGCCTGATGAAACCGTGTCGCCCTCTTTCACCAGCCATCTGGCAAGCGTGCCTTCCTCCATAGTTGGTGAAAGTGCGGGCATTTTGAGTTCGATGGGCATGCGGGTTGGCCTTTTTTGGTCGCTATTTCGAATAATCGCATAGCCAAGCTTTCCCAAGCGTCAAGCGTGATAAGGTTGCCAAGCATCCAAATTTCGCGCAGGCTATACGAATTCATAAAGGCTGGCCGCCAAGGACCAAGCCAGGGGGAGTGCATGCGGACATATCTGGTTGTCATCGACGAGACTGAAGAAGCGCGTCTTGCGCTGCGGTTTGCGTCGCGTCGCGCGGCAAAGACTGGCGGAACAGTGCACATTCTCGCGCTCGTTGAACAGGCCGATTTCGTCGCGTGGGGCGGAGTTCAGGCAACTATGGAAGAAGAGGCGCGCGACCGGGCTGAGCAGCTTGTGACCGCGGCTGCCGGTTCCATTTTTGACGAAATGGGGGTTCGTCCCGCCATCACGGTAAAGCCCGGTGAAGCGATTGATGTCGTCAAAGTCATGCTTGAGGAACATCCCGGTATCGCGGCACTCGTGCTCGGTGCCGCAGCCCAAGGTGCGCCTGGACCCCTTATTGCGCACTTTACCGGCATTAACGCGGGCACACTGCCCTGCCCAGTTATGGTTATCCCGGGTTCGTTAAGCGATACCCAGTTGGATGAGTTGAGCTAACGCCGTTTACCCTGATGCCGAATGTTCCCCGGACGGCCGCGCTTGCCGGCGTCGTATTTTCCAGCCTTGGGCTTACCCTTATGCTTGAACCGGTCGGCCGAATAGCTGCCCCCTTCGGGCAATTCGAACCTTAAAGAACCGGATATAGGGTTCGCCTCCGCGAGGCGAAGCTCAAGCCGCATACCCGGGCGATATTCCTGCCGTGTTTTTTCGCCGATGAGTGTTTGGCTCGCTTCATCATAATGGAAATAGTCTTTTCCAAGTGTTGAGATTGGAACTAAGCCATCACCGCCAATGCCTTCAACTGTCGCGAAAAACCCGAAATTCTGTACGCCCGTTATACGTGCCTGAACGATTTGTCCGACCTGTGCGGACAAGTAAGCCGCGATGTAGCGGTCTGTGGTTTCGCGCTCGGCTTCCATCGCGTGGCGCTCGGTCCGACTGATAGCCTCCGCCGTTGCCGGCAATCGCGCAATCGCGGCCTCGGTGAGGCCCGTAATCGGTTCGACATCCTTGATCTTAGGTTTCGGCATCTCGAGCCCATATGCACTGACCAAGGCACGGTGAACGATAAGGTCGGCATAACGCCGGATGGGCGAGGTAAAATGCGCGTAGCTCCCCAGTGACAGGCCGAAATGCCCGACATTCGTTGGGCCGTAATAGGCCTGAGTCTGGCTGCGCAGAACGGCTTCCATGATTTGAGGCCGGATTTCTTCGTCGATAATCTTCCCCAAGATACCGTTGAAGGTTTCCGGCTTAACCACCTGCCCCAGCGCAAAATCAATGTCGAACGTTTTGAGATATTCCTTGAGTGCTACAAGTTTCTCGCGGCTTGGCGGTTCGTGCGCGCGATAGATTAGCGACGATTTTTTGGCTTCTAGTGCCTTTGCCGCCGCCACATTGGCCGCGATCATGAAGTCTTCGACCAAGCGATGGGCTTCAAGCTGCTCTCGTTCGGCAACGCCAGTGACTCGGCCTTGCTCATCGAGCGTTATGCGCTTTTCTGGCAGGTTGAGTTCCAATGGCGCACGCTTGGCCCGCGCTTGCGACAGCAAGCGCCAGCATGCCCATAACGGCTTCAGCGCCGTTTCCAGCAATGGATTTTCCATGGTTCCGTCGATCGCGGCTTGCGCGTCGGGATACGGAATATTGGCGGCTATCCGGGCTACTGCGCGGGTGAAACGCCATGACGTCACTTGCCCTGTCTTGCCTATGGCAAGGTGGCAGGCGAGCACCGCGCGGTCTTCCCCTGCCCGCAGCGAACATTTGTCCGACGACAATGCGTGCGGCAGCATCGGCACGACCAGATCAGGGAAATAGACGCTATTCCCGCGCTTGGATGCTTCATGATCAAGCGCGCTGCCGGGACGGACATAATAACTCACATCGGCAATCGCAACGATGGCGTCAAACCCGCCGGTATCCGCATTCGGTGTCGCCCAGATCGCGTCATCGAAATCCCGCGCATCGCGAGGATCGATAGCGATAATCGGCAGATGGCGAAGGTCCTCGCGGTGGTCGTCGGTGACCGGCAGTTCGCGCACCCGCTCCGCTTCACGCTCCACGGTTTCAGACATTTCAAACGGAATGCCGAATTTATGAATGGCAATCAGGCTGAAGCTTTTCGGCGCAAATGGATCGCCGAGAACCTGCGTCACGCGCGCGGACTTTTTGTGCGCATTTCCAGTCAGTTCAGCGAGTACCAACTCGCCAGCCTTCGCGTCGCCAACATCGCCGATTTGTGTATCGAAACGTGATTTTTTATCGACTGACTTTAGCCAGAAACGGCCGTTTTCGCCGCCTTCAACAACGCCCAATATCTGTTCGCTGCCCTTAGCGAGCTTCTTCATGACATGCGCGGCCCAGCCATTGCCGCGTTCTTCGGTGCGCGCCAATATGCGGTCGCCAATGCCCAACGCACTATTGCGTTTGCCTTTGGTTTCAATAACGCGGATTTTGGGTGCGGGAATGCCTTCGGCTTCCCAATGCTCCGGCACTGCAACGGCATGATTGCCGTCAATGCCGACGATTTTGAGCACAGTGACTTTTGGTACGCCACCCATTTTGTGAAAGGCGCGGCCAGGTGCCATGTCGATAAGGCCTTCGTCGGTCATGTCTTTCAACAACGCCTTGAGCGCGATCTTCTCATTCCCGCGTAGGCCGAATTCGCGTGCAATCTCGCGCTTTCCCGCAGGGTCGTTGGACGACTGGATGAAGGCGAGTATCTGTTCGCGGGATGGAAGTCCTTCAAAAGGCGTGGTTTTGGTCATGCCTCAGTAAGTCCGGCCAATGAGTATCCGTTCCACGGCAGGGTCGCCGGTGAAGAAACAAGCACCATCTGCTGGTGCGGCATCGATTGGACTATTGCGCATCGTGAGCTTGAGCGCTTTTAATTGCTCAACGATTTTATCCAGTGCGGCGCCGGTTGGCCGTGCCCACTGCACCTCTACCCAGCCTGCAAACTTGGCCTCGTCAACGGCAAAATGCGCGGCAAGGTCAGTAACATCGCGGCGGATGTTGGCATCAAGTCGCGCTTTTGCTTCCGTATATAATGTGGACTGAATGTCCTCAAGCAAGCCAGCAGCAGCGGCGACGAATTCACCGCGCGGGGTGAAGGCTGTCGCGAGCTTTCCGTCGTCTTTGTATAAGCGATCGCGGCGCAAAACGGCGGCTTTGCCCTCGCCAACATCGCGTGGGCCGACCTCAACGATGATAGGCGCGCCCTTCTTCACCCACGACCAGCGCTTGTTTGATGCTTTCGTCGCCTTCGTATCCAGCAGCACGCGCAGGGGCTCACCAAATGCATTCAGTGCAAGCAGTTCCAAGCGCAGACTGCGGCAATATTCCAAAACCGCCTCGTCTTCGTCATTGTCACGCAACATCGGTATAATAACGATTTGATGCGGCGCGATTTGTGGCGGACAGCGCAAGCCGTCGTCATCGCCATGGGTCATGATAACGCCGCCAATCATCCGCGTTGATACACCCCAGCTTGTGGTGTGTGCGTATTGCTGGCTGCCATCCTTGTCCTGATATTTGATACCCGACGCTTCGGCAAAGCCAGTGCCAAGATAATGCGATGTGCCGGCCTGAAGTGCCTTGCCGTCCTGCATCATGGCCTCGATGCTGTATGTGGCAACGGCACCCGGGAAACGTTCATTCTCAGGCTTTTCTCCGGCCACAACCGGCATTGCCAGTGGGCCTTCCGCAAAAGCGCGATACATTCCGAGCGCGCGCATGGTTTCCTGCATTGCGTCAGCGCGGTCCGCATGGGCCGTGTGCCCTTCTTGCCATAGAAATTCACTTGTGCGCAGGAACATCCGCGTGCGCATTTCCCAACGCACAACATTTGCCCATTGGTTGACCATCAAGGGCAAATCACGCCAGCTTTGCACCCATCGGCTCATCGCCGCGCCAATAACGGTTTCGGACGTGGGGCGAACGACCAGTGGTTCTTCCAATTTTGAATCCGGATCAGGGATCAACTTGCCTTTGCCGTCGCCGATTAACCGGTGATGCGTGACAACAGCCATTTCCTTGGCAAAGCCTTCCACATGGTCAGCTTCTTTTTCGAAAAACGATAAAGGAATAAACAACGGAAAATAGCAATTTTCGACGCCAGCGGCTTTGATTTCCGCATCCATCAACTTCTGGATGCGTTCCCACATGCCATAGCCCCATGGGCGAATAACCATGCATCCGCGAACACCAGATTCTTCGGCGAGGTCAGCCTCTGAAATGACTTCCTGATACCAGCCCGCGAAATTTTGAGCGCGCGTGACGCTTAAAGCATGTTTTATCAAAATCTTACCTGTTACTTTAAAGTGAATGTGATCGCGGGATTAATCCGCAGCAATTTTATCGAGCTTTGCCTGCAGTTCAGCAATCTGCTGCTTGAGATCGGCAATAGTCTCGGTTTGCGCTGACTTGCCACCTGTCAGACCGCTAAGATTGGGTATCAAAGCCTCACGCGCGGAGCGCATGAACTCGATATTCTGCTTTGCAATGTGACCAAAGGGGCCTGAGGTAATTGCGGTTTCAATCGCATCCTGTACCTGCTTCTGGTTCTTGCGGAAATTGTCCATCGAACTTTCGAGAAACTGCGGAACCATTCCCTGCATTGAATCGCCGTACATAGCGATCAATTGCTTCAGGAACCCGACCGGCAACATTTGCTGCCCGCTGTTTTCTTCTTCCATGATGATTTGCGTGAGCACACCATGCGTGATGTCATCGTTCGTCTTGGCATCCACAACCTTGAAATCGATATCCTTACGAGTCAGTTCCGCGAGGAAGTCCAACGTGATATATTTAGACGAATGGGTGTTATAGAGCCGCCGGTTCGCGTATTTTTTGATAATGATTGGTCCATCACCGTTTCTGCTGGCTGCACGTGCCATAGCTATTCCTTTCGCGGATAATAAAGGCCCGATAGCACCAAGCCGTGGTGCACTGCAACATCAGCGCGCTGTGTAACGAAAATCAGCCGCGATTCGGCGTTCGGCGTAATTATATTACAAGGATGCTGGCTTGCTGAGCATATAATATAGGACAGAATGGCGACGTTCCTGACATCCGCAAAAAATGTTTCAAAATGACGCTTTTTGGCTCTTTGCATCAATTTTTACGCTTCGACTGTTCTAAATGTTATATAATTTCACAAATATTCCCGACGCCGACATTTTGATGCCAACTCGCCGATCTACAGTGGTTCGCCCTATGTGGCCCGAAGGCAACAATATTGCAAAAAGACGACTTTTTCGTGCCGAGCTATTGCACATGCCCGACGTCTGCGCTTTACCGATGCATTAATTGAAAATGAACAACCAAGCTGGGGAGCTTTTTGATGAAGAAGTCACGTTTGTTGATTGCAGGGTCTGCTATCAGCCTCGCGCTGTTTAGTGCCGTTCCATCTTACGCGCAGGTTGCGCAATCGGATGAAGAAAATGCCAAGGAAGACGAAGCCGATGAAGCAGAAGAGGAAGGCACCGCCCAACCTATTCTAGTCACCGGTTCGCGTATTGCGCGTCCAACGCTGCAATCCGCCGTTCCATTGACGTCAGTTACCATCGAAGACCTTACCGGCACCGGTGAACTTTCGCTTGGTGACGCGCTGAACGATCTTCCATCGCTGCGTTCAACCTTCAGCTCGGGCAACTCGAGCCGCTTCATTGGTACTGCCGGCCTCAGCCTTCTCGACCTTCGTGGTCTTGGTACCGACCGTACGCTGGTTCTGGTAAACGGCCGTCGTCACGTCACATCGACACCAGGCGACAATGGTTTTGACGTGAACACCGTTCCAACCGACCTTGTTGAGCGTATCGACATCGTCACTGGCGGTAACTCGGCTATTTACGGTTCGGACGCTGTTGCAGGCGTTGTGAACTTCATCATGAAGCGCGACTATGACGGCGTTGCAGTGCGTGCACAGGGCGGCATTTCGTCACGTGGCGACCGCGGGACATATTTCGCTAGCGTACTTGCTGGTCAAAACTTTGCAGACGGCCGTGGTAACATTGCTGTTTCAGGTGAATATACCCGCCAACAGCCATTGTACTTCAACCAGCGCAATGGTTTGAGCGGCGCAGCCACCGGCCGTTGCCAGTTCCAGCTTACCGATCTTCAGGGTGCTGCGGGCGGCGAAGTTGGCTTTAGCGCGACTGACGGCATTCCGGACAACTCGTTCCTGTGCGGCATCCGCAACGGTACGATCTCTGACGCCGGTACAGTTGGTGGCCTCAGCGGCGGCCGCTTCCTTCGCTTTGACGATTTCGGCAACCTGTTTGTTGATACGCCAACTCAGAACTTTGCGGGCGTAGGCTCAGGCAACACCCAGGGCGGCTTTGGTTCGACACTGCGCAACACCGGCAGCCTTTTGGCCGCGGTTGACCGTTATGCCGTCAACCTGTTGGCACATTATGACGTATCCGATGCGTTCAAGCCCTTCATCGAAGCCAAATATGTCCGTACGGACGTATCGGGCGAAGGCCAGCCAAGCTTCTTCTCCGGCGTGCCGCAGACCCTTGGTGGTCCAGCATTCCGTTGCAACAACGGCTTCCTGACCGCGCAGAACCTAACTGTGCTTCAACAGAATGGTCTGTGCTCGAACGTGGCAACCGGTACATTCGGTCTGAACCGCTTCAACATCGACCTTGGTGGTCGTCGTTTTGAAGGTACGCGTGAAACCTACCGTGCGGTTGCTGGTATCGAAGGTACCTTCAACGATGATTGGAACTACGAACTCGCCGTCAACTACGGCCGTTTCAAAGCACTTGGTTTCAACACGAACAACCTGGTTATCTTTACCCAGGACGGTTCTGCATATGATGGCTTCAACCTTGCTGCTGATGCGGTAGTTGCACCTGCTGGTTTCACCGGTACCAACTTCGTAACCAATGATGCCGGCCAACGCGTCATCTGCCGCGTCAATGCGGTGACGAACGTGAATGCGGCTTGTATTCCAGTTAACGTATTCGGTCAGAACCGTGCCGACCCACGTGCACTCGACTTCATCAATACCGAAGGCCGCACTGACGAGTTTGCAAGCCAGTTCGTCGCATCGGCATTTGTCGGTGGTGACCTTTCGCAATTGTTCGAACTGCCAGGTGGTCCAATCGCATTCGCATTCGGTGCTGAATACCGTAAGGAAAAAGCCAGCATCGATTATGATGAACTGACATCAAGCGGTGCAACCTTCCTGAACGCTTTGCAGGACTTCCGTCCACCAGCATTTACCGTCAAGGAAGCATATGGCGAAATCCAGGTTCCATTGTTGAAGGATATGCCTTTCGCCAAGGAGCTGTCGGTAAACTTCGCTGGTCGTGTTTCGGACTATAACACTTCGACGGGTACGGTTTATGCGTACAACGTTCAGGGTGTATATGCTCCGATCGAAGACGTTCGTTTCCGCGCTGCTTATGCAACGTCGGTTCGTGCGCCAACGCAGGGCGACCTGTTCTCGACCGCTTCTGAGAACTTCGCGTTCATCGGTGACCCATGCGATCTGGTTTCGCCAGGAAGCACAACTGCAGCTAACTGCTTGGCCGCTGGCGTACCAGCCACCGCCAACGCAGCTTTGGTCGCAGCTTGCGCAACCACTGCGTTCCCGGTTGCTTTGGGTGCACCGTTCATCAACTGTACTGCACGTACAGCTTCGACCGGCTTCCTTTCGGGTGGTAACCCCACTCTGATCGAAGAAAAGGGCAAGAGCTTGACGTTGGGTGTTGTTGTTGAGCCTAGCTTCATCCCTGGCCTCAGCCTCACCGTCGATTATTACAAGATCAAGGTTGAGAACCTGATTGCCGCATTGAGCGCGCAGACAATCATCAACCTTTGCTACACCAACGCTTCGGGCATCAACAACCCGTTCTGCGCCACAGTGCAGCGTAATCCTTCGACTGGCCTGTTTGTTGAGCCTGCAGTTATCTCGGGCGGCGTTAACTTCGCGTCGCAGAAGACCAAGGGTATCGACTTCGACCTCGCTTACCGTAAGACCTTCGACAATGGTGATCGTTTCACCACCCGTCTTATCGCGACGCGCGTTCTGACGCTCGACAACTACACCGATCCAACCAACCCAGTTGCACCTAACCGTCAGCTGAGCGAATTGGGCGATCCAAAGTGGTCGGCAAGCTTCTCGATGGGTTATGACTTCGGTGATTTCGATGTTCTGTATGCTGCTCGTTATATCGGCAAGCAGACCATTGGTACATTTGAAGCGCAGAACAGCTACTTCGGTCAGTGCCCATTGACAGGCACGTTCCGTGGTCAGACCGGCATCAACGGCGGCACTTGCGATGCAGTGTTGGGTAACATTGTGAAACTGGCTCCAGCCAACGCTGACCAGTTCCCACAGATCAACTACCCAGATGTTCTGTATCATGACATCCGTATCGGCTTCGACGTAGGCAACGATTTCCGTTTCTACGCTGGCGTCAACAACCTGCTCGATAAGCAGCCACCACTTGGCTTGCTTGGTACAGCCGGTGGCGATCCGTTCGACAGCTTCGGTCGTAACTTCTTCTTCGGAATCAACGCTGATTTCTAAGTCGAAATAACTTCGAGACAAAAAAGAAGGGCGCCCATGTGGCGCCCTTTTTTATTGCCGTGCTCCCGTCCCGATGAAACGGCCGTAAAAGCTAACGCCAAATACGCTCGAAACGCGTTCCTAAGTTGGTGATCAATTCATATTGGGAAAGCCCGGTCAGAGCGGATGCCGTCGGCAGGTCATAATCCACGTCGACCCAGTCCCCCTCGCGAAGCTCAGGCGCTGCACTGATGTCGATCGTCACCAGATCCATTGATACGCGACCAAGAACAGGCAATGCGACCGCACCATGATGCGCATGCCCCTTGCCCGAAAATGCACGCAGATAACCATCGGCATATCCGATGGAGATTGTCCCGACTGCCGTTTCATCACGACAGACATGCGTAGCATTATAGCCAATGCTTGTGCCCGCTGCCAATGTCCGCACCTGAAGCAGCCGCGCAGAAAGTCGCGCGACAGGTTTGATAAACGCATCCATGCCGGGCCGCGCAATGCCCCCATAAAGGCTAAGCCCGGGACGGGTGAGATCGTAATGATAATCCGTGCCGAGCATGATGCCTGCGCTGTTCGCAAGGCTAAGTCGTTTCGCCCCCGAAGCCGCCACGCGTTCATGAAATAGGCGCTGCTGCGCACTGTTCTGCGCGCTATCCTCATCAGCAGACGCCAAATGCGACAGCAGCAGATCGATATCCAGGCTTCGCAGATCGCATTGCGACATTTGCTCTGCGCCAATGCCAAGCCGATTGATGCCGCTATCGAACATGACGTGACAACGCCCGCCTCCAGACGCGTGCCACATGGCCACCTGCTCAGGCGTGTTCAGCACGGGCACTGCGCCTAAAGCGCGTATGTGCGGAATGTCCTGCGCCTGAATGCCATTCAAGACCGATATCCATGCCGGAGGAATGACGTCAGCGATCGCAGCGGCTTCACCCCAATGGGCAACGAAAAAGTCGCGGCATCCTGCATCGCGTAATCGGGCGGCCACTTCACGCGCGCCAAGTCCATAGCCATTGGCTTTGACCGCAGCGCCTGCCTGCGCCGAACTGCTCCGTGTGTTAAGCGCTTGCCAATTCGAAGTAAGGGCTTCGCCATCAAGGGTTAAACGCAGCGGGGGTTCAAAATCGGTCATCGGCGGCCTTTTGCCCCTACCCCATTGCGTGTCAATCCAGCTTTGTCTTTCCAGAGGTCTCCGGCAACCAGATTAACGCGACTACGAAGGCGAGCGCCGTCACCCCTACGGTATACCAAAGCCCTGAAAACGGCTGTCCCGTCTGTGCCACAATATATTGCGAGATATAGGGGAGGAAACCGCCGAAATATCCGGCGCCAATATGGTATGGTATCGACATGGAGGTGTACCGGATCTTCGCCGGGAACATCTCGACCAAAATGGCCGCGACCTGTCCGTAGGTCATGCCAGACAAAGCGACCATCAGGAACACTGCGAGAATGATTTTCCAGGGCTGGCGCTGGGCGGGGTCGGACTTATCGGGGTACCCTGCCTTTTCCAAGGCTGCGACATAGGCTTTTTCGTCGAAGCCCTGTAACTGCGCATCGCCGACCTTTAACGACACAGCGTCACCCGCCTGCTTGCTATATGCGATGCCGCGCTTGGTCAGGAAGTTCAGCGCCTGCGCACATTCACTTTCGTGAACCCGATTAAGCGCGTTAAAGTCGCATTCGGGCATCGATAGCGTGACTGGGTTGCGCACTGTCGCCTTAGCGAGCGCCGGGTTTGCTGCATCCGCCATCATCCAGAATATCGGGAAAACGCCGACAATCGAAAGCCCATATCCAAGCAGCAAAAGCCGCTTGCGACCCCATTTGTCCGAGAGCCAACCGCAGGCAACATATGTTGGCGCAGCCAGCGCAGCGCCCACCGCCATATACAGCAGCGCATCTTCCTCTGGAACGCGCGCTGTGCCTGTCAGGAAATAAAGCGTGCCGAATTGCGACGTGTAATAAATGACGGTCAAACCGGCAGCAACACCGAACAATGCAACGAAGATACGCCCAACATTGCCCGGATATTGAAAACTTTCGACAAACGGATTTTTGGATGTTGTTCCAGCCGCTTTCATAGCTTTGAAAACCGGGCTTTCCGACAATTTAAGCCGCATATATAAGGATATGGCGAGCAACAGTATGGAAGTCAGAAACGGCACGCGCCAGCCCCAGGCTTCAAAATCTTCAGTGCTCATCGAATGGCGCGTGATCAATACCACGATGACTGCAAGCAGGAACCCGCCAGCAACCGACGCCTGGATCCAACTGGTATATTGGCCACGCTTCCCATCTGGAGCATGTTCTGCAACATATATCGCTGCACCGCCATATTCGCCGCCAAGTGCCAGCCCTTGAAGACAGCGCATCAGCAGCAACAGACCTGCGGCCCATACGCCAGCCGTCTCGAATGTCGGCAGCAAACCAATCGCGGCTGTCGCAACACCCATCAACGAGATTGTCACGAGGAATGTATATTTCCGACCGATCTTGTCGCCGAAATAGCCAAATAATATTGCGCCAAAAGGACGCACACCAAAGCCGGCACCAAAGATGGCCAGCGAAGCGAGCGTCGCAGCGGTCGGGTTGTCAGCAGGGAAGAATAACTTGCCGATCAGCGCCGCCAAGATGCCATAGACAAAGAAGTCATACCATTCGAACACTGTGCCAAGCGACGATGCCGTTATGACGAGGCGATCGCGTTGCGGATCAAGTATGACTTCGTGTTCGGCAGCGGCAGCCATGATGTTCCCCTAAAATCTCTTATCCATGTCTTAATCGCTATGCTGCGCTGTTCAAGCAGCTTGTTGCGCTTATCCACAAGCCGGATTAACGATTTCACCGAGGAGAAGAACATGCCGCAATTTATCGATCTGTCGATCCCGATTACCAACGACGTCGTTTCCGATCCGCCGGTGATGCGGCCGCAGATTAGCTATATGACCCATGAAAATACGTGGGAACAGATTGCAA
Source organism: Sphingomonadales bacterium (assembly GCA_027486895.1). Taxonomy (GTDB): domain Bacteria; phylum Pseudomonadota; class Alphaproteobacteria; order Sphingomonadales; family Sphingomonadaceae; genus Sphingorhabdus_B. The sequence continues at coordinate 36,437 of JAIXOE010000037.1, forward strand.
TGTTCTTTCCGGGGCTAACGAAGGATGATCTTCCTGATGGCGAAGGCTGGGCAGTTGAGAGCCTGACGCTCAGCACGCATAACGGCACGCATATGGACGCGCCGTGGCATTTCCATTCGACTACGGACAATGGCGCCACGCCGGCGCCATCTATTGACGAAGCACCGCTCGATCTGTTTTTCCGGCCCGGCGTCAAACTAGATTTCTCAATGATGCCCGCGGGCCATGTCATTAGCGGCAAAGAGGTTGAGGCTGAATTGGAACGAATTGGCTACACGTTGAAGCCAATGGATATCGTTCTGGTCCAGTCAGGTGCGGTTTACGGCACCGATAACTTTACCGATCAGGGCTGCGGCATGGGCGCCGAGGCGACTTTGTATTTGACCGAACGCGGTGTTCAGGTTGTCGGCACCGATGCATGGAGTTGGGATGCGCCATTCAGCCACACAGCAAAGCGTTGGGCAGAAAAGCGCGACCCCTCGATCATATGGGAGGGGCATAAGGCAGGACGCATCCAGCCTTATTACCAGATTGAAAAGCTCACAAATCTCGACGCATTACCTGCTTACGGTTTCACGCTGTCATGCTTCCCTGTGAAGATTGAGCGTGCGAGCGCCGGATGGATAAGGGCCGTGGCCATTTTGGATTAGGTCACGGACGGCGCTTCATTCCATCTCTAGAATAACCGCGTCCACCGCAAGGCTGTCACCTGCCTTGGCGTTAATAACTTTCACCGTCCCCGACTTTTCTGCACGCAGGATATTCTCCATCTTCATGGCTTCAACCACAGCAAGCGGCTGCCCTGCTTCAACAGCATCGCCCGCATTGACGTGCAGTGTCGTCAACAAGCCGGGCATCGGGCAAATCAGAAATCTGGAGAGATCGGGTGCGGTTTTCTCGATCATATGATCCGCCAGATGCGCAATATGCCCTGGCAAGACGCGTGCGATATGCGTTGCACCGCGTGTGGTTAACTTGAAGCCCGTCCGCATCTTGGAAATTTTGACTGCAAGTTCTTCTTCATCGACCTCTGCCTCGATCAAGCGATCACCGGGGTCATATTCCATCGACAAGTCGAAATGTTCGCCATCAACGTGCATATCGCCGTCGATCATTTCGATGTCATGGACGGCCTCGCCGATCTTCACTTGCCAGCGTGCAGGTGGCTCAAGCGTATTGCCCAATTGCCCGTCAACATGGCGCGCGCGGTCGGCTTCGGCGGTGGCAACGAACCCTGCGATAGCCGCTAGCGACTTTACCAACTCAGGTGTCGATGCCGCGCCGTGGAAACCGTCCGGATATTCCTCAGCGATAAATCCAGTGGTGAGTTCGCCCGAACGGAAGCGCGGGTGCTGCATGATGGCGCTCACGAAATCGATATTGTGGCCAAGGCCTTCGATTTCGAAACGGTCCAGCGCGGCAATCTGCAGGTCGGCAGCTTCGTCGCGAGTTTTACCCCAAGTTATCAGCTTGGCGATCATCGGATCGTAAAACATCGAAACTTCGCCTCCGTCATAGACGCCGTCATCAACGCGGATGCCATCGATGCCACGACGCCCATTTTCTGCGCCATCGTCGGTCCAGCCTTCGACTGGTGGGCGGTAGCGTGTTAGCCGCCCTGTGCTTGGCAGAAAGCCGCGATAGGGGTCTTCGGCATAAACACGATTTTCGATGGCCCAACCGTCGATCTTGATATCATCCTGCGTCATGGCAAGCTTCTCACCAGCGGCAACACGGATCATCTGTTCGACCAGATCGATGCCGGTGATGCACTCGGTGACAGGATGTTCGACCTGCAAACGCGTATTCATTTCGAGGAAGTAGAAGCTCTCGCCGCTTGGGTCTGCACCCGATACGATCAGCTCAACTGTGCCCGCCGAATAATAGCCGACTGCCCGCGATAGAGCTACGCATTGCTCGCCCATCGCCCTGCGCATCTTGGGCGTAACGAACGGCGAAGGCGCTTCCTCGACGACCTTCTGGTGCCGGCGCTGGATCGAACATTCGCGTTCGTTGAGATACAAGATATTGCCATGCTGATCGCCCAATATTTGGATTTCGATATGGCGCGGGTTAAGGATGAACTTCTCGATAAAGACGCGGTCATCGCCGAACGAATTCAGACCCTCGCGCTTGGTCGCTTCAAAGCCTTCGCGCACGTCCTGCTCATTATAGGCAAGCCGCATCCCCTTGCCGCCGCCGCCGGCGCTGGCCTTCATCATCACCGGATAACCGATTTCCGCCGAAATCCGCACCGCATGTTCGGTGTCGTCAATCTCGCCGACAAAGCCGGGGACGACATTGACTCCCGCCGCCATCGCCAGTTTCTTGGACTCAATCTTGTCACCCATAGCGGCAATCGCGTTGACTGGCGGGCCGATAAAGGCGATGTTTTCCTTGGCAAGCGCCTCGGCAAAGCTAGTCCGTTCAGACAGGAAGCCATAGCCCGGATGCACAGCCTCAGCACCGGTTTGCTTACACGCGGCGATGATTTTGTCGGCCAGCAAATAAGACTGCGCGGCAGGCGAAGGCCCGATATGCACCGCCTCGTCCGCCATCTGTACAAAGGGCGCACGCGCATCGGCATCCGAATAAACCGCTACAGTCGCAATCCCCATCCGGCGCGCGGTCTTGATGATACGGCAAGCGATTTCGCCGCGGTTGGCGATCAGGATTTTCTTGAACACTAAGGAAGGGCTCCTTCAACAATCATAATTCGGGATGTAGCTGTCTTGTGCCTGATGTCAGCGACAGGACGATATTCTTCGGACCTCAAAAACGCTTGCGCATCTGCAAAATGCGGAAATTCAATGACGACCACTCGGCCGCTTGGATCGCTACCCTCAACGCTTTCAATCTGTCCCCCACGAACGATGTAACGCCCCCCATATTGGGCAACGATAGGGACGACTGCCGATTTGTAATATTCGTACGCAGCTGCGTCGCGCACTTCAACCTCGGCGATGACATACGCCTTTGGGGCTTGCGCGCTGTTGGTGCTCGCCGAACGCGGCATAGGATCTGCGGAGGCAATCACAGGTGTTTCCAGCAAAATCTCATGCCTTTTACTCCGCCGCCTCCAGCGCTTTACATGCCCGCAGTGGCTCCTCAGCCTCCATCGCGCGCAGCCCAAGCTTTGCCAGCATTGCTGCGTCCTTGTCGTCACCTGCATTGGCGGCAGTCAGCAATTTGTCGCCAGTGAAGATGCTGTTCGCGCCCGCCATGAAGCACAAGGCTTGCGTCGCCTCGGACATTGACTCACGCCCTGCGCTTAGGCGCACCATGCTAATAGGCATGGTGATGCGCGCCACGGCAATCGTACGGACAAATTCGATGTCGTCTATCTTGGCCAGCGGTGTGTCGGCAAGCATGTCGCCCAGCACAGTGCCCTTTACTGGAACGAGCGCGTTGACTGGGACGCTTTCGGGGTGCTGCGGCAAGGTCGCCAGCGTATGGATGAAGCCTACCCGGTCACTGCGTGTTTCGCCTAGGCCAACAATGCCGCCGCTGCACACATTGATCCCGGCACGTCGAACTTCGGCCAAGGTGTCGAGCCGGTCGTCCATCGTCCGTGTGGTGATGATCTCGTTGTAGCGCTCAGGCGAGGTATCGATATTGTGGTTGTAATAATCGAGGCCAGCCTCGGCCAACATGTCTGCCTGTTGCGGCGTCAGCATGCCCAGTGTCATGCAGGTTTCCATGCCCATGGCGCGCACGCCTTGCACGATTTGCACGATCTCGGGCATGTCGCGGTCCTTGGGGTTGCGCCAAGCCGCCCCCATGCAGAACCGACGCGAGCCATTGTCAGCCGCCTCTGCGGCCTTCTGCAACACGGCTTGCACATCCATCAGCTTGGTGGCTTCCACCCCGCTGTCGGCCTTTACGGATTGTGAGCAATAGCCGCAGTCTTCTGGACAACCACCGGTCTTGATCGATAGCAATGTGCAAAGCTGGATCTGCCCCGCAGCATGATGCGCGCGGTGGACAGTCTGCGCCTGATAGACCAATTCGTCGAACGACAGGTCGAATAATGTCGCGATTTCTGAGCGGGTCCAATCGGTTCGAACTTCGGTCAATTAAACACTCCCGTTAAATTCTCGTCATGCTGAAATCGTTTCAGCATCCGTGGTGCAGCCATAACCGCCGGCTTGTGACGCGAAATGGGCCCTGAAACAAGTTCAGGGTGACGATGTGTTATTGCATCAGCCATCATGCCCCCAATGGTGGCATATTATGGCCAAGTAACGTCAACACATCGGCTGCGCACTCAACAACATTGCTGCCAGGGCCATAAATGCCCTGAACGCCGGCTTCGCGCAGATAATCATAATCCTGCGGCGGAATGACACCGCCTGCAATGACCTTGATATCCCCGCGCCCTGCTTCGCGCAGACCCTTTACGAGTTCTGGTATGAGTGTCTTGTGGCCCGCAGCAAGGCTGGAGGCACCGACTGCGTCAACATCATGCTGCAGTGCCAAGACGACCGTTTCCTCTGGTGTCTGGAACAGTGGACCACTGATGACGTCAAAGCCCATGTCGGAAAAAGCCGAGGCAATCACATTGGCGCCACGGTCGTGACCGTCCTGCCCCATTTTGGCGACCAGCAATTTCGGCTTGCGGCCCAAGCGGCGTTCAACCGACGCGACCCCGTCCAATACCTGCGCCCAGCGTTTATCGAATTCATGCGCGCTGCCATAAATCCCCTGCACTGGCACGGGTGTGGTCGCGTAACGGCCAAAGACCGCTTCCATTGCGTCGGATATTTCGCCCAATGTAGCGCGTGCGCGGGCGGCATCGACGGCGAGTGCCAAGAGGTTTGCGCCGTCTTTGGCACCCTGTGTCAATGCATCCAGCGCAGCACGGCATGCCGCCTCATCACGCGCAGCGCGGGTTGCGGCAAGACGCGCAATCTGTCCCTGACGCACAAAGTCATTGTCGACCTCTAGCGTGTCGAGCTGATCTTCGGTCGCGAGCTTATATTTGTTAACGCCGACGATGACATCCTCGCCCTTGTCCACGCGTGCCTGACGGGCAGCAGCTGCTTCCTCGATCAGGCGTTTGGGCATGCCAGATGCAACCGCCTTGGTCATGCCGCCCAGTTGGTCGACTTCACCAATGATCTTCCAAGCCTGATCAACCAGTTCAGCAGTCAGGGCTTCGATATAATATGAACCACCCAAAGGATCGACAACCTTGGTAATGCCAGTTTCTTCGGTCAGGATAATCTGCGTGTTACGCGCAATTCGGGCCGAGAATTCCGTAGGCAAGGCAATGGCCTCATCAAGCGCATTGGTATGGAGCGACTGTGTTCCACCGAGCGTTGCGGCCATGGCTTCGATCGTGGTGCGGATGACGTTGTTATATGGGTCTTGTTCCTGCAACGAAACGCCCGAAGTCTGGCAATGCGTGCGCAGCATTTTGGAGCGTTCATCCTTTGCGCCGAGCTCGTCCATGACGCGGTGCCATAGAGTCCGCGCGGCGCGCAGCTTTGATACTTCCATAAAGAAGTTCATACCGATGCCGAAGAAGAACGAAAGCCGTCCGGCAAATGCATCAATGTCGAGGCCTGTGGCCATCGCGCGCTGCACATATTCCTTGCCGTCGGCGATGGTGAAAGCAAGCTCCTGCACCGCAGTCGCCCCCGCCTCGTGCATGTGATATCCGGAGATCGAAATGCTGTTGAACTTCGGCATGTGCGCACTGGTATAGGCGATGATGTCCGACACAATCCGCATCGATGGTTCGGGCGGATAGATATAGGTGTTGCGGACCATGAACTCCTTGAGGATGTCATTCTGGATCGTGCCGTCGAGCTGTGCCTGAGATACCCCTTGCTCCTCGCCAGCGACGATGAAGAACGCGAGGATCGGAATGACCGCGCCGTTCATGGTCATCGACACCGACATCTGGTCAAGCGGGATGCCGTCAAACAGAATTTTCATGTCCTCGACGCTATCGATAGCCACGCCTGCCTTACCAACATCCCCAACGACGCGCGGATGGTCGCTGTCATAACCACGGTGGGTGGCGAGATCGAAGGCAACCGAAAGGCCTTTTTGCCCGGCAGCCAAGTTCCGGCGATAGAATGCGTTCGATTCCTCGGCAGTCGAGAAACCCGCATATTGACGGATAGTCCATGGGCGGCCTGCATACATTGATGCGCGAACACCACGCGTGAACGGCGCAAAACCGGGAAGACCAGGGTCACCGGCGTCGTCCGCCGTGTACAGTGGCTTGACGTCAATGCCCTCGGGCGTGTGCCAGGTAAGGTTTTTGCCCTTAACCTCTTTTTCGGCGGCGGTTTGCCAGTCAGACAAAGTGGGTTTGCTCATAATATTACCATTCAGGCCGCGGCGCTGGGCCGGGCGGTTACGCGCGCATGCCATGCACGCAGGTTGTTCAGATCTTCGGCGATGCCAATACCGATAAAGGCGGCAAAATCGACGGTCGTCAGCAGCAGGATATCCGCGATTGAATAATGGTCGGTTGCGAGAAACGTGCGCCCTTCCAAAGATGTATCGAAGAAGCGCAGCGCATCATCAACGCGTGGACGATTTGCCTCCCCCCAATCCATATTCCGACCGGGCAGAGCAGCCGTAAATTGGTGTGTGTTAACCCATACGGCGCCGACAGGTGGCATGAGTATCATTTCAACCCTGCGGCTCCACATCTCAATCAACGCCTGTTCCACTGCGCCAATGCCAAACAAAGGTGGATCGGGATGCACAGCTTCCAAATAGCGGCAGGTGGCGACGCTTTCGGTGATGACCGTTCCGTCATCAAGCTGCAGTGCGGGTGTCTGTCCACGCGGATTGAGAGCGAGATATTCTGGACTTTTATGCTCCCGCTTCACGATCGACACGGGTTGCGAACGCAGTTCTATCCCTTTTTCAGCTGCGAATATCCGCACGCGGCGCGGATTGGGTGCAGGATTGGGGCTGTCGTAAAAGATCATTTACCCTTAAACTCCGCTTTCCGCTTCTGCAGAAAGGCAATCGCGCCTTCGCGCGCGTCGTTGCTGTCGCCAGCAACCTTCTGACCCTCGGCCTCACGCAGCAAAGCGGTTGCATAATCGGTATCCAAAGCCGCAGCGATATTCTGACGCATGATGCCGATGGCTACCGTTGGACCATTTGCCAACCGTGTTGCCAAAGCCTTTGCTTCAGTCATCAGTTCGGCATCCTCGACTGACTTGTAGATCAGACCCCAATCCGCAGCCTTATCCGCAGGGATCTTCTCGCCAAGCAACATCATTTCGGTCGCGCGTGCCTTGCCGACAAGACGCGAAAGCATCCAGCTTGCGCCACCGTCGGGCACCAGGCCGATATTGACAAACGCCTGAAGGAAGTAAGCGGATTTGCCCGCCATCGCAAAGTCGCTGGCCAGTGCAAGGCTGCACCCAACGCCGGCAGCAGGGCCATTCACCGCAGTGATGATCGGTACATCAAGCTTGGCGAGTTTCATCATCAAAGGGTTGTAGCTCTTTGTCAGGGCAGAATAGGCCCCCTGCCCGCCGCTCACCGAAGCGCCCGCGCCGCGAGCCGACAAATCTGCGCCCGAACAAAAGGCGCGGCCTTCGCCAGTAATCAATACCACGCGCGCGCCGTTTAATTGGTCAAGCGCTGCGCTGATGTCGTCCGCCATCTGCGGCGCCATTGCGTTCAGCCGGTCTGGGCGGTTGAGGGTAATCGTCGCAACATTATCGGCGATATCGAGGCGGATGGTTTCATATGTCAAAGTTCAAGCTCCCGTTTCTTTTTTCGTCACCCTGAACGCGTTTCAGGGTCCATTTTGCCTCTCAACTCTGAGGTTTGAGTGGCACGATGGATGCTGAAACGCGTTCAGCATGACGCTGTGGTGGTTGGTCAGGTCAGTGTGCCTCCGCAGGCATCTCCATAATTTCAGTCAGCACACCCTGCATATCCTTGGGATGTACAAAGAAAATCAACGTCCCATGCGCGCCAATGCGTGGCTCACCCAGCACGCGCTTGCCCATCGCTTCGAACGCAGCCTTGGCGGCATGAATGTCGGGCACTTCGTAACAGACATGATGCTGTCCACCCGCCGGGTTCTTCTCAAGAAACGCCGCGATCGAGGCATTGCCTGGAAGCGGCTCAATTAGTTCAATCTGCGTGCCGTTCATCGCGCCATCCGAAGCGGGCGTATCGACAAAGCAGACCTTCACCCCCTGATCGGGCAGGTCGAACGGCTCATGAATTTTCGTCGCGCCCATCACGTCGCGGTAAAAGACGATGCTGTCCGCAATGGAAGGCGTCGCGACGCCGATATGGTTGAGGCGGCCTAATTTCATTTTACACTCGCTTTGCAAAGGCAGTCGCTTCTGCCAAATAACCATCCAAACATTCTACGTATTTGGAAGCTACGTCCTCAACATTTTTGCCCTCATTCTCTGGTAAGGTAAACCAGACTCTCCCAATCTCTGGCGGTAGCGCAACGTAGTAGGGCGTTTGATTTTTATCGGCATCAACGATCGTCCAGCCTGTGCCACCATTCTGGTCTCCTATAAAGAAGCTCGTTGCCCCAGGAGGACGGGGAAACTTATTGATATCATCAGTGTTGAATGAACGAATATGAGTGGACGTCGAGACAGGCGTTCGGGCTTCTTTTTCGATGACGTTGCGAAGCTTCGTCATGTAGCGACATTCGTCGTTGTCGAAGTACCGTTGCTTGGCTTCAATGTCCCACTGTTCGAAGTCACTGACAACAGAGCGAAGATTGTTTGTCGCAAAGGTAACCATCCGTCCAAATACCGCGACATTTCGAACGCCAATTCGGCCTTCGCCTTGGCTCGCCAAAATCATGTCTAAGCCACACTTAGCGATTTTAAGTCGCTCATTGGCTTCGTTCAGTATTTCATCAATGCGTGACATGATAACACCTCACAACGGAATATTATCATGCTTCTTCCAAGGGTTTTCCAACGCCTTGTTCCGCAATTTTCTGAGGCCCAAAGCAATCCGCTTCCGCGTCGAATGCGGGTAGATGACCTCGTCGATAAAGCCCTTGCTGGCTGCGACGAACGGGTTGGCGAAGCGGTCTTCATATTCCGCTGTCTTTACCGCTTGCTCTTCTGTGGAAAGCCCGCGGAAGATGATTTCCACAGCGCCCTTCGCGCCCATCACCGCGATTTCGGCGGTTGGCCAGGCGTAGTTCAAATCGCCGCGCAAATGCTTTGACGCCATCACGTCATAAGCGCCGCCATAGGCTTTGCGCGTGATGATGGTGATCTTGGGCACAGTCGCCTCGGCATAAGCGAACAGCAGTTTTGCGCCATGCTTGATGATGCCGCCAAATTCTTGGCTCGTGCCGGGCAAGAAGCCGGGTACATCGACGAAGGTGATAATCGGGATTTCAAACGCATCGCAGAAGCGCACAAAACGTGCAGCTTTCTTTGAACTGTTGATGTCGAGCACGCCCGCCAGCACCATCGGCTGATTGGCGACGATGCCCACGGTGCGGCCTTCAATGCGGCCAAAGCCGATGATGATGTTCGCGGCATGCGTTGGCTGGACTTCAAAGAAGTCGGCTTCATCCACCGTTTTGCGGATCAGCTCATGCATATCATAAGGCTGGTTCGCGCTTGGCGGTATCAGCGTGTCGAGGCTTGGTTCGATACGGTCCCACGAATCTTCCGTTGGCCGTTCAGGAACGCCGGTGCGGTTATTCTCTGGTAAATAGTCAAAGAAATCACGGACCGACAGCAGCGCCTCTATATCATTTTCGAACGCATTGTCAGCAACGCCCGACTTGGTCGTGTGCGAAACCGCGCCGCCGAGTTCTTCCTGGGTCACCACTTCATTGGTCACCGTCTTGACGACATCTGGACCAGTGACGAACATGTAGCTGCTGTCCTTCACCATGAAGATGAAGTCTGTCATGGCTGGCGAGTAGACTGCGCCGCCGGCGCATGGTCCCATGATCAGGCTGATTTGCGGCACCACGCCGCTGGCCAGCGCATTGCGTTGAAACACTTCGGCATAGCCGCCAAGCGAGGCGACGCCCTCCTGAATACGCGCGCCACCGCTGTCGTTTAGACCGATGACTGGCGCGCCGACCTTCATTGCATTGTCCATGACCTTGCAGATTTTCATGGCATGCGCTTCAGACAGCGAGCCGCCAAATACGGTGAAGTCTTGGCTGTAAACATAAACCAGACGGCCATTGATCGTGCCGCTGCCGGTGACCACGCCGTCGCCGGGGATCTTCTGTTCTGCCATGCCGAAATCGGTACAATTATGCGTCACATAGGCGTCGAGTTCTTCGAAGCTGCCTTCATCCAAAAGGATATCAAGGCGTTCACGTGCAGTCAGGCGGCCCTTAGCATGCTGCGCGTCAATGCGCTTTTGCCCACCCCCAAGTTTCGACGCGGCGCGCCGTGCTTCCAGTTCAGCGATATTGGCCGACATGGCATTCCCCATAAGCAATTTTGTTGCGTGAAGCTTTGGCATCGTGGCGATGCAATTGCAAATTAATCGTGCGATTAAATTTTGCCTGCCATCGCGGCACATTGGAAGCTGCCAAAACGGGAAAAGCACGCTATAGGGCCGCGTCATGGAAGACGTATATCCCATCAAAGTCGCTGCACTTTACCGCTTCGTGTCCTTTGAGGCGCCGGAAAAATTGCAACCATTGATCCTCGAGCAATGCAACGCATCTGGCATCAAGGGCACCATATTGCTGGCGCATGAAGGCATTAACGGGACCGTCGCCGGCGCCCCCAAGGCGATTGACGCACTGGTTGCCTTTTTGCACGCGATACCGGGCTGTGCCGAACTGGACGTCAAATACTCCCACGCCAATGAGATGCCGTTTTACCGGATGAAGGTCCGGTTGAAGAAAGAAATAGTCACGCTTGGCGTGGACGGCATCGATCCAAAACGTGAAGTGGGCACCTATGTGCAGCCCGAGGACTGGAACGCGCTGATATCTGACCCCGAGACGGTGCTCATCGACACGCGTAACGATTATGAGGTCGCGATTGGCACATTTGAAGGCGCAGTCGACCCACGCACAAAATCATTCAGCGAATTTCCGGAATGGTTTCGCGCGCATCGTGAAGAACTCGCTGAAGGTAAAACAAAGTTCGCGATGTTCTGCACTGGTGGCATACGTTGCGAAAAATCGACCGCGTTCCTGAAAGCTGAGGGGATAGACGACGTCTATCACCTCGAAGGCGGGATCTTGCGCTATCTTGAGAACATCCCCGAAGCTGAGAGCAAGTGGCAAGGTGAATGCTTCGTGTTCGATGAACGCGTGTCGGTGAAGCATGGGCTTGAGCTTGGCGAGATGGAATTATGCCACGCGTGCCGCCGGCCTATTTCGCAAGAGGATAAGGCATCAGAGCACTTCATTGAAGGCGTAGCCTGCCCTGCGTGCTTTGCCGAGCGTACTGATGAAGACCGTGCCCGATTTGCGGAACGGCAAAGGCAGATCGCCCTCGCGAAAAAGCGCGGCAAACAGCATATCGGCGTTAATCCCCGGTTGGATGACTGAATTTCCCATCCTCTACAGCTTCCGCCGATGCCCTTATGCCATGCGGACGCGGATGGCGATTGCGGTAAGCGGAGTTCAGGTTGAACTGCGCGAAGTGGTGCTTCGGGACAAGCCGCGCGAACTCATTGCAGCTTCCGCCAAGGCAACAGTGCCGGTGTTGCTTTTGCCTGATGGTGAGGTGATCGACGAGAGTCTCGACATCATGCGCTGGGCTTTGAGTCAAAACGACCCTGAAAACTGGCTGGTGGAATCTAACGATGAACTGATTTCCGCGAATGACGGACCATTCAAACAGGCGCTCGACAGATATAAATATCCCCATCGATATGATCTGACAGATGGAACCGAATATCGTGACGTTGCGCTCATGCATCTCGTCTCCCTGAATGAAAGGCTGTCAGTAGCACCTTATCTTGGGGGCGACTGGAAAAGCATGACCGACGTCGCGATCTTCCCTTTCGTGCGCCAGTTTGCCGCAACCGACCAGACATGGTTTGATGCACTACCCCTGCCCGCTCTTCAGGCATGGCTGGCCGGATTTATTTCGTCAGACCTGTTCAGCCAGATTATGACCCGCTACCCACAATGGACAGCGGGTGCTGGAAGTATTTACTTTCCATAAACCGTAGTGCTGAGCCTGTCGAAGCACGCCTAGCCGACCAGCGCCCTTCGACAGGCTCAGGGCTACGGTGAGGTTTTCAGTTATTTCATCAGGACAAGTTCTTCGGACATGCTTGGATGGAGGGCGACTGTATCGTCGAAATCCTGCTTGGTAAGGCCAGCCTTCACGGCAATAGCTGCCGCTTGAAGTATTTCGCCGCTGTCTGGACCAATGAGATGTAATCCAACCACACGCTCATCTGCGCCAGCCACCACCATTTTATACAGCGCGCGTTCGTTGCGGTCGGCCAAGACATTTTTCATCGCACGGAAGTCGCTCTTGTAGATTTTGACGTCAGGATGCGCCGCACGCGCCTCGGTCTCAGTCATGCCAACACTTGCGATTGGCGGATTGCTGAACACCGCAGTCGGTATACAGTCATAATTCACCGTTCGTGGGTTTTTCCCAAAGACGCTGTCGGCAAAAGCATGGCCTTCGCGTATCGCAATCGGTGTTAGCTGCACCCGATTGGTAACATCGCCCACCGCATAAATGCTGGGCACATTGGTCCGACTGTCATCGCTGACCTTGACCGAGCCATCCTTTCCAAGTTCAACGCCGACTTCCTCAAGACCAAGACCCTTGCTGTGCGGCGTCCGACCGATTGCCCAGAGAAGCAAATCGGTTTCGATAGTTTCGCCTTGGTTGGTCTCGATAATCAAGCTGCCGTCATCCTGCTTGGTTATAGATTTGAAGCTGCAGTTGAAGCGGATATCGATGCCCTTATGACCGCTGATATCCACCAGGCGGTCAACAATTTCGTCATCATAGCCCCGTAAAATGCGGTCACCATGCGTTACGAGGCTGACTTCGACGCCAAGCTCGTTGAAGATACCTGCAAACTCGTTGGCGATGTAACCACCGCCCGCGATAACGGCCCGCTTTGGCAGTTCAGGCAAGCTGAAAACTTCATTGGATGTGATGCCATGGCCAGCGCCGGGTATTTCCGGAACAGATGGCCAAGCGCCGGTGGCGATGAGGATGTGGGCCGCCGAAATCTCTCGGCCGCTCGCCAAGCGGACACTGTTCGGTCCAGTTACAACCGCGCGTTCGCGAAACACCTCAACCTTGTTGTTGCCAAGGGTCTGGCCATAAAGCCCTTCAAGACGGTTCACTTCCGCCGCGACATTGTTACGCAAGACGTTCCAGTCGAACGTCGCACCCGCAGTGTTCCATCCAAAACGTTGGGCGTCATGAAGATCTTCGGCGAAATGCGATCCGTAAACGAGCAGCTTTTTCGGGACGCAACCGCGGATGACGCAGGTGCCACCAACGCGATGTTCTTCGGCAACGGCGACGCGCGCGCCATGTGCCGCTGCAATGCGTGACGCACGCACCCCACCTGAACCAGCGCCAACGACAAACAGATCATATTCAAATTCAGCCATGCGATTTTTTCCTTGTGTCGTGGCCATATGGTTGCGCCGCAACGTTTTTGCCAATGGCATTTTTTCATCTGTCTTATCGAGCAAGCACTGATGATTAGTTGTCGCCCAATGCAGCCTCAATCAATGCAGTCGTGGACGGATCAAAGCCAGTGGCGCCATTCTCGCTTATGCTTTTTGCGATTTGCTTGCCAAGCTCAACGCCAAATTGGTCGAACGGGTTGATGCCGAGCAACACCGCATTCACAAATGTCCGGTGTTCGTAAAACGCAATCAATGCGCCCAAAGCAGATGGCGTAACGTCATCCATCAATATTGTGGTGGAGGGCCGGTTACCAACATAGTTGCGCGCCAAATCATCTGACTTCTGACCCGCCATCAACGCCGCGCCCTGGGCAAAACAGTTCACCAATAACGTCTCGTGATGCGCGGTATCAAAATCATGACCAGGTGTTTTGCTGGCAATAAATTCAACGGGAATGAGGTGCGTCCCTTGGTGCAGCAACTGGAACACAGCATGTTGCGCGTCCGTTCCAACGCCGCCCCATGTCACGGGCGCGCTGTTCCGTCCCAAGAGTGTGCCTTCGGCCGTCACCGATTTGCCGTTCGATTCCATTTCCAGTTGCTGGAGATAGTCGGGCAGCAATCGCAGGCGTTCGTCATACGCGAATACGGCGCGTGTTTCGCACGCCTTGATTTGTGCGTAATAAAGGTCGCAAAATGCAGCCATTGTTGGCGCATTTTCCCGCACCGGCGCATTGCGGAAATGTCGGTCCATCGCCGCTGCACCTTCGAGCAATTCCTCATAAATCGCCCAGCCAAGCCCAAGCGCAACGGGAAAACCAATCGAGCACCAAAGTGAATATCGGCCGCCAACGGATTCATTGAATGGCAATATGCGGCTCTCGTCGACCCCCCAATCAAGCGCTTTTTCCGGATAGGCTGTAAGTGCCACAAACTGCGCATAGGGATCAGCAACCCCGCCGTCGCGCATCCACTCCATGGCGCTGGTTGCGTTCAGCAAAGTTTCGGTGGTGGTGAATGTCTTGGATGCGACCGCGACAATAGTCTTATGCGGGTCCATGCTTTTGACCGCCTCAGTCAGCGCCGCGCCATCGATATTCGACACCACTTTGACATCGTAACGCGCGCCATCGCGGCCCAGGGCGTCGACAAGCAATTTAGGTCCAAGTGCGGAACCACCAATGCCGATATGCAAAATATGCTTGATGTCACCCATAAAGCCAGCGTCAATCGCTTCCACAAGACCGCGCATGCGTTCTTGAAGCGCGCGTGCATGGGCGACTGCTTGCGCATCGCCATTACCGCGTTCCGCCGTATGCTCGGCAGCACGGTCTTCCGTTACGTTGATGGCTGCACCGGAAAATAACGCTGATTTGGCATCACTCAGGTGCATGTCATCGGCGAGTTCGGCGAACCCGGATAGCATGGCCTCATCAAGATGCGTTTTCGACAAGTCAAAGCGCAGTCCCGACTGCTGAATGGTCATTTTACCAACGCGCTCGGGGTCTGATGTAAACAGCTCAATAAGCGTTTTAGATTGTTGCTTTTGAAGCTCAGCCCAGCTGTGATCCGTCATTATTTGCCCTTTATGCCATGGCGCTGTGCCGCCTGTGAATCTCGACGCTGGCAAATAGCGCGTCTACGCGATAAAAGGCCAGCCAATCCGTCATACGACGACATTAATTTGCGAGATTATGTGACCTCACCCACTGACAAGGCGGACGACGCGAAAGCGGCTGCACCTGCCGCACTGCACCCAGCAGCGCCTACTTCGGAATGGCGCGAATATGGCAGTTTCCTTTTCAAACTGGCGTTGTTCGTATTCATTCTGCGCAGCTTCATCGTTTCGCCGTTCAATATTCCTTCGGAATCTATGCAGCCCCGCTTACTGATCGGTGATTATCTGCTGGTTGCCAAATGGCCTTACGGCTATTCGAAGTACAGCTTACCGCTGTCTTTACCACTCATTCCCGGGCGTATATTTGCCAGTGAGCCTAAGCGTGGCGATGTCGTGGTGTTCAAGGCGCCCATGTCGAACGGCACAGATTATATCAAGCGCGTCATTGGGCTTCCAGGGGACGTCATTCAAATGCGTAACGGCATTTTGGAAATCAATGGCGTCGCCGTCAAAAAAGAACGCATCGCCGACCTCGTCATCCCCGTAACCCAAAACATGCGCGACACAGCTGAGTTGGACCGCAACCCGTTTCCTTGCTGGCGCCCAGATATGGAAGAGGCCAGCGCGAATGGTGGAACACAATGCCGCTACCCACGGTACCGTGAGACGTTGCCGGAGGGTAAGAGTTACGAAATTCTCGATCTGGCGAACGGCCTTGAGGGCGACAATACAGAAGCCTTTGTCGTCGGCGAAAAGGACTTGTTCCTGATGGGTGATAACCGCGACCGAAGTGCTGACAGCCGCTGGACACCCATCGATAAGCCGGGTGCCATCGGTATTGTGCCACAAGAGAATCTTGTTGGCCGGGCGCTGGTTTCCGTGTTTTCAACGGATGGCTCGTCGCATTGGCTGCTGCCTTGGACATGGTTTACCGCCGCCCGCCCTGAACGCATTGGACAGGGCTTTTGACCCACAGCGATAAAGATATCTGGCTTAAGGCATTGATGCCCAAGCCACCGTCGGACTTGGCACTATATCATCGCGCACTCACGCATGGCAGCACGGGGCAGCCGGACTATCAAAGGCTTGAATTTCTGGGTGACAGGATATTGGGTCTGGTCATCGCGGATATGCTTTACCACCGATATTCTGAGGAAGCTGAAGGTCGCTTGTCACATCGGCTAAATGCGCTGGTATCCGGCCTGACCTGTGCGGATATTGCCCGTCAGCATGGTGTTCCGGATCATTTGCGTTTGGGCAAACAGGCCCGCGATGACGGCGCGCAGCAAAGCGACAATGTGCTTGGTGACGTCATGGAAGCACTGATTGGTGCACTCTATCTTGACCATGGCTTGGACGCCGCGCGGGCGCTCATACAGCGCCTATGGGGTCCGTTGATTGAAACAGCCAATGGTGCGCCCAAGCACCCAAAATCCGCTCTTCAGGAATGGTGTGCTGCACATGGCCGCAAGGTTCCGGAATATATGATAACGAAAAAAGAAGGCCCTCCCCACGCTATGACATTTGAGATTACCGTTACCGTAAAGGGCTTTGACCCCATTACTGCAACCGCCCAAAGCAAACAGGCCGCTGAAACCGCCGCTGCGCTCGCATTTCTGGATGTGCACGCATGACCAAAAAATGCGGACATGTCGCCATTATTGGCGCGCCCAATGCGGGCAAATCAACGCTGGTCAATGCTTTGGTCGGCCAAAAGGTCGCCATTGTCAGCCCCAAAGCGCAGACTACCCGAACGCGTATGCTTGGCGTCGCGCTCGCCGGTGAAACGCAAATCATATTGGTCGACACGCCAGGCATCTTTGCGGCCCAGCGCCGTTTTGACCGCGCCATGGTGGCTGCAGCATGGGACGGCGCAGGCGACGCCGACATGATTGCATTGATCGTCGATGGCCGTGCAGGCGCTGGTCCTAAGGTGGAAAAGATACTTGAAGGCTTGAAAGACCGTCCTGAACGCAAGTGGCTTGTGCTCAACAAGGTGGATATTGCCGCCAAAGATAAGCTGTTGGCGCTCACCACGAAATTGACGGAAAAATGCGCGTTTGAACAGATTTACTATATTAGCGCTGCGACTGGTGATGGGCTAGACGAGTTCAAACAGGCGCTGGCGGATGCCATGCCCGAGGGCGAATGGCATTTTCCGGAAGATCAGGTTTCTGACGCCACAGACCGCCTCATTGCGTCCGAAATCACGCGAGAGCAGTTGTATCTGCAACTCCACGAAGAGCTGCCTTATGCCAGCGCTGTCGAAACCGAGAAATATAGCGAGCGGGAAGATGGTAGCTTGGAAATCCATCAGCAGATACTGGTCGCGCGGCCGACTCAGCGCGCAATCGTGCTTGGCAAGGGCGGTACACGTATCAAGGCGATTGGCGAAGCGGCCCGGACCGAGCTGGCCAAATTGATGGGCGTCAAAGTTCATCTATATCTGCACGTCAAAGTCCACGCCAAATGGGATGAGGACCGCGGCCTCTACCGCGACATCGGACTCGAATGGGTCGAGTAACGCGAGGCAAGTAAGTCTGAGTAATGTCATCC
This sequence comes from Sphingomonadales bacterium, assembly GCA_027486895.1. GTDB lineage: Bacteria > Pseudomonadota > Alphaproteobacteria > Sphingomonadales > Sphingomonadaceae > Sphingorhabdus_B. Next base: position 54,196 of record JAIXOE010000037.1, read on the forward strand.
CCGCCTCAGCAGGGATGACATAATTCTCTGTGGATTACTTCGCCGCTTTTGCCTTGGGCTTGGCCGCTGCCTTTTTCTTAGGTGCGGCCTTTTTCTTCGGTGCAGCCTTCTTCTTGCCCTTGGGTGGCATCGCGGCGCGCGCGTCAATCAATTGCGCGGCTTCGTCCAACGTCAGTTCGTCGGGCGAGATCGATTTGGGCAATGTCGCGTTCGTTGTGCCATCAGTGACATAAGGTCCAAAGCGACCTTCCATCAGCTTTATCTCAGCCTCTGTTCGTGGATGCTTTCCAAGCTCCTTAAGTGGAGCCCGTGCTGCACCGCGACCACGACCGGGATTGGCCGCAGCCTCTGCAAGCTTTGCTACCGCACTGTTCATGCCGGTTTCGAATACCTCGGTTGTCGACTGCAGCCGCGCATATTTGCCATTATGGGCCAAATAGGGGCCATAACGTCCAATGCTTGCCGTTATCGGTTCGCCGCTTTCGGGGTGCGTGCCAACCGTGCGGGGCAATGACAGCAGCTTCACGGCCCACTCAAGACCGATATCTTCTGCGGGTATATCTTTCGGGATGGATGCGCGTTTGGCGTCCTTGCCTTCACCCATTTCGAAATAAGGGCCAAACCGGCCAGACTTGCGGCTAACTTCCAACTGTGTTTCGGGGTGCTGGCCAAGGACCTCAGGGCCTGTGTCCTCGCCATTCTCGCCACCTGGCTGCGCGAATTTCCGCGTATATTTGCAGTCTGGGTAATTGGAGCAAGCTACGAACGCTCCAAATTTTCCGCCACGAAGTGCAAGCCTGCCCTCTCCGCATTTGGGGCAAAGGCGCGGGTCGGTCCCGTCTTCGCGCTCAGGAAACAGATAAGGCGACAGGAAGATATCCAGCTCCGCCGTAACCTCGGAAGGTTTTTGCTCCATGACTTCTGCCGTTTTCGGTTTGAAATCACGCCAGAACGATTCAAGAAATACCTGCCAATTTGCGCGTCCGCCGCTGATTTCGTCGAGCTGATCCTCCAGACCTGCGGTATAATCATAAGCGACATAGCGCTCAAAAAATCGTTCGAGAAATGCTGTGAGCAAGCGCCCCGATTCCTCTGCAAAGAAACGATTTTTCTCGACGCGAACATAAGCACGGTCTTTCAGAACCTGAATGGTCGATGCATAAGTCGATGGTCGGCCAATGCCCAATTCTTCCAAGCGTTTAACGAGTGTCGCTTCGGAAAAACGCGGTGGTGGTTGTGTGAAGTGCTGCGTTTTCTCTACAGCATGTTTCGCAGGCGCATCGCCAACGGACATCGCTGGCAAGATTGCACCATCTTCGCTTTCGCTGTCGTCTAGACCTTCTTCATAAACCGCCAAGAAACCGGGGAATTTCATCACCTGCCCCGTCGCACGCAGTCCAGTTTGTCCGGTACCATCGACCAGATCGATTGTGGTCCGCTCCATGCGTGCCGACGCCATTTGGCTGGCCATCGCACGCTTATAGATAAGGTCGTACAAACGACCATGATCGCCTGATCCAGCCTTATCCTTGGCAAAGTCGGTTGGGCGAATAGCCTCGTGCGCTTCTTGCGCGTTTTTAGCTTTGGTTTGGTAAACGCGAGGCTTGTCGGGGAGATAGCCACTGTCAAACCGGTCCGAGATCGTTTTGCGAGCTGCTGAAATGGCACTGTGGTCCATTTGGACCCCGTCCGTACGCATATATGTGATCGCGCCATCTTCATACAGGCCCTGCGCAACCCGCATTGTGTGGCTGGCCGAAAAGCCAAGCTTGCGCGCAGCTTCCTGTTGCAATGTCGATGTCGTAAATGGCGGCTGTGGGTTACGCGTGACTGGCTTTGTTTCGACAGAATCGACAGTGAACTTGCCCGCTTCGACTACAGAACGCGCTTGCTCCGCCTCGGCCTCGGTTTTCAAATCCATCTTGTCGAGTTTTTTGCCAAGATATTGAGTCAATCGGGCGTCAAACTTCTGCCCCTTATGCTCCATCGCCGCCTTAACCGACCAATATTCCTGCGCGCGGAACGCTTCAATCTCACGCTCGCGCTCGACGATTAAGCGCAGCGCTACAGACTGAACGCGGCCTGCTGACTTGGCGCCCGGCAATTTCCGCCAAAGAACGGGCGAAAGCGTAAAGCCAACCAGATAGTCGAGCGCACGACGCGCCCGATAGGCATCAATCAGGTCGACATCGAGCGCGCGTGGCTGTTTCATCGCGTCGGTTACCGCTTGCTTGGTAATTGCGTTGAACGTTACACGGCCCACCTTGGCTGGTAATGCCTTTTTCTTGGCGAGTACTTCCTGCACATGCCAGCTTATCGCTTCCCCTTCGCGGTCAGGGTCGGTCGCGAGGATCAAGCCATCGGCCTTTTTGGCCTCGTCGGTTATCGCCTTCAGCTGTTTGGCTTTGTCTGCATAATTATCCCACAGCATCTCAAACCCGTTATCGGGGTCAACGGAACCATCCTTGGGCGGCAAATCGCGGATATGTCCATAGGACGCCAGAACCTTGAAGCCGGGGCCCAAATATTTCTCGATTGTCTTGGCTTTTGCAGGTGATTCAACGATGACTAATTGCATGATAATATGAGCTTTTCTAAAATGTCTCGCGTACGCGTATAGGCTGATGAGGTTTAAGGGGTGTCGTCAAGACGAAAAATTCAGGCTGCGAAACGCACTTTCCCGCCTGCCCCGCGTTCGAGTTTTCCGGCGAGTTCCATTTCGAGCAGAACCATCTGGACATTGGCCTGACTGCTGCCCGACTGGCGCACCAATTCATCGACCGAGACATAGGTCATGCCCATCAAGTCGATGACCGCCCTTCGCTCGTCATTTGTATCTTCCGCAATTGTCGCAGGGGCAGACGGAACATATCGCGCAGGCGCAGCACGCATCCGGTGGTCCAATGGCCGCACCAGTTCCGCAATCTCATCAGCATTCTGAACAAGCGTTGCACCTTCACGGATCAGTTGGTTGCAGCCACGTGAACGTGGATCAAGCGGCGACCCCGGAATGGCCATAACCTCGCGTCCAGCTTCTCCCGCCAGCCGTGCAGTGATGAGTGATCCGGATTTTGGCGCGGCCTCAACCACAACCGTCCCTGCGGAAATCCCTGCGATTATCCTGTTCCTGTATGGGAAATGGCGTGCGCGCGGTTCAGTACCCGGCGGTTGCTCGGCAATAAGTAAGCCGCGTTCTGATATTGCGTCCTGCAGTGCCCTGTTTTCTGGCGGGTACACAACATCAATGCCGCCAGCAATCACAGCGATCGTTCCGCTATCGATTGATCCTGCATGCGCTGCCGTATCAATGCCACGCGCAAGACCGGAAACAATGGGGAATTCCATTTGTCCAAGATCATATGCCAGCTGCCGCGCGAACTGACATGCGCCAGCGGACGCGTTGCGCGCACCGACCAGCGAAATGGCAACGCGATTGAGCAACCCAAAATCACCCTTCACGCACATAACGGGCGGAGCGTTGTCGAGATGCGACAGCAAGGATGGATATTCGGCGTCGCCGATGAATATATGGCGGGCTCCAAATTTCTGCGCAAACTGCAATTCGCGCGCGACACCCGCTTCGTCGGCCAGTAGCGCGGGCCGGGTCCCACCGCCTCGACGCACGAGATCCGGTAAAGCTTCAAGAGCAGCCGTTGCGCTGCCAAAACGACCAATCAACTGCCGATAACTGACAGGACCTATGTTGGGAGACCGTATGAGCCGAAGCTGGTCGAACTGTTGCTGACTGCCCCCCATTGCCGCGGTCAGCTTTTACTTTTGCCGATGCGCGGCTCGGTTCCATCCATCAGATTTTCGATATTCGTCCGGTGCTTCCAAAAGACTATCAATGTGCATGCGACGAGCATGGCCACCAAGTCATAACGGCCAAAATATGCCGCTGCAACGGGTGCGCATAGGGCAGCCAACAATCCTGCCAGCGACGAAATTCTGAAGATGAGAAGCGCGCCAATCCACGCAATTGCGTAGACAACACCACCTTGCCAAAACAGGCCAAACATAATGCCGGCATAAGTTGCAACGCCCTTGCCGCCTTTGAAACCTAGCCACACCGGATATAAATGACCGAAGAATGCGCCTGCTGCAGCAATAGCGGCTCCTCCCGGAAGATAATGTGTCGCGATGTAGACCGCAAAAAAACCCTTGAGCAGGTCCAGCAACAGAGTCAGTGCAGCAAGACCTTTCCGGCCCGTCCGCAATACGTTGGTCGCGCCGATGTTGCCTGAACCTATGTTCCGGATGTCGCCGCCGCCAGATATTTTGGTGAGCAACAATCCGAAGGGGATGGAGCCGAGCAGATAGCCAAGCAGAAGACCCGCAATCATGTTGAACCCAATATCATCCAATGGCCGAATCCTCTAAATATCTGTTTTATGTAGCTGTTTTGTTCCGCCTGCTCAAGGCCGCCGGCTTGTCAGTCAGCGTGACGACGGTTATCGCTTATGCATGACCCATTCCCCGGACGCTGCACCCATTCTTTTCTTCGACTCCGGTATCGGCGGCCTGTCAGTCCTTCGCGCTGTACAAGCGGCGCTTCCAAATGCACCCATCGTCTTTGCAGCGGACTATGCCGGATTGCCCTATGGCACAAAAACCGAGGCAGAAATCGCTGCACGCGTTCCAGCTTTGCTTGGCCGCCTTGTTGAGCGTTACCGTCCGCGTCTTGTCACGATCGCTTGCAATACGGCTTGCACTATCGCGCTGGCCCACGTCCGCGCTGCGCTTGATGTTCCAGTGGTTGGCACAGTGCCCGCCATTAAGCCGGCTGCTGAAGCCAGCCAAACCGGGGTCATTGGCCTATTGGGTACCGCCGCCACTGTTCGTCAGGGTTATGTCGACCGGCTCCATGCGGATCATGCTGCGAACATGAAATTGCTGCGCCACGCAGCGCCTGAGCTGGTGGGTGCAGCCGAAGCAAAAATGCGCGGCGAGGCTGTAGACCCTTTGGTCTACGTGCGCGCAATGGGCGGGCTGACCGAACAGACATCAGGCGATCTTTTGGATGTCACTGTCCTTGGGTGCACACATTTCCCGTTGGTAGAGGATGAGCTTCGCGCGGTGGCGCCAAATATGCAGTTCGTCGACGGCGCAGCGGGTATAGCGCGGCGAATCCGCTATCTGACGCAAAATCAGCACTGGCCCGATACGCCTGCGGAGGGGATATTCGTTTCAACGGGGCCGCTGGATGCACTGGAAAGCTTGCGTCCTGCGCTTTCCACCTTCGGTTTGACGCAGATCAAATCACTGTAAGTGAAAATATCGCAAAGAACCGTCCAGAATGACGCTTGTTGCAAGTCGTTCGCGCTGGATTTTTCCATTTCCCGCGATTAATGGGCAACGATGTGCCGCGTTGTCGGCTTAGAACCGGGGTTAGTATCCGTGAATTACGATGCTGTTTTCGAAAAAGCGATTGACCGGCTCCATGCCGAGGGCCGCTATCGCGTATTTATCGATATTTTGCGGAACAAGGGTAATTACCCCAACGCGCGTTGCTTTGCAGGACATAATGGCCCCAAGGACATTACTGTCTGGTGTTCCAACGACTATCTTTGCATGGGGCAGCACCCCAAGGTTATCTCCGCGATGGAGGATGCGCTTCATGATGTAGGCGCTGGCTCAGGCGGCACGCGCAACATTGGTGGCAATACGCATTATCACGTCGAGCTTGAGGACGAGCTCGCCGACTTGCATGGCAAGGATGGCGCGTTGCTGTTCACATCTGGTTATGTTTCCAACGATGCAACCTTGTCGACGCTCGCCAAGGTTCTGCCTGGCTGCATCATCTATTCTGATGAATTGAACCACGCATCCATGATCGCAGGCATCCGCAACGCTGGCTGTGAAAAGCGCGTTTGGCGCCACAATGACCTCGCGCATTTGGAAGAGCTGCTTGCAGCGGATGATCCCGAAGCGCCGAAACTGATTGCATTCGAAAGCGTGTATTCGATGGATGGCGACGTTGCGCCCATCGGTGCTGTTTGCGATTTGGCCGATAAGTATAATGCGCTTACCTATTGCGACGAAGTCCATGCAGTCGGCATGTACGGCGCGCGTGGCGGTGGTATTAGCGAACGTGACGAAGTCGCGGATCGCGTAACGATCATTGAGGGCACGCTGGGCAAGGCATTTGGCGTGATGGGCGGTTATATTGCCGCTGACCAAAAGATTATTGACGTCATTCGTTCTTACGCGCCCGGCTTTATTTTCACGACATCGTTGTCACCTGTTCTGGTCGCGGGCGTGTTGGCATCGGTTCGTCACCTCAAGGCGTCAAGCGACGAACGCAATGCACAGCACGCTAATGCAGCGATGTTGAAAGCACTCTTTGCGGACGCTGGCTTGCCGGTGATGTTGAGCAACACACACATCGTGCCGTTGATGGTCGGTGACCCGGTCAAGGCCAAGAAAATCAGCGACATTCTGCTCGCTGAATATGGCGTATATGTTCAGCCGATCAACTATCCCACCGTACCACGCGGTACCGAGCGGTTGCGGTTCACACCGGGCCCTCAGCACACTGAGGTAATGATGCGCGATTTGACCACCGCGCTGGTCGAGATTTGGGACCGGATGGATATCCGCGTTGCTCAGGCCGCCTGAGCCAAAAGCTCGACGAAAGTCTCTCGGTCGACATTCCCACCCGACAGCGTGACTGCAGTTACCGGCTTTAGGTCTATCTTTCCGGTAAGGACGGCCGCGAGCGCAACTGCACCACCGGGTTCGACGACAAGGTGAAGCCTCTCAAATACAAGACGCATTGCGGCTGCAACTTCGGCGGTCGTTACCGACACACCTTGGGATACGCGGTTGCGTAAAACTTCGAAGTTTACAGGGTAAGTCTGCGGCGTTTGTAAAGCATCGCAATAGGTTGGGTGCGTCAGGTCGTTTACAGGCAAAATCTCGCCTGCCTCGAGTGAACGAATAATGTCGTCCCAGCCTTCGGGTTCAACAATCGCGATTTCGGCATCGGGACACGCTAGCGCCAGTCCAGAGGCAAGGCCACCACCACCGCAGCATGAAACAATCAAATCTGGCCCTTTTATGCCGAGACTTTGTAGCTGCTCGGCAATCTCAATGCCCGCTGTACCCTGCCCTTCAATAACCCACGGATCGCCAAAGGCATGAACAAGCGTAGCGTTACTTTGCGCAATCAGCCCGGCAGCCACTTCCTCGCGGGATTCCGTTGCGCGGTCATATAATACGACGTGCGCACCCAGTGCCTTTGTCGCCTCAAGCTTCATCCGCGGGGCGTTCGAGGGCATGACGATTGTTGCAGCAATCCCAAGCTTCTTTGCTGCCCAGGCAACGCCTTGCGCGTGGTTGCCGCTTGATACGCCAACAACGCCGCGTGCGCGCTCTTCCTCGTCCAAATCCGACAGCCGATGCCATGCACCGCGAATCTTGAAAGCGCCAATGGGTTGAAGCATTTCTGCCTTGCACCAAATCGTTGCGCCATCGACCTCAAGCGGCAACAAGGGTGTTTTTGGCAGAATAGCGGCTATCTTGGCCATCGCCCGCTGCACACCTTCGTGCGTTGGTGACTTGTTTACTTCAGCCAATTCTTGTCCTGTCATAAAAGGCCCCTATATGCGTGCGCTTAACGAATCTCTGATAAGAGGAAATGTGATATGAGCAAGGTATTGGTAATTGGCGCAGGTGGTGTCGGATCGGTTGCGGTTCACAAAATGGCCATGAATCAAGATATCTTCAGCCATATCAGCCTCGCGAGCCGGACAAAGTCGAAATGCGATGCCATTGCCGTTTCCGTCAAGGAGCGCACCGGCGTCGATATCGACACTTATGGTCTTGATGCGGATGATGTTACTGCGACTACCGCACTGCTGAACCAAATCAAGCCAAGCCTCGTCGTGAACCTCGCGCTCCCCTACCAAGACCTCAACATCATGGACGCCTGCCTTGCCGCGGGTGTGCATTATATGGACACAGCGAACTATGAGCCGCTTGATGTCGCCAAGTTCGAATATCATTGGCAGTGGGCCTATCAGGACCGCTTCAAAGATGCCGGCCTGACCGCCTTGTTGGGTTCCGGCTTTGACCCCGGCGTGACGAGCGTGTTCACGACATATCTAAAAAAGCATCATTTCGACCGCATCGATACGCTCGATATTCTGGACTGCAATGGCGGCGACCATGGCCAGGCTTTTGCCACCAACTTCAACCCGGAAATCAACATTCGCGAAGTCACCGCCGTCGCGCGTCACTGGGAAAATGGCGAATGGGTTGAAACGCCAGCGATGTCCGTAAAGCAGAGCTTTGACTTTGAGGCTGTTGGCCCGAAGAACATGTATCTTATGTACCATGAGGAAATCGAAAGCCTCAAAACCCATCTGCCCGAAATCAAGCGCATCCGGTTCTGGATGACCTTCGGCGACGCCTACATCACGCACCTTAACGTGCTTAAGGCGGTTGGCATGACCCGGATTGATCCTGTTATGTATGAAGGCAAGGAAATCGTTCCGCTTCAGTTCTTGAAAGCCGTTCTTCCTGAGCCCGCATCGCTTGGTCCAACGACCAAGGGCAAGACCAACATTGGTTGCATCGCCACTGGCCTTGGCAAGGATGGCAAAGAAAAAACCCTCTACATCTACAACATCTGTGACCATGAAGATGCCTATGCCGAAACGGGCAATCAGGCCGTCAGCTATACCACTGGCGTGCCAGCGATGATTGGCGCAGCCATGCTGCTCACTGGCAAATGGGCCGGTGCGGGCGTTTGGAACATTGAGCAGTTCGATCCGGATCCTTTCATGGACATGCTCAACGCGCATGGCCTGCCGTGGCAGGTGAAGGAACTGGACGGGCCATTGACGTTCTAATGGAAACCAAAGCCGGAGATCCTGGCGCGTTTGCGCATTTCGACCTTTATCGTGTTCCCTCGCCCGCGTTCGTCGTGGACGAGGCCGCACTGCGGCGGAATCTCTCTATCCTCGCGGATGTCAAAGCACGGTCAGGTGCCAAAATTCTTTGTGCGATGAAGGCGTTTTCCATGTGGAAAGTTGCGCCCGTCATTGGTGAATATCTTGATGGTGTGTGCAGCTCTGGTCTGTGGGAATCACGCCTTGCTCGCGATTATTATAAAGGTGAGATCGCAACCTATTGCGCTGGCTATAAAGAAACCGACATGGCCGAAATCGTCGAGATTTCTGACCATGTCATCTTCAACAGCCCGCACCAACATCAACGTTTTGCGGCGTTCCTCAATGACAGTGTCGACGTCGGCCTTCGGCTGAACCCCGAACATGCCGAGGGCGAAGTCGCAAAATATGACCCCTGCTCGCCGGGCTCACGACTTGGCTTTCCTGTTGGCCAGTTAAAGCCAGAACATCTGGAGGGCGTGTCCGGTCTGCATTTTCACACCTTGTGCGAGCAGGATTTTGAGCCGCTTAAGCGCACGTGGGACGCCCTTAAACCACAGATTGCGCCTTATTTTGGTCAGTTGAGCTGGTTGAACTTCGGCGGTGGCCATCACATCACCCGGGCGGATTACCAGCGCGACGACCTTATCGCGTTCATCCAAGAGGTGCGCGCTGAAACAGGATTGGAAGTGTATCTTGAACCCGGCGAAGCAATTGCGCTTGATACCGGTATATTGATTGGCGAATTGCTCGATGTGTTCGAAAACGGTCTGCCGGTCGGCATAACCGATATCAGCGCGACCTGTCACATGCCTGACGTCATTGAGGCACCCTATCGCCCTGCGATGCTTGGCGAGCTTCAGGATGGCCCTGCGGTGCGTCTGGGCGGCCCGAGTTGCTTGGCTGGCGATATCATTGGTGATTACCGCCTTCCGGTCGCAGCAGAAGCCGGCGCGCGCTTCGCGTTTTTGGACCAAGCGCATTATTCAATGGTGAAGACGAACACCTTCAACGGCGTGCCGCTTCCCTCTATCTGGCTTTGGAACAGTGCCACCGACGCATTGGAATGTGTGCGCGCATTCGACTGGACCGAGTTTAGGGACCGGCTCAGCTAAAAGCCTAACGAATCGCTTTACAACCCCCGCGATTTTGCTAATGCGCACCTCCGCTGCCCCAGGGGGACTTCCAATAACCGCAAGGCAGCCTTGTTGTTTCCGTTTATTTTTTTGGGGGTCCCTTGAGTTGCACGAGAACACTGACGCACTTGCTGTAGTCCGCGCCCTTCGCCCGGATGAACCAATCACGCTCCTTCGCCCGCACGCTGCTTCGCGCGCTGCCCGTTTCTTCGTAGAGAAGTTTCAGGGTAAATCGCTCTATGCCGTAAAAGCCAATCCTTCGCCCGCATTGCTTGAGACATTGTGGGTCGCCGGGATCACGCATTATGACGTAGCTTCGCTTGGCGAAGTGCGCTTGGTGAGCAAGTTCCTGCCCGATGCAAAGCTGTGCTTCATGCATCCCGTAAAAAGCGAACGCGCGATTGCGCAAGCCTATCACAACCACGGTGTTCGGACATTCAGCCTCGATAGCCATGAGGAACTGCAAAAGATTGTGCGCGCCACTGACGGTGCAACCGATCTTGAACTTTGTGTGCGTATTCGCGTGTCATCAGAGCATGCGAAACTAAGCCTTGCATCGAAATTTGGTGCAGACCCTTCAGAAGTGGCTGATTTGCTGGTCGCGACCCGTCAGGTCGCCGATAGCTTGGGCATTTGCTTCCACGTTGGAAGCCAGGCCATGACACCTACTGCCTATGCTGAGGCAATGGAGCATGTTCGTGCTGCTATTGTTGAAGCGTCTGTCACCGTTGACATTGTCGACGTCGGCGGTGGTTTTCCATCGGTCTATCCCGGCATGGAGCCTCCAGCGCTCGAAGGCTATTTCGACGTCATCCACGCCTGCTTTGAAGATTTGCCAATCAGCTACTCCGCTGAACTATGGTGTGAACCAGGCCGCGCATTGTGCGCCGAATATGCATCGTTGCTCGTGAAGGTCGAAAAGCGTCGCGGGCAAGAACTGTTCATCAATGACGGGGCTTATGGTTCGTTGTTTGACGCTGCGCACATCGGCTGGCGCTTCCCTGTGGCGCTTCAGCGCTCGGACACGTCAATCGGCACACAGATGGCTGAATTCAGCTTCTACGGGCCTACCTGCGACGATATGGACCATATGGCGGGGCCATTCTTGCTCCCCGATGATGTCCAAGCGGGCGACTACATCGAAATAGGGATGCTTGGAGCATATGGTTGCGCCATGCGGACCGAATTCAATGGCTTTGGCGAGACGGACACTGTGCCGGTCGAAGACGAGCCAATGGCAAGCCTTTATGCTCAGTTGCCAGCCAATGATGCGAGCAATGTCGTCAAGATCGGCAAGCGTTCCGCGCAATAAGATGCAATTGACAATTTACATTAGGTGAAGCACCCTTCCAATTGTAATAATTGGGAGGGTTTTCATTATGGATACGTCGATTTTAGCACCAGCAGCGGCGTTGGTCATCTGGTCGATCATCATGCTTTTCTGGATGGCTGGAACACGCCTTCCTGCCATGTCGAAGATCGGCATGGATCTTAGCAAAGCAGCACCCGGTGGACGCGGACAAGACATTGACCCGAATGTGCCGCCGTCGGTTGCCTGGAAATCCCACAATTATGCGCATTTGATGGAGCAACCGACCATCTTTTATGCGACGATCATGATCCTCGCGATTTCTGGCGGAGCAACATCGCTTTCTGTGTCACTGGCATGGGGTTATACCGTGCTGCGCGTGATCCACAGCATTTGGCAGGCCACAATCAACACGGTTGCTATCCGATTTGTGTTTTTCCTGCTGTCGACTATCTGCCTGACAATATTGGCAGTTCAGGCGCTGCTCGCGACGATCTGAAGCCAATTTGAATATTTTTTTGGGGGAGAGTAATTATGAATAGTGCAATATTAGGACCAGTCGTCGCGATGGCGGCTTGGACAATGGTTATTTGGATTTGGATGTACGCGACACGGTTACCCGCAATGGGTCGCGCCGGTATCGATGGCAAGACGGTTGTCGGATCAACCGGCGGCGAATTGCGCAATGTCCTTATCGCGAAGGGTGAACAGCGCGCTTCGTGGGTTGCCGACAATTACAATCACTTACACGAAGCACCTACGGTGTTTTATGCGGTATGCCTTGCGCTGGCGTTGGCTGGACAGGGAGATAATTTGAACGCGACGATCGCGTGGGTCTACGTGGCGCTGCGCGTTGCCCACAGCCTTGTCCAGATACTTTCAAACCGCGTCATCATTCGCTTTGGACTTTTTGCATTGTCCACATTCGCGCTGATTATGTTGGTAGTGCATGCCGCAATGGCGGTGTTGCTGAACTAACGGCTGAAATGCCCAACAAGCTCGATATGGGTTGACCAGCGGAATTGTCCAACCGGCCAAATCCGCTGCAACCTGTATCCAGCACCCACCAATGTTTTGGCGTCACGCGCAAAACTGGCTGGATTACAGCTGACATATGCAATCGACGGAACAGTTGATGCCGCAAGGTTCGCGACCTGTTCCTTTGCGCCAGCGCGCGGCGGATCAAGCACTACAGTCTGGAACTTGTTAAGCTCATCCGGCGCCAGCGGCCGTCGAAACAGATCACGATGCTCTGCAAATATTGTTCGGCCCGAACGGCCCGCTGCGGCTTTGAGTGCTAGACTGGCCTGCAGGTCTGCCTCCCCCGCATAAATCTTACGTCCTGCCCCCATCGACAGCGCAAATGTCCCTGAACCTGCGAACAAATCCGCTACGATCGTGTCTTCGCCGACAATTTCATTTACAGCATGCACAAGCGCTGCCTCGCCATCCACAGTCGCCTGTAGGAAGCCATAAGGCTGATAACCCACGGCAACACCGCCAAGCGTTACCGTGACAGGCTCTGGTTCATAAAAGGGTACGGGGCCGTAGCCTTCATCAAGCGACAAGCGCGCCAGACCATAGGTTTTGGCAAATTCAGACAAAGTCTCATGGGTATCCAGATCGTTAGCGATCCAGTTTTCAATCAAGACATCAACGCCTTGGTCGACCATCGCCAGCTTGATCTGAACCTGCCGTGCGCGGTTGAGCCGTGGCTCAAGCAGGCTACGCAGTGGCTTAAGCAGCGCGAACAATTCTGGCGCCATGACGTCACATTGCCGTAAGTCTATGATACGGTGGCTTTTTTCGGTGCTAAACCCAAGCTGAAATTGCTTTCCCGCCCATGCCGAACGTACTGCAATGCGCCGGCGCGTGGCTGGCGGAGACAAATGGACTGGCATGACTTCGCCAATGTCGACCTGCTGCGTTGCAAGCGCATGCGTCACGCGTTCCGCGGCAAACAAGCGCAAGCTGTCTTCGTCGAGATGCTGCAATTGGCATCCGCCGCATAATGGGAAGTGCTGGCAGGGCGGCGTTGCGTGATGCGGTCCGTGGATCAGCCCGCCCGCGGGGTCGACCATGTCACCGGGCGCGGCATGCGCTACATAACGTCCGTTTGCAGTTACGCCATCGCCGCGCGCTGCGACCCTGATAATCTCTTCTGTGATACTCATAGCGCCCCATGCCCTTGAAGAGGCGCGCAATCAACCGGCGTCTTTGCTTGCGCCCTCATCCGGAGTGTTACCCTGCCCTTTAATTTGCGCAGGCAAGCGATATTTGTCGTCACCGGACGTCAGCTCAATCATGCTGCCATCGAGCAAGCGGATGCGTGTTTCATCAAATCCATCAGCAGGTGATAAGCCGCGACCATCGGTTAAGATATTAAAACGCCGAAAACCGCCGTCGGCTTGGCGGATGACCAATATTTTGCCGTCCGGCGCCGCAATCTGCTCTGTGGTGCAGGTGCGTTCGAAAGTGTCAGAACCAGCCAACGCGCATTCAATCTTGCCGTTCCGGGCGGCTTGATCACTTGCGTCCTTCTCGGCCTGTTCAAGCGAAGCTGCGCTATCTCCGCTGCAGCCAGCCAGACTGGCAAGCAACAACGTTGCGGCAAAATATTTAGATATCGGCGTAAACATGAGTTTCGGCGCTGCCCCCGGGATGCGTGACTGCGCCTTTATAAGCAGGGCCGACATTTTGTGCATAGCGCCATATTGCGCCTGACCCATAATCGGTCACTCGCGGAGTCCAATGTTTACGCCGTTCTTCAAGTACTTCGGCAGGCACATTGAGATCAATGACGCCGGTTTCTGCATCGATCATGATCTCGTCGCCATCTTCAATCAGTGCGATAGGTCCGCCTTCGGCTGCTTCGGGGCCGACATGACCAATGCAGAAGCCGCGCGTGGCACCAGAGAAGCGTCCATCGGTAATAAGCGCGACCTTCTCACCCATTCCCTGCCCATATAGCGCAGCGGTTGTCGAGAGCATTTCGCGCATTCCGGGACCGCCCTTTGGCCCTTCATAACGGATAACGATGACAGATCCCTCGCGGATTTGCCGGGCTTCGACGGCTGCAAAGCAATCTTCTTCGCAGTCAAATACTTGAGCAGGACCAGTGAATTTCAAGCGGTCCATACCTGCGACCTTCACGATTGCGCCATCAGGCGCCAACGTCCCGCGCAGTCCAACAACACCACCGGTTGGTGTTATCGGATCGGTTGCTGGATAAATAACCTTCTGATCCGGGTTCCAGGTGATTTCCTCAATATTCTCGCCAAGCGTCTTGCCGGTAACGGTCATGCATTCGCCGTACAGAAGCCCTTCGGCAAGCAATGACTTCATAAGCATGTAAACACCGCCTGCGTCGTACATATCGCGTGCCACATATTGGCCGCCGGGCTGCAAATCCGCCATATAAGGCGTGGTTTTGAAAGCTTCGGCCACGTCGAACAGGTCAAATGCGATACCTGCCTCATGTGCCATCGCTGGCAAATGCAGTGCGCCATTGGTTGATCCGCCGGTAGCCGCAACAATTCTCGCCGCATTTACAAAGGCTTCACGCGTACATATGTCACGTGGCCTGATGTTTCGTGCGAGCAATTCCATCACCTGAACGCCTGCGGCATGCGCAATTTGGTCGCGGGTAGAATATGGCGCTGGTGCCATATTGCTGTTCGGAAGCGAAAGACCAATGGCTTCGCCAACACAGGCCATGGTGTTGGCTGTGTATTGGCCGCCACAGGCACCATGTCCGGGGCAAGCAACCCGCTCAAGCTCTTCAAGTTCCGACAACGGACATGCGCCTGCTGCATATTTGCCGACGATTTCGAAAACGTCCTTAACGGTTACGTCCTTATCATGATAACGACCGGGAAGAATGGAGCCGCCATAGACAAAGATGGACGGCACGTTCAGCCGAAGCATTGCCATCATGATCCCCGGCAACGACTTGTCACATCCCGCAAAGCCCACCAGCGCATCATAGCAGTGTCCGCGAACCGAAAGCTCAACCGAATCCGCAATAACCTCGCGGCTGACCAGCGAGGACTTCATGCCCTGATGGCCCATGGCGATGCCATCGGTCACCGTGATGGTGTTGAACCTGCGGGGCATCCCGCCACCCTGCTCGACGCCCTTGCGCGCGATGTCGGCTTGCGCATCCAATGTTGTATTACATGGCGCGCTATCATTTCCTGCCGACACAACGCCCACAAAAGGGCGCGCAATTTCTCCAGCGGTCAAACCCATCGCGTAATAATAGCTGCGGTGTGGCGCGCGTTCCGGGCCAACAGACACGTGGCGGCTAGGCAATTTGGACTTGTCGAACTGGTTTGGCATCATGGTCTCCATTATCGCCGCGGCCTTTACGCCATTTTATGCTGATAAGCCAAGCTGTTCCGAAACAAAATGGCACATTTCCGAGAGAATATGTGCAAATCTTGCTTGCCCGGTGGCATCACTGACCAAATCTTGTCGCATCTCAATACCGATATACGGAATGTCATTTGCTTCTGCGTGGCGGTTCATCGTCGCGTTCAGCAATTTGCCTGAATAAGGTAGCTGGTCACCTACGTTGAGGCCCGCCCCCTCCAGGAACGGAATTGCGCATTTAGAGGCCGCTTCCTGCGCATTGTACAGGACGCCAACCTCCCACGGACGCGCTTCATCTGGCCGCGTTTTCAAGGCGGGCGTGAAGCTGTGAAGCGACAATATGAGCGCTGGCCGACACGCGCGCAAAAGCGTTTGCAGCTTGTCGTGATAGGGCCGGTGGTATCGTGCGATGCGTGCCTCTCGTTGCTCCGCATCCAGCTCATTGCCGGAAATCTGACGCCCATCGCTTTCGCGGGGAACCGCGCCGGCCTCATCCTCCTCACGGTTTAGATCGACGACCAGACGTGAATAGCTTCCGAGGAACGCCGCAAATGGCACATTTTGCGTAAGTATGCGGGCAACCGGGTCAACGCCAATGTCCCACGCAATATGTGCATCAAGGCAGCCCGCCTCCAATCCTAACGCGACATCGTCGGGAACCGCATTTGAAGCATGATCGCCAATAATCAGGAAACCACCACGCTTTGGTTCCCCCAATATTCGGAATGGATCGATACTCATCGCAATATGGTTCCCATCGACCACCAACTGGGATCTAGAAGCGCAGTGGCGGCTTCTTCATCTCTAGCCTCTGCAAACAGCGCAAAACAGGTGGCACCTGACCCCGACATGCGCGTCATGACAGGGTTGGCGCGTTCAAGCACGTCCAGAATATCTGTAATAGAAGGGCAAATAGACGCTGCGATGGGTTCAAGGTCGTTGCGGCCCGACAGCGTTGCTTGCCAGATGTCGCCCCGCGCCACTGGGCCCTTATCCTTGCCGTCCCATGCCTTAAAAATGGCCGCTGTCGATACCGACTGCAGCGGGTTTACCAGAAGCAAATGCCGCGCAGGAACCGTGCTGTCATTCAGGAATTCAAGCGCCGTTCCGGTTCCACTCCCAAAGCTCGTGCGACTGAAAACGCAGGCAGGAATGTCGGCGCCAAGGGTTGCCAACAGATCAGCGAGTTCCTGTTCGCTTGCATGTATCTCCCATAGCCCGTTCAGCAGCCGTGCGGCAGCTGCAGCGTCCGCCGAGCCTCCTCCGATGCCCGACGCTATCGGCAAGTTTTTTGTCAGGCGGATGGATGCGCCGTTGGTAATGGAGAAATGCGCGCGAATTCGGTTCGCGGCCTGCATCACCAGATTTTCTTCATCAGCTGAGAGGCCGCTCCCAAAAGGACCGTCGATGGTGAGGCTTAGGGTGTCAGACAATGATGCCTGTAACTGATCGCCATGCTGGGCAAAGGCAAACAGGGTTTCGATATCATGATATCCGTCATCACGGCGACGCCGCACATGCAAGGCCAGATTGATCTTGGCATAGGCTGTTTCGGTGAAAATTTGCATCAGTTCGCTGTCTTAATAGTGCCAGGAAGGCCCACATCCAATTTGGCTGAAATCCGCAATGCAACCGCGGCATCAGATGATATCTGAGCGCTATTCCAAGCATAGCGCGCGTCACGTCGTCGCCCTGCCCGCCAATATGCATCACCCAAATGTTCAAAGATCGTCGTGTCGCCTTTTTCGGCGGCAGCGGCTTTCTCCAGCATAATGACGGCGTCATTGAATTTGCCGCTTTTATACAGAGCCCACCCTAGCGAATCTGCATAAGCCGATGATGTAGGCTCTATCTCATACGCACGCCGCACAAATGCCTCCGCTTGGGCCATGTCAGCGCCGCGCTCCAGCATGCCGTAGCCTAGATAATTCAGGGCACTAGCGTTAGAAGGGTCTAACGTGATCGCATTTTGAAGCTCCCGTTGGGCGTCCTCCCAACTGCCATTTTTGTCCAGTGCACTGGCGAGCATGACATGAAACGAAGCGCGACTTTGGGGTGCCTGCCTTTTAAAATCATCAAGACCCATTGCTGTTCGATATTGGGCAATCGCCTCTTCCAACCGTCCATTTTGCTGAAGCATTTGGCCCAGCAACGTCGCACGCGCAGCAGATTTGGCATTCTTATCGAAGCTAAGGCGCGTCAGTTCGACCGCAGCATTCCCATCACCAAGATCTCTTAGCAGCGCAGCCTTCGTAAAAACTGTTCGTGTCCAATAAGGCGAACTCGATGGAATTTTATCCAAAAGCGCAACAGCTTCACGGCCGCCTGATAATTTCCCAAGCGCTTTGGCGGTGGTGATGATGGCAGGTGCATAGTCCGGTGCTGTCCATACTGCCAATCGCGCAAGCGCAAGGCCAGGTTCGGGCAAATCCTGATCAATCAGCGACGCTGCGATCCGCACGTACATTGCTGCAAGTCCTACATTTGGGCTGATAGTCGATTCAGGTGCACCAGCTTCCTCAAATTGGCCACCAAACTCTGAACCCATTGCAGTACCAAGCATGGCGTTTGCAAAGCCTACTTGTCCCCTCTTAGCAAGAACGGGGGCGGCGCTGATGTAGAGGTCGCGCATGGCATCGCCGCCAACCGATACCATATTACGCAATCCCAATTTCGCCTTGGCATTCTGGCCAGTGGCGAGATCAAGATACACGATCTGGTCAACGGCGTAGAAATTGAAAAACGGGTCAGTATTGCCCTCTTGTAGGGTAAGGTCGTGTGTCCCAGTTTTTGCGACGGACACCCATGCGCGCAATATGGGCGCCATAAAGCCAAAATTACTGCGGGTCTCCAATTCATCGGCTGCCAACAAAGCCATCGACCAACGACGCTTTTGAAAGGCGTCGGTGAACAGAACCAACGGTCCTTCCGGCGGAACGTCGTTTTTCAGTTCCTGAACACGAATGGCCTTCACAGCGGCCGCGAAGTCGCCCTGCCTAACAGCATTTTCGTAAACACGTTTCGCCAATGTCTCGCTGTCAGCGGATTCTTCAAACAGTTTGAGATATCCCGCCAATGCTGCCCCGTGGCGCGCGCCAAACTCTGCAGCACGCGCGTTGGCATAGGCCGTTTGGCCGTCATCCACGGAGGCATAAGCTGGCGCCGCACATAAAAGCAGTGCGGCGGTCAGCTTACATATTGGGGTAATTCGGCCCACCGCCACCCTCCGGCGTCACCCAATTGATGTTTTGATTGGGGTCTTTGATATCGCAGGTTTTGCAATGTACGCAGTTCTGGGCGTTGATTTGATAGCGTGGGTCTTTGCCCTCTTCCTCTATCCATTCATACACACCGGCGGGGCAGTAGCGCGTCGAAGGGCCGGCGAATTCCATGAACTCGCTGGTCTTTTGCAGGTCCATATCCTTGACCTGCAAATGGATGGGCTGATCTTCGGCATGGTTGGTGTTCGACAAGAATACAGACGAAAGGCGGTCAAAGCTGAAGATGCCGTCGGGCTTTGGATAATCGATACGCTCGGCTGCGTTCTTCTTTTTGAGCGCCTTGTGATCGGGATGGTGCTTCATGGTGAACGGCATGCGAATACCGAAGCTTTCGAGCCACATGTTCACACCAGAAAGCATTGTTCCAAAGACATTGCCGTATTTTTCAACCAGCGGCAAAACGTTGCGTACCATGTGAAGCTCTTTGTAGACCCAGCTGTTATCATAACTCGTCTGGTACGTTTGCAACTCATCATGCTCGCGACCTGCGGCCAGCGCTTCCACAACGGCGTCTGCTGCCAACATGCCCGTCTTCATGGCAGTGTGCGTGCCCTTAATACGTGGCACGTTAACGAACCCAGCAGAACAACCAATCAACGCCCCACCAGGGAACGCCAACTTTGGCACCGACTGCCAGCCACCATCGCTGATCGCGCGCGCGCCATAAGAAACGCGCTTACCACCAGCCAAAATCTTCTTAACCTCAGGATGGGTTTTCCAGCGTTGGAGCTCTTCGAACGGCGATAGATACGGGTTGGAATAGTTCAGCCAAACAACAAACCCTAAAGCCACTTGGTTATTCGCCTGATGGTACAGGAATGCGCCGCCATTTGCGTCCGTCAAGGGCCAGCCCTGGCTGTGAATCACCCGGCCTGCCGAATGCTGTTCGGCTGGAATGTCCCACAATTCTTTCAAGCCGATGCCGTAAACCTGTGGCTCGCAATCCTTGTCCAAGGCAAACTGCGGCTTGATCAATTTGGTCAGATGGCCACGCACACCTTCGGCAAAGAAGGTATACTTCGCATGAAGTTCCATGCCGGGCATATAATCATCTTTGTGGCTGCCATCGCGTGCAACACCCATGTCACCTGTCGCAACGCCCTTAACCGAGCCATCGGCATTATAGAGAATTTCGGCAGCAGAGAATCCGGGGAAAATTTCAACGCCAAGATTTTCCGCTTGGCCCGCAAGCCAACGACACAGATTGCCAAGCGAACCTGTGTAGGTGCCCTTGTTATGCATGAAGCCCGGCGTCAGGAAATGCGGCATGTTAAACTTGCCAGTCTTGGTCAATATCCAGTGCTGGTTATCGTTCACTGGCGTATCAGCCAGCGGGCATCCCATATTGCGCCAGTCAGGCAGCAGCTCGTCAAGCGCCTTTGGATCGATCACAGCGCCAGATAAAATATGCGCGCCAACCTCAGATCCTTTTTCCAATATGCAAACGCTGGTGTCGGGTGACTGCTGTTTGATGCGTATCGCCGCCGATAGCCCTGCTGGCCCCGCACCAACAATTACAACATCATATGGCATCGACTCGCGTTCACTCATTGCCTTTATCCTTTACCCGGCATGTAAATCAGGCCATCCGAATTTCCGGACAGCTCGTGGGAATTGCCATGCCAAGCAATTGACCCTGTCGTCAACAAGTGACTGAAGGGATTTATGGAGGATCGCGCAGAAACTGCAGCTTTAGCGGCTGTCGAATCGCTAACTGGTTGGTGGACGCTGGCCGGTGTGGATTCTGTCGTCGGTGAGGCAGCCGTTAATTGGCTGGCGGAAGATGAAGTAGTCAACCCTCCAAAACTGGCTGGAGCAGCCGCTAACAGTAATGCCAACGCCCCTGTCGCACCTCAAGTGCCATCGATTCCTTGGCCCAATGATATTGCGACATTGCGGCAAATGGTGATTGATGGTGCGGCACTTCCCGGCAATGGCTTCGGTCCTGTTCATATCCCCCCAATTGGCCCGGATGACAGTACGATTGTCATCATATCCGACTTGCCCGATCTGGCAGATGCCAATGAAGCGACTGCCGGAACGTCCGTAACGCACATATTGCTAGAACGTATGCTGGCAGCCATTGGGGTCAATATCGCAGATTGCTACCGGACATGGCTTGCAACGACGGTGCCGGCGACGGGCGAATTGCCCGATCAGTTTCTGCCTGAATTGGGGCAATATATGCTTCATCAATTGGGTCTAATTAGACCCACATCGGTGGTTATACTCGGTTCATCGGCATGCAAGGCTCTGTTAGACGCAGATCTTATGAATGCGCGCGCAGAGTTACGGAATGTTAACCATGATGGCCGCAACATGGCCGCATTGACGACATTCCATCCGCGAACGCTCATCGCAAGGCCTGCCATGAAAGCACAGGCGTGGAGAGATTTGCAGATGTTTGCAAAAAGGGATGCCCTGTGAGCGCCAAGAATGTGGATATCGCAAAAGTGCGCAACTGCCGAGCGAACGCCTTTAAATGGCTTGTGCCGATGCTAGCCTTATTCCCAGTGGGGGCTGCGCATGCAAATACGAGCGAGGGCTTTCGCGCGATAGTTTCGACACAGATTGCCCCAACCGTATTGGATGCAAAAGAAAAGGCAGCCTTTGCGGCAATCTACGACGCCATTCGAAACCAAAAATGGGACGATGCTGCACGGTTAATTGATGCCGCACCACAAGGGCCAATGGCTGCCATGGCGCGCGCCGAATTATATGTTGCCCCTGACAGCCCAAAGGTTGAGGTCGCGCAACTGCAGTCGCTATTGCAGTCGGCACCCTATCTGCCGCAGGCGGAACAGCTTGCGACAATGGCGCGCAAGCGTGGCGGTGGTGTTCTTCCTGAACGTCCCGGTATCCGTCGTTTCTCATGGTTAGGTGGCGCACCAAAGCGAGATTTGCCGACAAACGCGGCCAGCGATGCCATTCGCGGCGAGCTTCAGGTGTTTATCAAAAACGACCAGTCTTTAGCCGCGGAACAGTATCTGGAAACCAAGGGCGCTGAACTTTCACCCGAAGCATTGACTGAGCTCAGATACCGCGTCGCATGGTCATATTATATCGAAAATGACGACCAATCAGCCAAACGGGTTGCAATGCTCGCACGATCGGCGGGCGGGGAGTGGGGCACGCAGGCAGCTTGGGTTGAGGGTTTAGCGTCATGGCGACTGCGCGAATATGCTGAGGCTTTCGAAACATTTGATTTCGTTTCACGCCTCGCAGCCAATGACGACCTAAAAGCGGCAGGTCTGTTTTGGGGCGCGCGCGCTGCTATGGCTGCGAAACAACCGCAATATGTGCAGCTGAAAATGCAAAAAGCAGCGCAGTTGCCCGAAACCTTTTATGGTCTGCTTGCGAGCGAGACACTTGGCATGGAACCCATCGCCCGCAAAGCAGCGAAGGTTTCTAAGCTGGATTGGGCGAGTCTTAAAGATCAACAGAATGCCGTACTTGCGGTCGGCCTCGCTGAAATCGGTCAAACCAAACTTGCAGACGAAGCATTACGCCATCAGGCGCGTATTGGTGATGCGCGGCAGCATGCCAATTTGGCGCAATTGGCCGGTTCGCTTAATCTTGCTTCCACCCAGTTTTGGCTGGGGCATTATGGTCCATCACGCGACCAGAGCAATGCCATAGCACGTTATCCGATGCCCAATTGGGAACCAAGCGGGGGCTGGCGGGTCACGCCAGCTCTTGTCTATGCGCACGCTTTGCAAGAATCCAATTTTCGCACCGATGTCATTAGCCCAGCGGGCGCTCGTGGTTTGATGCAAGTTCGGCCCGGCACCGCGCAGGATATGGCGCGGACGCGTGGCGCTTCGTTCACTGCGTCGGAACTTGACCGTCCGTCAGTCAATCTAGAATATGGTCAGTCGTATCTTGAAAAGTTGCGCGATCTGCCAGCCACCGGCGGCCTGCTGCCAAAGGTGATTGCTGCGTATAATGCAGGACCCACTCCTGTCACGCGCTGGAACACCGAAATTCGGGACAATGGCGATCCCCTGCTCTTCATCGAGTCGATCCCTTATTGGGAAACGCGCGGCTATGTTGCCATTATCCTGCGCAATTACTGGATATACGAAATGCGGGAAAATAAGGCTTCGGGAAGCTTGAAAGGGTTAGCCCAATATATGTGGCCAAAGTTCCCCGATGCCAATGGAACCGTAACTGCGCGCCGCGCAACAGGAGGCGTCATTGCCGCTCGATAACGATATCGCGTTTAAGCCAGTCAATATTGCACTTCTAACAGTGTCAGATACGCGCGGTCCAGACAATGACACCAGCGGCAATTTATTGGCCGAACGTATTATCGCGGCAGGACATAAGATCATCGAGCGCGCGATCTTGCGCGACGATACCGCGATGATCACCGCACGATTGCACAATTGGATCGATGATGATCACATCGACGTTGTCATATCCACTGGCGGAACAGGCCTCACCGGACGCGATGTTACGCCTGAAGCACTGGACCGCGTCAAAACCAAAGATATCCCTGGGTTTGGCGAGCTGTTCCGCTGGTTGAGCTTCGCAAGCATTGGCACGTCCACCATTCAATCGCGGGCCTGCGCGGTGCTGGCACGTGGCACCTACATCTTTGCGCTGCCTGGCTCAAACGGCGCAGTAAAAGACGGGTGGGACCAGATTTTGGTCCATCAACTCGATAACCGGCACCGTCCATGCAATTTTGTCGAACTGATGCCTCGCCTGTCGGAGCGCTAAGCGTCGAGACGCCAATCCTCCAAATCTATTTCGCGGAAAGGGCCTTTTGCTCTTTCACAAAAACAGCGAATTCTCCGAGCATCGTTGACCACCATTCCGCAACATCGGTGAAGTTTTCTTTATTCAGACCGCCGGTGGTGGTGATGTCATAAGCAAGCTGAAGCTTTTTATCCTCCACTGAAGCTTGGATGAAGCGCTTTTTGGTATTCCATGCGTTGGCATAT
Organism: Sphingomonadales bacterium; assembly: GCA_027486895.1. Lineage (GTDB taxonomy): Bacteria > Pseudomonadota > Alphaproteobacteria > Sphingomonadales > Sphingomonadaceae > Sphingorhabdus_B. The sequence goes on from JAIXOE010000037.1 coordinate 78,139, forward strand.
TCCGGAGTATTGTCATCCTCGGCATCGAAATTGGCGGCGAACTGCAACGAACTGCAATTTTTTCCTTCATCACAGCCATAAAAATATATCTCAAATTTATAGCCGCTGGCTTCGCTGGATATCATCGGGTCGCCGGTTTTGTCTTTGTCCAGCTTTGCCCGAAAGCCCGCATCCTGAATGCCCGAAACGATGGTTTCAGGCTTAGAAGCACAGATCAGCCCAGCGGGACAGTCATCCTGAGCCCGTGCGCTACCGCTAAATGATAGCAATCCCGCGGACATCAGAATCAGAGCTTTTAGTTTCACCGGTGATTCTCCTTTCGGACAATTTGGCAGCACGCACTGGCGGTGCAACATGTATTTTGTTCTTTATATGTTCTCGCAATTATGGCATTGTTCGCAGATGGAAAATGCAACCAATCGTGATGTGACAAAGGGACGCGGGGCACCCGCCAATGCAGTGCCAACCCGATTTAATTTGAACAACCTTGTTGCAGACGGAGACTGGCTGGACGCGCGTGAGGCGCTCGATGGTGTGAAGCCTCCGCTTAAGACGACGGTGACGGAAGAGTTTGCAAAATCGATACTTTCTTTCAATAATTCCCCCGACATCCCTTTTGACCGTTCGGTGAATGCCTATCGCGGTTGCGAGCATGGCTGCATCTATTGTTTTGCACGGCCAACACATGCCTATCATGATCTGTCGCCGGGGTTGGATTTTGAAAGCCGCCTTTTTGCAAAACCAAACGCAGCCGATATATTGCGCAAAACGATTGCGAAGCCGGGATATCGTGCAGCGACTATCGCGATCGGAACGAACACTGATCCGTATCAGCCGATCGAACGGACGTATCGCATTACGCGATCGATATTGGCGCTGATGGTGGAAACATCGCACCCCATTGTCGTCACGACAAAATCAGCGCGCGTTATTGATGATATAGACCTGTTGAGCCAACTGGCATCCAAGCAACTGACAGGCGTTGCGATATCTGTGACGTCGCTTGATGCGAAGCTTGCTCGGACGTTAGAACCCAGAGCATCATCGCCGATGACGAGGCTTGCGGCGGTGCGTAAACTTTCTGACGCAGGAATATATGTGCATGTGAACATCGCGCCGATTATTCCAGCCGTAACAGATCACGAAATTGAAGCCATCGCGGAAGCTGCCGCTGAATATGGCGCAACAAGCATCAGTTCGATACCCATTCGCCTTCCGCATGAAGTCGCGCCTTTGTTCCGCGATTGGCTTGATGTCCATTTTCCCGATCGCGCGTCGAAAGTCATGAACATCATTCGCGATATGCGCGGTGGTAAAGACAATGATGCCGAATTTTTCTCACGGATGAAGGGGCACGGTCCGTGGGCGGAGTTGATACGAACTCGAATGCAAATCGCGCGAAAGAAACACGGCTTGGACAGTTCCAAATGGAATGTTAGAAATGACCTGTTCGTACCGCCAAATATGAATGGGCAACTGAGCCTATTTTAAGCGAAAGCTGCGCCGTCGATCTCCAGTGGGTTGAAACGTATAAGGCGGCTGGTTTTTACAGCGGCTTGCCGGTTGACAACGGCAATACGATATTCAGGGTCAGTAACCATCTCTAGAAATGCGCCGCTATTGGGGTAGCATGCGATAAATGCGGTATCCCAATGCCGGTCTTCAGGTCCAATGACCATGGACTCCATTCGGCCACGCCAGATAATGCTACCACCTACCCTTTCAAAAATCGGCCCGCTGGTCTTACCATATTCCTCATATGCCCGCGCGCCTGTCCAACCTTGACTGGCATGGATATGTTCGGCGGGATAAGCCGCAACCGCGTTGAACTTCAGCAAGTTAAGCATATGAATGGGCACATCACGCGGGAGCGATTTGAACAAGTCAAACGCTGCGCGACTTGGGTCGATATAACTGTCGGTCATTGTTCAGTCTTCCAGCACGAAATCTTTAAACTGCGCGCGCAATGCGACCTTTTGAATTTTTCCTGTGCCAGTATGCGGGAGCTCATCAACGAACAGCACCCTGTCGGGCATCCACCATTTCACGATCCGTTCGGCCAAATATGCCTTTACCGTGTCTTCATCGACGTCGGCGCCCGGCTTTTTCACCGCGACCAACACGGGGCGTTCGTCCCATTTGGGATGCGGGATCCCAATAGCGCCTGCTTCCGCAATTCCGGGACAGCCAACGGCAATATTTTCCAATTCAACTGAGCTAATCCATTCCCCGCCCGATTTGATAACATCCTTTACGCGGTCAGTGATCTGCATCGTACCATCTGGATGCAAAACGGACACGTCTCCGGTGTCGAACCATTGGTCCGCATCGACCGTATCGGCTTCGGCCTTGAAATAGCGCTTGATGACCCAAGGCCCACGAATCTGCAGCGCACCGGATGTCGTACCATCGCGTGGGGCAACATTGCCGTCCTTATCGATGACACGCAGCTCGACACCAAAAGGCGTTCTGCCTTGCTTGCAAACAACGTCTATCTGCTCATCTAGCGTCAGTTCGTCCCAATTAGGCGTCGGCGCGCCCATTGTTCCGATAGGCGACGTTTCGGTCATGCCCCATGCGTGCGAAACGCGGACACCCGACTTCATCAGCCGCTCAATCATCGCACGCGGCGCGGCTGAACCACCGATAGTGACAAGCCGCAATTTTCCAAGCGAGGCATCACGTCCCGCTGCCGCCTCAGCATCGAGATGCGCAAACATCGCGAGCCAAACCGTGGGCACGCCTGCGCTATGCGTAATGCCTTCCTGAAGCATCAGGCTATGTAATGTCGCGGCGTCATTGGTGGTCGAAAAGACGAATTTAACGCCTGCTGCAGCCCCGGCAAATGGAAGGCCCCAGCTTGCCGCGTGGAACATCGGCACGATAGGTAGCAACGCGGCCTGCGGGCTCAAATCGAATATGGCTGGAGCGATTTCTGCCATCGCATGCAACATGGTCGAACGGTGCTGATAGAGGACGCCTTTGGGATTGCCGGTGGTGCCGCTGGTGTAGCACAGCATGCATGGGTCGCGCTCGTCGCCCGTGGCCCATTCATAATTGCCATCCTGGCCGTTGATCAAAGCGCCGTAACTGTCGTCACGGTCAAATATGACATAATGTTCAACAGTCTTCAGGTGCGGCTTTATCCGGTCGATGATTGGCTGGAACATCGCATCATACATCAACACCTTATCCTCGGCGTGGTTCATGATGTAAATCAGGTCTTCGTCAAACAGTCGGACGTTAACGGTGTGAATAACACCGCCAAAGCCAATAGCACCATACCAGGTTGCAAGATGCCGATGGTGGTTCATCGCAAAAGTGGCAATCCGGTCACCCTTTTGCAGGCCAAGGCCGGCAAAGACTTGCGAAAGCCTGCGTGCTTCGCCCGCGACACCGGCCCAATTTGTCCGTTCAATAGTGCCGTCGGTCCAACGGGTTACGATTTCGCGGGTACCATGCTCTCGCGCTGCGTAATCAATTAAGTGGGTTACCCGAAGGTCCCAATCTTGCATCGTGCCGTACATCCAAGCTCTCCCTCATCTGACGTCGCCAATCTGCTTGGCGGATATTTTGCGTATGATTGTTGATCAATGCACCAATGCTAGGCTGGGTCCGATCGGCGAAAGTTCAACATTATCGATGCCTTCGATGGCCTTTACCTGTTCAAGCAAAGACGCGTCTATACGATATTTTCGGCCAAGGATGATCTGGACCCAGCGCCCATCGGAGGACCGCGTCTTGATGATAAGCTCGCTCCGTCCGCCTTGCAGCGGTTCAACCATTTCGGCCAAACGGGCGATGGCGGTTTCATGCGATACGTCCAGCTGCATTTTCAGCCGTGATACGCTGGTCAGCCCACTTAGAGCCTTTGCGCTTTTTACCGTGAAGCTGGGAACTTCGTCCCCTGCCCGCATATCCATCTCACAGTGCAGCAAAAGGCACTCCGCGTCCTTTGCCCATTCCGCCAGTTGACTGCCGACAGCATCATCGAAGCAGCGCACGGAAAACTGTCCGCTCATGTCGGAGAAATCGGCAATCATGAACCGCTTGCCCTTGCGCGATTCACGCCACCGGACACCTTCAATGAGAGCGGACATCGTGGCTGCCCGGCGAACGCCTTCGGGTATTGGGCCACTTTCCAGCCAAACAGCATAGGGCTTTGCACCATGGCTGGCCGCCAGCGCGTCATATTGCGAACAGGGATGGGCGGAAAAATAGAAGCCAAATGCGTCTTTCTCCTGATTCATCTGCTCACCGGGGGCCCATTGCAGTCGGCCATCGATGCGCAAGGCTGCCATGTCAGATCCGCCTTCGCCAAACAGGCCACCCTGCCCGCTTTCACGGGAATCGCGCGCAGATTGTGCCGCTGCCAAAAGCGTTTCTGCAGCGCCATGCACCGCGGCGCGGTTAGGCTCCAACGGATCAAATGCACCAGCAGCAGCCAGATTTTCGAGGCTGCGCCGATTTATCTGGCTGGGGTCAACGCGGTTGGCAAAATCATCAAGGCTTTTGTAAGGGCCAGCCTCTGTGCGCTCCGCCACAAGCACTTCCATGGCGCGCTCGCCGACATTTTTGATGCCGCCCAGTGCATATCTGACGGCATGTTCGCCATGCGCGTTTGTCTCAACCGTAAACTCGGCATCACTTTGGTTTATGTCGGGCGGATAGCAGACAACCTCAAGGCGGCGCATATCATCCATGAATATTGCAAGCTTGTCGGTCTGATGCATGTCGAAGCACATTGAGGCCGCGTAGAATTCTTCGGGATGATGGGTCTTCATCCATGCTGTTTGATATGCAAGCACGGCATAGGCAGCTGCGTGGCTCTTGTTGAAGCCATATCCAGCAAATTTATCGATCAAATCGAACAGCTCATTCGCGCGATTTGGCGGGATTGCATGGGCAGCGCAGCCGGTTACAAAACGTTCGCGCTGCGCATCCATCTCGGCCTGGATCTTCTTACCCATCGCACGGCGGAGCAAATCTGCTTCGCCAAGGCTGTATCCCGCCAATATCTGGGCGGCTTGCATAACCTGTTCCTGATACACGAAGATGCCGTATGTTTCGTTCAGCACAGGCTCAAGCATCGGGTGCGGATATTCAATGCTTTCCTCACCATTCTTGCGTCGACCGAACATCGGGATGTTGTCCATTGGGCCTGGACGATACAGCGAGACGAGCGCGATAATATCGCCGAAATTGGTTGGTTTAACCGCAGCAAGCGTTCGCCGCATGCCCTCAGATTCAAGCTGGAAAACGCCAACGGTGTCGCCACGCTGCAGCAAATCATACACCGCTGGATCATCATGCGGCAAAAGGCCCAGGTCAATTTCGACGCCGCGCTTCGCTAACATCTGCGTTGCTTTTTGCAGGACGGAAAGCGTTTTCAGACCCAGAAAGTCGAACTTCACAAGGCCAGCACTTTCGACATATTTCATGTCGAACTGCGTGACCGGCATGTCCGAACGCGGGTCGCGGTATAGTGGCGCAAGCTCCGACAACTCGCGATCGCCAATGACCACACCAGCGGCGTGCGTTGAGCTATGGCGTGGAAGGCCCTCAAGCTTCATGGCAAGGTCAAACAGGCGCTTCACTTGTGCGTCGCGGCGATATTCCTCACGCAACTCTGCCACGCCTGACAGTGCGCGCTTCAAATCCCACGGGTCCGCCGGAAGGTTTGGCACTTGCTTACACAGCCGATCCACTTGGCCGTAACTCATTTGCAGAACGCGGCCAGTGTCGCGAAGCACAGCGCGCGCCTTTAGCTTACCAAAAGTAATGATCTGCGCGACTTGGCGCGTTCCGTATTTTTTCTGCACATAACGGATGACCTCGCCGCGCCGCGTTTCGCAGAAATCGATATCGAAATCCGGCATTGAGACACGGTCAGGGTTCAAAAACCGTTCGAACAGCAAACCAAGCTTGATGGGATCAAGGTCGGTGATGGTGAGTACCCACGCCACCAACGAACCCGCACCGGAGCCACGGCCAGGGCCAACGGCGATATCCTGTTCTTTCGCCCACTTGATGAAGTCCGCAACGATAAGGAAATAGCCTGAGAAACCCATTGAGCAGATCACGTCAGCTTCGAAAGTCAGCCGGTCGAAATAGACTTCGCGCGTAGCCTCGTCGACAATCCCTGCAGTTTCAAGCCGCTCTAACAAGCCCAAGCGCGCATCTTCGCGCAGTTGCGCATCCTCTGCAGTGCGATCACCCGCCAAGCTTGGTAGAATTGGGTTGCGATATGGCGCCAATGCAGCGCAGCGCTGGGCAATAACAAGTGTGTTGGCCAGCGCCTCAGGCACGTCAGCGAAAAGCGTCCCCATTTGCTTGCCGGTCTTGATCCATGTGTCGCGGCTGCTTCTCCGCCGGTCCTGGCTTTCGACATATTCGCCATCGGAAATGCATAGCATTGCGTCATGCGCATCGAAGAAATCCGGCTCGGCAAAAAACGCGGGGTTTGTGGCAACCATTGGAATATCGCGGGCATAAGCGAGATCAATCAACGCTTCTTCAGCAGCTTCTTCGCGGCTATCGTTGCGGCGGCTTAATTCAATGTATAGCCGGTCGGAAAATAGGGCCTGCAAGCGCGACAGATATTCAGCCGCAGCATTGTTTTGGCCGTCACTCAGTAACTGCGTCACCGCCCCTTCAGCGCCGCCTGTAAGTGCAATCAAGCCATCGGAAAATGAGGCAAGCTGCTCAAGCGTAACATGCGCATCCAAGTCTTCTGGGCGGTCCAAATGCGCCATCGAAACAAGGCGGCAGAGATTGTTATAGCCGCTCTCGTCCTGCGCAAACAACGGCAGCCAGTCACGAATGAACTTGCCATCGCTTGTCGGTCGCCTGACGGCAAGAAGCGCACCGATGATTGGCTGAATGCCCTTTGATTTCGCACCGTCCTGAAACGGCATAACACCATAGAGACCGTTGCGGTCGCAAATTGCGATAGCAGGAAAACCAAGCTTTTTTGCTGCCTCGCCAATCGCCTTTGGCTCGATTGCACCTTCCAACATGGTGTAAGCGGAAAATACGCGCAAGGGGACAAACGGCACATAAGACATGACGCTATGTTAGATGACTCGCCGGATTCGACAATCCACCATTTGGGCTAATCTGTGGACAATCAGGCGGGCTGAGCGAGCAACTTTTCAATATCCTTGGCGAGTGCTTCAGGTTTCACCTGTGGGCCATGGCGGGCAACCACATTGCCCTTACGGTCAACGAGGAATTTGGTGAAGTTCCATTTGATGCCGCGCGACCCCAACAGTCCAGCTTGCTGCTGTTTGAGATAATGCCAAAGCGGATCTTCATTGTCGCCATTGACGTCAATTTTCGATGCCAGAGGAAATGACACATCGTAGGTCAGTGAGCAGAAATTCTTTATTTCCTCCTCGTTGCCTGGTTCCTGCGCGCCAAACTGGTTGCACGGGAATGCCAATATCTCGAGCCCTTTGTCTTTATATTGCCGATACAGCGACTCCAGGCCTTTATACTGGGGGGTGAAGCCACATTTCGACGCAGTGTTCACCACCAACAAAACCTTGCCGGCATGCGCCGCCATGGCTTCGTTTGCGCCACCGGGCATTTTTACCGTAAAATCATAAACTGACATCATCTATCCCCTTAGCTTAAGCTAATCTTCCATCCTGCAGGCGCACAACGCGGTCCATTTTTGCTGCAAGACGCTCATTATGTGTCGCAACAATTGCAGACGAACCTTGTTCGCGCACCAACGCCATGAATTCCCCCAACACGACGTCAGCCGTATGCTCGTCCAAATTTCCTGTAGGCTCATCCGCCAACACAAGTTTCGGGCGGTTAGCGAGCGCGCGCGCCACTGCAACACGTTGCTGCTCGCCGCCAGACAATTTCGATGGTCGGTGGTGAAGCCGCTCAGCGAGGCCAAGTTGCGTCAACAGATGGGTCGCGCGCTCCAAAGCATCTTCTGGTGTTGCGTCGGCAATCAATTGCGGAAGGACAACATTCTCGAGTGCATCAAAGTCGGGCAGCAAATGGTGGAATTGGTACACGAACCCGAGCTTCTGCCTGCGTATTTCGGTCTGACGATCAACGCCTGCGGAACTGACTTCTTCACCATCCAGTTTAATGGAACCCGAAAAACCGCCCTCAAGCAAGCCAACCGCTTGAAGCATTGTGGATTTTCCGGACCCTGACGGACCAAGCAATGCCACTAACTCGCCATGGCCGATAACTAGGTCGACCCCGCGCAGCACTTCAATGGTGACGTCGCCCTGCACGAACTTGCGACGGACATCGATAAGTTCGACGATATTATTCATAACGCAACACCTGAACTGGGTCGGTACTCGCTGCTTTCAGCGCAGGGTACAAAGTTGCAAGGAAGCTGAAAAGCAAGGCAAGCCCGCAAATCGCCATCACTTCGACAGGGTCCGTGCGCGACGGAAGCTCGGTAAGAAACCTGATCGATGGGTCCCACAAATTCTGCCCCGTCACAAACTGGATGAAGTTTACTACTGACTGCCGGAAATAGAGAAATATCGCACCCAATATCAAGCCAAGGACTATTCCAGATGAACCAATCAACAAGCCCACAGTCATGAATATCCGCAAGAGCGACTTTCGCGATGCCCCCATGGTGCGCAAAATCGCAATGTCGCGGGTTTTGGCCCGCACCAGCATGATAAGCGAAGACAAGATATTGAACACGGCAACCAGAACAATGATCGACAGCACCACAAACATGGCGACACGCTCGACCGCAAGCGCCTCAAACAGCGATGCGTTCATGCTCTTCCAGTCTACGATAAGCCCCTTATTCTCGAGTTTCGGTAGCAAAGGTGCGAGTATCTCATTCACCTTGTCCGGGTTTTCGGTCTTGATCTCGATCATGCCGATTTCGTCACCCAATAGCATGAGCACCTGCGCCCGTTCGATTGGCATGATAACAAACGCCTTGTCATAATCATAAACGCCAACTTCAAAGATGGCCGCGACTTCGTAGGAAATCTCGCGCGGGACCGTCCCAAAGGGCGTGGTGCGTCCAGCAGGGTTGATGATCGTAATGCTTTGTCCAACCTGAACCCCCAAATTTTGGGCAAGTCGCGAACCAATGGCGACCTTATCCTCATTGGGGCTCAAAGACCTCAAGCTACCCGCGACCGTTTTACCCTTCAGCGTTTCATTATTCAAAATATCGTTCACCGACATTCCGCGCGCCAAAATCGCTTCGACCCTGCCATTGAAAGTGGTGAGCAATGGCTGTTCGATCAACGCAGTGGCATCGGTGACGCCCGGTGTCTTTTCGACATCTTTTAAGATCTGACGCCAATCTTGAAGCCGCCCTCCATAACCCTGAACGACGGCATGGCCATTCAAGCCAACAATCTTGTCGAATAACTCAGCGCGAAAACCGTTCATGACGCTCATAACGATGATGAGAGCGGCTACACCCAGCGCAACAGCAACGAGGCTGATGCTTGCCACGAGGAAGATGAAACCTTCGCCCTTGCCCGGAAGCAGATAGCGGCGCGCTACCATGCGTTCATATCGCGACAATATCATGTGCGGTCACTCGTCAATGTTTTCGGCATATCGGGTTCTTAGGTTCCGCCATAAGGACTGGCAAGCATTGTTGCAGTGAAGCAACAGGCTTTGAAAAAGCGTCAGCCGGAGTCTGGTTCCAATTGCAAAGCCGACAGCAAAGGCAGATGACGTCATTGAATTCGTCGAGTGCCTATACAGGCCGATGGTTCAGGGGGAAAAATCAGACCCGCCGGTGGGGACCGGCAGAGGACTGAAACTACGCGCTAGCAAAGCTGCAGAGCGAGGCCGTTCGGAAATATCCGGGCGGCCTTGTTTTTTGCCGCATGTTTTTTGGCACATTTTTTTACCTTGCATTTTTACCGGCAGTCCCCATCTCCAATCCCGGAGGCCGAAAGGCTCCAAAACGACATAGCTGACCGCTGCTCTTGCGGGGTCAGCACAACCAAATTGCTTGATGGAGAATTTGATATGCAACGTTTTGATTTTACACCTTATCGTCGGAACACTGTCGGTTTTGACCGGTTGTTCGAATTGCTCGAAAATACGGGACGGGCAGCAACGAATGAAAACTATCCGCCCTTCAATATCGAGCGCACTGGCGAAAATGACTATCAAGTCACTGTCGCGGTGGCCGGATTCAAAACCGATGAAATCGATATTGTTGCGCAGCAGAATCTGCTGATCGTTACGGGCAGCAAGCAATCTGACAGCAACGATAATCGCGACTTCCTACACATGGGCATCGCGAGCCGCAATTTCGAACGCCGATTCCAACTCGCCGATCATATTCATGTGACCGACGCGGATATGGCAGACGGCCTTTTGATTATCTCGTTAGTGCGCGAAGTGCCGGAGGAATTAAAACCACGCAAGATCGCGATTGGCGGTAAAACCGCACCGACTGTGATCGAGCACGAGACTGGCTCGAAGAAAAAAGGCACAAACGCAGCCTAAGCATATGTGGGGCGGTCGATCACTCGTCCGCCCCTTCACATCTTATTAGCCCGGGTCGCAATTGGGCCGCATAGATGTGAATAGCATTTGACGTAACTTTACATCAGCAAATTCATCTATGCAAACGCGTCGGTGAAAGCGTACCGAAACGCTACACTAAACGGCTTTGCTTAACGGCAGCTGCAACGAAACTTGCGAATAACGGGTGCGGTGCAAAAGGACGCGACTTCAGCTCAGGGTGGAACTGTACACCAATAAACCAAGGATGGTCGGGGCGCTCGACAATTTCTGGCAACTCACCGTCCGGGGACATCCCACTAAATACTAGGCCGCCCTGCTCCAGAGCCGCTTTGTAATGAACGTTAACTTCATACCGATGGCGATGCCGCTCGGAAATGTCTTGAGTGCCGTAAATGGCAGCGACATGACTGTTGCCCGCCAACTTCGCTTCATATGCACCGAGGCGCATGGTGCCCCCCAGATCGCCCCCAGTTTCGCGTTTCTGTATACCTTCTTCGCTCATCCATTCCGTGATGATACCCACTACTGGCTCGTTCGTAGGGCCGAATTCGGTGCTTGACGCACCGGCGATGTTGGCGGTGTTCCGCGCGCCTTCGATGCACGCCATCTGCATGCCGAGACAAATGCCAAAGAATGGCACTTCACGCTCACGCGCGAATTTAACGGCCGCAATTTTACCTTCAGAACCGCGCTCGCCAAAGCCCCCGGGGACGAGGATTGCGTTCATGGGTTCAAGCGCAGCCGCAATATCCTTTTCGGATTGCTCGAACAGTTCAGCATCAATCCACTTGATATTCACCTTCACGCGGTTCGAAAGACCGCCATGCGTAAGCGCTTCATTCAAGGACTTATATGCATCGGCAAGACCAACATATTTGCCAACAACACCAATGGTGACTTCACCTTCAGGATTTAACTGTCGATCAACGATATCATCCCAGCGGCCAAGGTCAGGCTCACCTTCAGATTCAAGCCCAAAGGCGCGCAGGACCTCGTTATCGAGCCCTTCTGCGTGATATTGCAGCGGAACCGCGTAGATGCTTTTGGCATCCAAGGCCGGAATAACGGCCTCTTTACGCACATTACAAAATGCCGCGATTTTCGCGCGCTCATTTTCCGGCAGCGGATGTTCGCAACGGCAAAGAAGCACATCTGGCTGAATACCCAGTGACGTGAGCTCGCGCACACTGTGCTGCGTCGGCTTGGTTTTTAGTTCGCCTGCCGCCGCAATGTAAGGAACCAGCGTGACATGCACGGACAGGGTCTGTTCGCGGCCAAGCTCATTGCGCAGCTGACGAATGGCTTCGATGAAAGGCAAGGATTCGATGTCGCCAACAGTTCCGCCGATTTCACACAAAACGAAATCAAGGTCTTGGGTATCTGCCTTGGCAAATTCCTTGATAGCATCTGTCACATGCGGAATGACTTGAACGGTCGCGCCGAGATAATCCCCGCGGCGTTCTTTTTGAATGATCGTTTGGTAAATGCGGCCGGACGTTATGTTATCCGACTGGCGCGCAGAAACGCCCGTAAAGCGTTCATAATGGCCAAGGTCGAGGTCGGTTTCCGCCCCGTCGTCAGTCACATAGACTTCACCATGCTGATAAGGCGACATCGTGCCTGGATCAACATTGAGATAAGGATCGAACTTCCGGATTCGAACGCGGTATCCGCGCGCCTGCAAAAGGGCAGCAAGCGATGCTGCCATAAGACCTTTGCCAAGCGAGGAGACCACGCCACCGGTGATAAAAATGAACCGTGTCATGGGAGAAAAGGCTTAAGACACGTTTACAGCAAAACACAAGCGGACGAATCCGTTCAACGAAAAATAAGCTGTGTAAAAAGCGTTTTTTCTGATTGAAGCGATTTACTTGTCGAGCGGAACTTCAGTCGCGGGTGCTGTCGAGGCCGGAGCCGCTGGCGCAGTCGTCGCAGGCGCAGTCTGAGTCGCAGGCACTTCGGTACGCTGAAGGCTGTTATCGATTTCGCCCGTGCCACCTTTTTTCGCAGCGACGAAAGCCAATGAAATCGACAGCACGATGAACAAAGTTGCCAATATGGTTGTCGTGCGCGTTAGAAAGTCAGCTGCGCCACGTGCGGACATCAACCCGGATGGGCTTCCGCCCATTCCCAAGCCACCGCCTTCAGACCGCTGCATCAGGATAATGCCAACAAGTGAGGCTGCGATAATTGCCTGAACGACGATAAGAAAATGGAAGATACCCATGATGAATTCCGAATAATTAAAGGCAATATGCTGCCGGTTGCTGCGCCCACATAGCGAGCGCATGATGGTTCTTCAATGCTATTCGCCGAAAGCTTCCGCTGCGGCCAATATCGGTTCGAATTTTGCACGGCTTAGACTTGCGCCGCCAATCAGCCCGCCATCGACATTTTCAATGGCCAAAAGCTCAGCCGCGTTGTCGCCATTCATAGATCCGCCATACAGGATCCGGACACCGTTCCCGATCGCTCCATAACGATCAACCAAGGCTGAACGAATGGCACTATGCATTTCTTTTACATCTGCCATCTCAGGAATGCGGCCAGTGCCAATCGCCCAGACTGGTTCATAAGCCACACTCAACCAGTCACCAGATATGTCCTGGGGCAACGAGCCCGCAACTTGTCCGAGAACAACATGCAGCGCATTGCCTGCATCGCGTTCAGCCAGCGTTTCGCCGACGCAAATGATGACCTTAAGGCCTGCGTTGTGGGCGGCTTCTGCCTTCGCCAGTATGTCTCCATCCTGCTCGTGCTGTGCCGCGCGGCGTTCGCTGTGCCCCACGATCGTCAGGGATGCACCGGCATCGGCCAACATAGCTGCTGAAACGCATCCGGTATGGGCACCAGATTGCTGCAAGTGGCAGTCCTGCCCACCAATTGGGATACTTTTCGTAATGTCGCACGCGCGACTGATTAAGGTCGCTGGCAAGCATAACGCAGATTCAACGCGGGAGTAATTTATAGCCATATCGCCGATAGCGGCAATTTCGGCTAAGTCGCTTGTCACGCCGTTCATCTTCCAGTTTCCGACAACCAACTTACGCATGGGAAAATCCTATCTGTGGGGTTTGCGAATCTTGGTCAGGCTCTGGCACGGTTTCGACAATTGGGGCAAGTCTATCCCTTGATTGCCAAGGCCTTGCCGCCTAAAGCGGCTCGCAACAGTCGGCTCACGCCGTGATATCAGGAAATTGCACTTCATGATTAGCTTCATTCGTTCGCTTATTAACTCCAAATTTGGCGCAATTTTCGCTTTGTTATTCATCGGAATGATTGCCATAGCCTTTGCGCTTGGTGATGTGTCCGGATCGGGCAACTTTGGCGGTTTGAGTGGCGGGAACGTTGCGCGTGTGGGTGACCGGAACATTACATTGGGCGAACTCAATGACGCTCTTGATAATCGCTTGAAGGCGGAACGTCAGAATAACCCGACACTGAACATGGCCAGCTTCGTTGAAGGCGGCGGATTGGACTCAACGCTCGAGCAGTTGATCAATCGGTACGCAATTACGGTATTTGGTGACGAATATGGGGTGGCCGTAAGCAAACGGCTTGTAGACTCTGAAATTCGCAAGATACCCGGTGCCATGGGCCTTGATGGAAAGTTTAGCGCCGATGCCTTTCGCGCATTTGCGCAGCAAATCGGTGTAAGTGAAAAAGCCATTCGTGACGATCTGACACAGAATTTATTCGCGCAACAAATCTTGCCGTCTGCTGCAAGCGGCCCCCCAGCACCCGATGGTATGGTTCTGCCTTATGCATCATTGATGCTTGAGCAGCGCGCCGGACAAATCGCGTCGCTTCCAGCAACTGCATTTCTGCCCAAAGCCCCTCCAAGCGCTGCGGTATTGGCCAAATTCTATTCTGATAACGCGGTTAAATTCACGATCCCTGAAAAGCGCGCAATTAGCTACGCGATTTTTGACAAGACCATCATCGCGGCCCGCGCAAAACCAACTGAGGCGGATATCGCGGCATATTACAAAGCCAACGCGGCAAAGTTCGCTGCATCGGAAAGCCGCAACATCAGTCAGGTTATTGTGCCCACCGAAGCTGCTGCGAAGTCGGTCATTAGCCAGGTCACCGCGGGCAAGACATTGTCTGAAGTCGCCAATGGTTTGGGACTGTCCGTAACGACAACAGCCAACGTCAGCAAAAGCAGCCTTGCCAGCACGGCCACCCCCGCGGTGGCAGACGCAGTATTTGCGGCAAATCAGGGTTCATTGGCAAAACCTGCGCGCGGTAAGCTCGGATGGACCGTTGCACGCGTGGATAGCGTGAACAATGTCACCGCAAAGTCTCTCGCGGCAGCGCGCGCAGACATTGAAAAAGAACTATTGCAAACACGCAGCGAGGAAATGCTGACGGAGATGACTTCGGAAATCGAAGATGCATTTGCCGACGGCGCGACGATATCTGACATTGCCAAGCAAAATGGCCTATCGGTCAGCACCTCGCCAAAATTGCTCGCAACGGGTCAGGATATCAGCAACCCTGCATATAAGCCCATTCCCGAAATGCAGGTCATTCTGCCCGCAGCATTTCAGATGGAAACCAGCGGCGAGGCACAATTGGTTGAGTTGGTCCCCGGCGAGAAATTCGCGATGATAGCCGTTGCTGATTATGACGAAGCTGCGCCGCCACCCCTTGGTGAGGTCCGCGCGCTGGTTCAACAGCAATGGGCATTTTCAGAAGGCGCAAAGGGCGCACGCGCTGCTGCAGACCGATTGCGCAAGTTGGTCGATGGCGGCCAACCGCTTCAAACCGCTCTAGCCGCAGCCAATGTCCAAGGCGCGCAAATCGAGAAACTGACCGGAACGCGTGCAGACTTGTCACGCGAGGGCAAACCCGTGCCTCCGCCATTGTCACTTATGTTCGCAATGAAGAAAGGCACCGCCAAGATTGTGCAGGCTGGCGGCGACCGCGGATGGTATGTTGTATACTTGACGGACGTCATTAAAGGCAACGCGAGTGGCAATGCAGACCTCCTGCGTGCTCGCAAGCAAGAGCTTTCTGGCGTATTGCAGCAGGAATATGCTGCACAATTGGTCGTTGCTGCATCGAAAGATGCCGGTGTTGAAAAGAATGCAGACGGGATCGCCGAACTGCGCACGCGCCTCACCAACCGTGACGGCAACTAAGCCCGAACTCATTTGGCGAAAGCGCATTGCTGATACCGAAACGCCGGTGTCAGCAGCGCTTAAGCTGTTTCAGCCTGAGCGCGGTGACTTCATTCTGGAATCCGTGGAAGGCGGCGAAACGCGCGGGCGTCATAGCCTTATTGGCATAGCTCCAGATCTGGTGTTTCGCGCTGCCGGCGACAAAGCGGAAATCAACAGCCAGTGGATGAGCAATCGGGACGCCTTCGTGCCTTCCCCGCTGCCATCATTGGACGCGTTGCGTGCACTCGCAGCAGATTGCCGCATGGACGTTCCTGAGGAACTGCCGCCAGCGCTTGCATGCTTGGTGGGCTATTTTGGTTACGAAACAATCGGTTTGGTAGAAAAGCTGCCACGCGCGCCGCAATCAGCTCTTGAGCTGCCTGACATGCTGTTTGTTCGGCCAACTGTCATATTGCTGTTTGACCGGCTCAAAGATGAAATGTTCCTCGTGTCCCCGGTATGGACTGGCCTCGGTGATACGCAGGCGGTGGCATTGGCCAATGAACGCCTCGATGAGACAGAGCGGCTTTTGGACGCAGGGCATATAGCTTTGGCAAACGCGCCATCACACTCAGATGAACGTGATCTAGAGCTCACGCCTGTGTTGCCCGAGGGCCGCTATGCAGACATGGTTGCTTCTGCCAAAAACTACATTGAGGCAGGCGATATATTCCAAGTCGTGCTTGCCCAGCGGTTCACCGCGCCATTCGATTTGCCGCCTGTGCATTTGTACCGAGCCTTACGGCGGATCAATCCGTCACCCTTTCTGTACTTCATCGATCTTCCCGGCTTTGCGCTGATCGGCTCAAGTCCCGAGATATTGGTGCGTGCGCGCGGTGGCGAAGTGACCATCAGGCCGATTGCTGGAACCCGTCCGCGTGGCAAGAGCAGCATCGAAGACGCTGAAAACCGCGCCTCTTTATTGGCTGACCCGAAAGAGCGCGCAGAACATCTCATGTTGCTCGACCTCGGTAGAAACGACGTCGGCCGCGTAACCAAAGGCGGGAGCGTAACCGTCACGGACAGTTACATGGTCGAATTTTACAGCCATGTGATGCATATCGTATCCAACGTTGTTGGGGAGCTTGCCGAGGATAAAGACGCCATCGACGCTTTGTTCGCAGGCTTTCCCGCTGGCACTGTTTCAGGTGCACCCAAAGTCCGTGCATGCGAGATAATCGCTGAACTCGAACCCGAGACCCGCGGCGCGTATGCTGGCGGCGTTGGATATTTCTCGCCCAATGGCGATATGGATAGCTGCATCGTCCTGCGCACTGCGGTTGTTAAAGACGGCGTGATGCATGTTCAGGCTGGTGCCGGTATTGTTGCCGACAGCAATCCCGAATATGAGCAGCGTGAGTGCGAAGCAAAAGCCGGGGCGCTCATTGCTGCTGCGCGTGAGGCTATTCGTATCGCGGGTGAAGCAAAATTTGGACAGTAGCTTGACGGTCACGTAAAGGTCGTTAGCTAGTATCGATGCGTAATTTTCTTATAGCTTCACTGGCATTATTGTCCGCAATTCCTGCTCTGGCTCAATCCGAAGTTGCGCCCCCCACCGAGGCTGACGCGGCCTTCGCTGACTTTACCTTTGCGAGTGGCGAACGCCTGCCAGAACTCAAAATTCATTACACAACCCTTGGAACGCCAACGCGCGATTCGAGAGGCAATGTCACCAACGCCGTGATGATCCTCCATGGCACCGGCGGCACTGGGCATCAGTTTTTTCAACCGCAATTTGCAGGCGAGCTTTTCGGCCCTGGCCAAGTGCTCGACACATCCAAATATTTTATCATCTTGCCGGACAATATCGGCCATGGAAAGTCGACCAAGCCAAGCGACGGGCTTCGTATGGCGTTTCCGAAATATGACTATGCCGACATGATTTCGGCGCAACATCGGTTGGTCACCGAAAAACTAGGCGTGAAAAAGCTGAAGCTGATCCTTGGGACCTCAATGGGTTGCATGCATGCATTTATGTGGGGTGCGACCTACCCCAACGCCGTTGAGAAGCTGGCACCATTTGCGTGCCTTCCTGTCGAGATCGCTGGACAAAATCGCATGTGGCGCAAGCTTTCTATGGATGCGATCAAAGCTGATCCAACTTGGAACAACGGCAACTACACCGCACCGCCATTGGCGGGTCTGCGTACGGCGGCGACGCTTAGCATGGTGGCTGGTGCAAATCCGCTGGCGTTGCAGGCACAATATCCAACCCGCGCCGCCGCAGAGGCGTTTACAGATGAAGCCTTCGCGCGGACCGTTACGCGCAACGATGCAAATGACATCATCTATCAGTTGGATTCTTCGCGGAACTACAACCCATGGCCAACGCTTGAATCGATCAAGGCTCCGACCTTATGGATTAACTCGGCCGATGATTTCATCAACCCGCCAAACTATGGCATCACGGAACTTGCCATCAACCGGATGCCAACGACGAAGTTCATCCTCATCCCTGCGTCTATCGAAACAAAGGGCCATGGAACGCATACTTGGGCCAAATTCTGGAAGGACGACCTCGCAAAATTGCTTGCGCAATAGTCCTCTTCCACCCGCGGGTTAAAGCCGCTAGTGCGTCGCCCATGATCCTCGTTATCGACAATTACGACAGCTTCACTTGGAACCTCGTCCATTATCTGATGGAACTTGGGGCAGAGGTTGAGGTTGTTCGCAACGATCACATCTCGGCTGGCCAAGCCCTGTCATCTGGCGCCAAGGCCTTCCTGATTTCACCAGGTCCAAAAACGCCGAATGAGGCGGGCGTCAGCCTTGAACTGGTGGCGGCTTGTGCCGAGGCTGGAAAGCCATTGCTTGGCGTCTGCTTGGGGCACCAGACCATTGGCCAGTATTTTGGTGGCACCGTTGCCCGCGGCGGACTGATGCACGGCAAAACGTCGCCGGTCACACATGATGGGACCGGATTGTTTAAAGGCCTGCCTTCATCGTTTCAGGCGACGCGTTATCATTCGCTCATTGTGGAAAATGTACCCTCCAGTTTGATTGTCAATGCGACGAGCGATGACGGTCATGTCATGGGCTTTCGTCACGCAACGTTGCCGATCCACAGCGTTCAATTTCATCCCGAAAGTATTGCGACGGAACATGGTCACGCCATGCTTGCCAATTTTATGCGTATTGCCGGCATGGCAGTGAGGGAGAGGGCATGAACCCGTTTGGCCCGCTCCCCGACCCGCAGCATCTGTTCAACCATGACGAGGCCGCACAGGCCTTTGCGGATATCCTCGACGCGCGTGCATCCGAAGATGAAATAGAGGCATTCCTGATCGCGCTTACCGCACGCGGCGAGACAATGGTGGAGATCGCCGCCGCTGCGCAGGCTATGCGCGAACGGCTAATCCCCATTGACGCCCCCGAAGGTGCGATCGATGTCTGTGGTACGGGTGGTGACGGCCATCACACACTTAACGTTTCTACCGCTGTGTCGATTGTGGTCGCAGCATGCGAAGTTCCCGTAGCCAAGCATGGCAATCGCGCGGCATCATCAAAGGCAGGTGCAGCTGATACGCTTGAAGCGCTGGGCCTTGATATGGAACGCGCCGGACGCATGGCGGAAGAAACGCTTAAAGACCTTGGCATTTGCTTTTTGTTCGCGGCCAATCACCATCCGGCCATGAAGCGCATTCAGCCCATCCGTCAGCGGATCGGCCAGCGCACAATCTTCAACTTGATGGGACCGCTCGCCAACCCCGCGCGCGTAAAACGCCAGTTGATCGGCATTGCCCGCCCCGCTTACGTCCCCGTTTATGCTGAGGCGCTTCATCATCTTGGCACCGAACATTCGCGGATCATTTCAGGCGACGAAGGCCTTGATGAACTGAGCCTAGCCGGCGGCAACGAAGTCGCTGTAGTCGAACCCGAAGGCGTCCGGTTCCAACGCACAAGCGCAGCCGATGCCGGCCTTCCTGTACATCCGGTAGAAGCCATACGTGGCGGCGATGCACAGCACAATGCGGCCGAATTGCGCAAATTATTGCTTGGCGAGCATGGCGCCTATCGCGACGCTGTGCTTTTCAATGCAGCAGAGGCTTTGTTGGTTGCAGGTGTCGTTGAAACCATGCCCGACGGCGTTGAAGAAGCCGCCGAGGCGATCGACAAGGGGCTGGCCAATGCATTGCTAAACTGTTGGGTGAAATATTGATGGCCGACAAGCTTGCCGAAATCTGCGCGACCAAGCGCACGGAAGTGGCGGAACGGAAACCGAAAGGCTTGTCGCATTGGCCTGCCCCTTCGCCGCCGCGTGGGTTTGAAACGGCGCTGCGGTCCAAAAGCGCATCGGGCATTGCGCTGATCGCGGAAATCAAAAAAGCGAGCCCGTCTAAAGGCCTCATCCGTGAGGATTTCGACCCTGCGGCACATGCGATGGCCTATCAAGCGGGCGGTGCGGCGTGCCTATCCGTCTTGACCGACTCCCCTTATTTTCAGGGCCATGAGGATTATCTCATTGCTGCGCGTAACGCGTGCAACTTGCCGGTCATTCGCAAGGACTTCATGGTTGACCCGTGGCAGTGCGCTGAGGCCCGCCAAATGGGCGGCGATGCCATATTGATCATTGTCGCTGCTCTACACGATGTAGCTATGGTTGAAATCGAAGAAGCTGCCTTCGCCGAAGGAATGGACGTTCTTATCGAGGTTCATGACGAAGCAGAATTGGAACGGGCACTCACCCGGCTCAAATCCAAATTGGTTGGCGTCAACAACCGCAACCTCAAGACGTTCGAAGTTGATCTGGCGACAACCGAACGCTTGGCGAAGATGGTGCCTGCCGACATATTGCTGGTGTGTGAAAGCGGCATTTCGACGCATTCCGATTGCCTGCGTATGGCGGCAAGCGGGATTAATACCTTCTTGGTGGGCGAAAGCCTGATGCGCGAAGCGGACGTTCAGCTTGCTACGCAACGGTTATTGACCGGACATGGCTGATCTGACGCATCTGGGTGCTGATGGCGCGGCGCATATGGTGGATGTATCCGCCAAAGCTGATACAGCGCGTGAAGCCGTTGCGGAAGGGCGTATTACGATGTCCGCCGAAGCACTTCAGGCTGTGCGTGCTGGCAACCTCAAAAAAGGCGATGTGCTTGGAACTGCTCGTGTCGCGGGCATCATGGCCGCAAAAAAGACCAGTGAGCTCATACCTCTCTGCCACCCGCTCATGCTCTCCAAAATTGCCATCGAATTTGATTTTGAAGACCACGGCATTCGGGCAGAGGCGCGTGTGCGCTTGAATGGCCCGACGGGTGTCGAGATGGAAGCCTTAACCGCCGTATCAGTTGCCTTGCTCACACTTTACGACATGGCCAAGGCGCTGGATAAATTGATGGTCATTTCCGGCATCCGGTTGCTGTCCAAAACGGGCGGTAAATCTGGTGACTGGCACGCATGATTTCGGTCACCGAAGCGCAAGCCAGATTATTACAGCTGGCTACGCCATTGCCGTC
The DNA here is from genome assembly GCA_027486895.1 of Sphingomonadales bacterium. Classification (GTDB taxonomy): domain Bacteria; phylum Pseudomonadota; class Alphaproteobacteria; order Sphingomonadales; family Sphingomonadaceae; genus Sphingorhabdus_B. The sequence goes on from JAIXOE010000037.1 coordinate 99,269, forward strand.
CATCGAATTAGAACTTGCCAAGGCCGCGCGGCATTATCTGCATGGCCCGCTCGTCTCTCTACGTACGCAGCCAGCGGCGGATCTTTCTGCGATGGACGGATTTGCAGTTTCGTCCACTGAATTTCCGGGGCCGTGGCACGTAATCGGCGAAAGCGCGGCTGGCCGGCCATTTGCAGGAACACTCAATTCAGGCGAAGCCGTCCGCATATTTACCGGTGGACATGTTCCTGCTGGCGCGGATGCAATCCTGATTCAGGAAGATGCCGCACGCGACGATGACCAATTATCTGCCGTCAATGGCGATGCACTTGCATATGGGCGCCATGTCCGAAAAGCGGGAAGCGATTTTTCGGAAAGAGATCAAATTCTCGAATCAGGCACGCTTCTGGAGGCCGGACCTATCGCCCTCGCCGCGATGGCGGGTCATGGAACCGTTCATGTCGGTCGCTGGCCGCGCGTTACCATCGTGGCCACTGGAGACGAACTCATGCCCCCCGGGGCAGATTGCAGTCCAGCGCATATACCCTCGTCGAACAGCCCCATGTTACATACGATGCTATCAAGCATGCCATGCGAAATCGCCGATGCCGGCATCATCCGGGATAACTTGTCCGAACTGGAGAGCAGGCTGCGGATGCTCGCGCAAACTTCGGACATTATCGTAACGACTGGCGGTGCCTCAGTTGGCGACCATGATCTGGTCCAAACGGCGCTTTTCAATATCGGCGCAGATATGGATTTTTGGAAGGTGGCCATGCGCCCCGGGAAACCCATCATGGCGGGAAAAATCGGCGATACTATTGTGCTTGGCCTGCCTGGAAACCCGTCATCAGCTTTCGTAACGGCCTTTTTGTTCCTGCTTCCACTCGTACGGCATATGGCGGGCGCCCCCGCGCCATTTCCGGAGCTTTTTGAAGCCCCCGTTGCAATCGCATTGCCCGCTGGCGGCAGCAGGACAGAGTATTTGCGGGCAAAGGTGGACGATGCGCTCATTACGCCTTTCCGGGCGCAAGATAGCGGCATGGTGTTGCCGCTGTCCCAAAGCAACGCGTTGATCGTTCACGAAACAAATGCTCCGGCAAAGCCGGCGGGCGCTTCGGTTCATTACCATCGCGTCGCTTGAGCATACATGACTGCAAAATGCGTTTGTTCTTGACCTAACCGCATTTGTTCTCTAATCGTTCTTCTCATGTTCAACATGATGGAACCCTGAATATGCTCACAGCCAAACAGCATGAACTGCTTGTGTTCATTAACCAGCGACTTGATGAAAGCGGTATTTCGCCCTCATTCGAAGAAATGAAGGAAGCGCTGGATTTGAAAAGCAAATCAGGCGTGCATCGGTTGATTGGTGCTTTGGAAGAGCGGGGCTTTATCCGCCGCCTCGCCAACCGCGCCCGCGCGCTTGAGGTAATGAAGCTGCCTGAGGGCGGTAACATGCGCAGCGATAATGTTACGAAACTGGCGCCCGCTATTGCTGGCAACAAGGCGCAGGTTAATCTGCCCGTTGCCGCAAATGACGTCATGGAAATACCGCTACATGGCAAAATCGCCGCTGGTGTCCCAATTGAAGCGTTGGAAGGGCAAAGTTCCTTGTCTGTGCCAATGGCGCTTTTGGGCGCTGGCGAGCATTATGCGCTTGAGGTGTCGGGTGACTCAATGATCGAGGCTGGGATATTGGATGGTGATTATGCACTCATCCGTAAAGCCACGACCGCGCGCGACGGCGAGATTGTGGTAGCACTGGTGCGCGGCGAAGAAGCGACGCTTAAATATCTGCGCCGCGAGGGTCAGCAAATCCGGTTGGATCCCGCCAATAGCACCTATGAACCGCAATATTATGCACAGCATGAAGTTGAGGTACAGGGAAAGCTTGCGGGCCTATTACGCAGATATCATTGATCTAAATTGTTGTTCTGCCGCGCGATTTTGGCGGCATGAACCCATGGCATATGCGCGCGATTTTCATTAGCGGTAATCACGCGCTGGTCTGCCAAATATATAGCAAGGCCGCCGGTCTGTTCTAGCAGCGCGCGATCAGCTTTCATCCACTTGGGCTGGCACGTTTTCGGTAACCAGCGGTCGCTAATGACGATGTCGACACGCTTGCAGGCTGCAGCCATCTCCATATTGGGGACTTGATAGGCCGTTCGCGTGGCTAATATCGTCCATGTTCGGTTGTGTGCAGCAACCGATATAATGCAATTGTCAGGAGAGCACCTTGCCCCCGGCCACTTTTCAATCGGCGTGGCAACAGCATTGCTTCCCGCCTTTTCCGATATCATGTCCCGAACAAAGTCACCGGCCTTACCGCGCAATAGAGCAACTTCTCCGTCGGCAGTTACGAAAGCGAGATGCTTTCCGTCACCTGTGACTAAGATATTTGGACGGGGAGCCAATATCATGCCGGCAATACCGATAAGGAAAATTGGAATGCCGACATAACGGATGTTGGTTTGAAGAAGGCCAAATATCAGTGCACCTGCCCAAAATGCGGAAAAAGACCAGATCGGCATTTCAGGCATCATAGATACCGCGCCCGGTAGCCCGCTGACAAAATGTGCTAACGCCAATATCGCTGAAATCCCCTGCCCAGCCAGCCACCAAAATGGCAGGCCAAGCCCAACCAAATCGAGGGCAAGTGCCAATGCTTCCAATGGCATAATAACAAAAGTCGTCATGGGGATGGCAATGACATTGGCAAAAGCCCCATAAAGCCCCGTCTTATGGAAATGGAACAACGCGATCGGCGCCAAGACGATTTCGAATGCGAGCCCAGTACGCACCAGCGAAGCAACGCCACGCCCCAGACGGCGAATTCTAGACTCGTCCCGCCGCTCGGTAAATCGCTTCACCACCGGCAATTCGTGGATGATGACAATGGTGGCGACTGCCGCGAAGCTAAGCTGAAAACTTGGCCCGGCCATTGCCTCAGGCCAAAACAGGAGCACACACAGAGCACCAAACGCAACCAACCGCAAGGTGAGCGCTTCCCTCCCCAAAGCCAACGCGACAAGCACAAGAAGCGCTGCAATGCAGGACCTTATCGTCGGGACTTCGGCGCCAGTTAAAAGGGTATAAGCCAGCGCACCCGTTGCAGCAGCGGCAGCAGCACAAATAGGCACCGAAACGCGCAAGGCGAGCCAAGATGACAATGACATCAACCGACTGACCGCGATGAAAATAAATCCAACGACGGCAGTGACGTGAAGCCCGCTGATCGACAGCAGATGCGCCAACCCACTGTCGCGCATCGCTTGTGCATCCGCTTCGCTGATATGACCTTGGTCACCCGTCACAAGCGCAGCGCCGATTGCACCGGCATTTCCCGCCATGGACGTCAAAATATGCTGCGTGAGTTGTTCCCGTTTGGCCGAAAAAACAGTATTGGTATTTGCGGGCTTAATGAGGGTTACGGTTCCCAATGCAGACCCGGTTGCGCCAATCTGCTGGAACCAGGCCCGACGCGCAAAATCATATCCTCCAGGCAAGGTTGGACCAGCAGGCGGCATCAACCGCGCACGCAATCTGATCACCGCGCCTGACTGGAACACTGGCTGAAATTGTTCTGGGGTAAGGTTGACGCGAACGATTGCAGGTAATCCAGCCTCGGCGCTCGTAACAAGACGCAGCCGAACGACCTCCCGGGCCGAGATATTCTCCACGGCTTCAATCCGGCCATAAAACTCGCCAATCCATATTTTGCCAAGCACGGGCGCTGCCACGGTCGCGGATTTCAGGCTAATAAGCCCAAAACCAAACGAGACGGTGATTGCGGCAATACCTAAAACTTGCCGACAGCGGCTATGCGGCCTCGCCAAAAATGCGAACAGCACAAGCGCGAGCGCAAGTAACAACAATCCTGGAATCGCCGAAGCTCCACCAAATTGCCAAATGGCCACCCCAATTCCAATACCCACGGGCAACCACAGGGGCAGCTGATCACGTTCGCGATCAAGCCAGTTTTCGAGGACACCACCCCACATACCGCCCGCGCGTGCGCTAGCCATATTGTTGAGGGTCAAAATGTTCGATATCCCCGCCACAATGGCTGTGTACCATCAATGCGGAGCGTGGCAAATAACGCACTAATTTTCGGCTATTGTTTGCCTTGACGACCGCTAAATTTGCTACCATTGGGCTAGCCAACGACAAAGCCATTTTCTCCCCATGAAATAGTGGCATTTGAAGGGCTGAAAGCAGTCGCAAACGACGTTTTGAGCGTCCTGTGTCTTAAACGGAAATATGCCCAATTGGGCAGCCCGCTTTTCGGGTAGCAATGTATGGAGTTTGAAAATGGCCGAGAATAACGCAACTCTTACCGTTGGCGAAACCAGCTTTGATTTGCCGATCATGAAGGGTTCGGAAGGACCCGACGTTATCGATATCCGTAAATTATATGCAGTGTCGGATCATTTCACCTTTGATCCTGGCTTCACGTCAACCGCGAGCTGCGAATCTGCCCTGACCTTCATCGATGGTGACGAGGGCATCCTTTTGCACCGGGGCTATTCCATCGAAGAACTTTCCGAACAGTCGAGCTTCATGGAAGTGTCTTATCTGTTGTTGAATGGCGAATTGCCAACGAAGGCGCAGCTTGACCAGTTCAGCCATACCATTTCGCGTCACACCATGCTGCACGAGCAGTTAGCGACATTCTACCGCGGCTTCCGCCGTGATGCACATCCAATGGCGATTATGTGCGGTGTAGTTGGCGCGCTTTCAGCATTTTATCATGACTCCACTGACATCAGCGATCCGACGCACCGCATGATTTCGAGCCATCGTTTGATTGCCAAAATGCCAACAATCGCCGCAATGGCGTATAAATATTCGGTCGGTCAGCCATTTGTCTATCCAGACAATAGCCTGTCATACACCGGCAACTTCCTGCGGATGACCTTTGGCGTTCCCGCTGAAGAATATGTTGTGAACCCAGTCATCGAACGCGCGATGGACCGGATATTCATCCTCCACGCCGACCATGAACAAAACGCCTCGACATCGACGGTGCGTCTTGCCGGATCATCGGGTGCAAATCCGTTTGCATGTATTGCGGCGGGCATTGCATGCCTCTGGGGCCCGGCACATGGCGGCGCTAACGAAGCTGCACTTAACATGCTGCGCGAAATCGGCACCCCAGACCGTATTCCGCATTACATTGAGCGCGCAAAGGACAAGAATGATCCATTCCGCCTGATGGGCTTTGGACATCGTGTTTATAAAAACTACGATCCGCGCGCTTCGGTCATGCAAAAGACGGTACGTGAGGTTCTGACCGAACTGAACATTACTGACCCAATCTTTGATGTTGCGATGCAGCTTGAAGAAATGGCGCTAAATGATCCATATTTCATCGAAAAGAAGCTGTTCCCGAACGTAGATTTCTACTCAGGCATCATTTTGTCGGCGATTGGTTTCCCGACTGAAATGTTCACAGTGTTGTTTGCACTTTCGCGCACCGTGGGTTGGGTTGCGCAGTGGAATGAAATGATTTCCGATCCGGCTCAAAAAATCGGTCGCCCGCGCCAGTTGTACACTGGGCCAAACCACCGCCCATATCCGGGCCTCGCCCAGCGTTAATTATTGTGGAAGGCGGAGCGTGAATTTAGCGCCTCCGCCTTTTGCATCCTCAACGGTTAAATCGCCGCCCATCGCACGTGCAAGACGTCGTGATATGTAAAGACCTAGGCCGCTTCCGCCATCGCCGGTGCGCCCCAGGCGCTCGAATTTCGCAAAGATGCGTTCGTGGTTATCCATGCCAACGCCCGAACCTTGGTCCGCCACAGATATACGCGCACATCCATCCCCGGCGCCGACTTCAACCCGTATTTCGGTTCCGTCGGGCGAATATCGTATTGCATTGGTAATCAGGTTTAACATTACTTGCAGCACGCGCCTGAATTCGGCGTTGGCCGGGACGTGCGTTTGGTCATCAGGCACTACGAGGGTAATGCTGTGATCTGCGGCCTTTAACGCGAGCAAACCAGCAGCACGCCGCGCAACATCGCCTAACTCTATCTCGTCCTTTGCCGTCGCAAAGCCCGGTCGCTCGACAGCCTCTAAATCGCCAAGATCCTCCACCAGCGCCGTCAGGTGCCGCGCCGCATTGGCGATATCGCGTGCATATGACGCATAGTTTTCACGGATCGGGCCTAACAATTCGCTCCCAATCGTTTCTGCATTGGCAATGATACGGTTCAACGGCTGCCGGAGGACCGGAGCAAGCTGATTCCCAAAAAGCGCACCCGGCGTTGATTGGTCGCCGCCTAGGCCGGTCGGACCAACAATTTTCTCATTCTGCGCAAAAAACAGTGTGTAGCCAGAAACCTCGCCGTCGGTATTGCGTTCCGCCTGCCCCCACACCAACATGTTGCCATCGTTGAGCGTCGTAACGTTCCGCCGGCTGATCGGAAGGAATTTTTCGACATTTTGGAATTGCGCAAATTGCTCCGTCCCAAAAAACCTTTCGAGTATAATTTTGGCCGAAGAACCGAAATCTGCGGGCCTTACGATGTCTTCGACGGGTCCGCGGGCATCAACTAGCCGCAAGGCTCTGTCGAATCCAAGCCTGACTGGTTCTTGACCTTGATCAGGCCAGACAGCCTGCAATTTTGAACTGGCAGCAACATTTTCAATTTTGCGCCAACTCAAGATGGAGAGTTTAACTTCATTGTCAGAAGGCTCGGCTTCCACCCACAATTCCAGATTATCCGCACCATCCGAAACTCGAACAGCGCGTGCTAGCCGCATGCGAAGACTTACCACCATCTGTGTGAGGCTCAGCAAAGCTGGACAAGCAACTATACCGCCAAGCTCGCCCCCTGCCCTCAAATGAAGCTGCTCCAAGGCGTCGTCCGCACGCAACAACATGCCCTCGTGCGAAACCTCGCCTGTGACGGCGCGTGTTAAAGGCGCTGTACCGTTCATGTTTTGCAGAAGCTTAGAAACGCCAACCGCGCGGCAGACCATTTGTTGAGCTGTTCGCGTGCCATTTCACGAATGATATGTACGTATTCAGACTCAAACAGCACAGCTTCGCGTGGCAAGAGGATTTGCCCCCTCAAAGCAATCATGGTCTGCAGAGCTTCATCCTTGGGAACACCGTCGGCTGCCAGCAAAACCATCATCGGAAATGCAGATTCAAAATCTATCATCCGCAGAATATGATCATGTCCGATATTCAGGTCAGCGCTGAGTTGAGCCACGAAAAGATGAATCCCGGCATAATGCGGGTTCGACAGCGAAACTTTGGCCTCGTTACCGATAAAATGCGCAATTTTTCGTGCCGATGCCGGAGCTGTGTGCGCTTCGTCATAGCTTGAAATCAGCAAACGCGCTTTATTGATCACCTCATCAGACCGGCTGCCCGACAAGACCTCAAGCGCGGCAACAATCCGCCAGCAAACCTTGTATAGAAGTTCAGGCGGCAGCGTCAGATAAGACCGACCCTGCGCCCGCAATTGCAAGCTATCGGCAGCAAGCAACGCTTGTGCTGCGTGGGCTACGCTTTCGTCTGCATGATCCAGCAATTCAACGGCGAATTCAGAGAAGCCACCCCCAAGCCGGGCAATCAGATTGTCTTCAGCGACACGCGCGAGCGCGAAGTCCACTATGTCCGGTTCGCGCAAAAAACCTGACCGCGCAAGCAATGGTCCAGTAATTGATTCTGGGGTGGCACCCTGCAACCGTGCCTCGATATCGCGCACGATTTGCAGCAATTTTACCGAAACTGCGCTGATCGTGGCTTCTGACGGTGTATGCACGGCGGACGGAAATATGATTGATGCGACGTCTTGGCACAACGCATCAACATCGCGCGCATGAAACGACGCGATTGAAAGCAAATCATCTTGAGGGCCGAGCAAACCGTCCAAAGCCTATCCAGTGCTGTTCATGGCGGCCGTTATAGGTTTTTTCGGTTAACGCCGCTTTAAGCCTGATCGGCCTTTTTATCTGGGCCGCTATCGTAGCATGCAAACATAAACACGCTTAATTGTGCAACCATAATCCATTGCAAAGCATAAGTGAAACCGAGCACGGCAGTGCCAACAATGGCTAAAATGGACAGCATTGCAGCCGACCGGAGAAGCCCATAAGCCCAATGGGGCAAAGAAACGCGCATGCTGATAAACGCAATGGAGGCCACAGCAAAGGCCGCAAAGAGGCCGTCGCTGGTGTAAGAGGTGTCCATATAGGCGGCGCCAAACATCGCGATTACGAGCAGCACCAACGTCACAGTAGTCAGGCTAGGGATTTTCCCTCGGCCATTCGGATCGTCTGTTGCTGCAAGGCGCAGGGAATTGGCGACGACAGCTGCAAATGCCGCGCCAGTTGCTGCCAGGGCATAGCCCGACACGCCGAGCGCGATTGCGCCAAATGCAAAAATCGGACCCGCAAATTTGACGAGCTTCAGTGCGATCGGACTTTGCCAGATGAAGGGAACCAACTTCGCGGATGCCGGCCCCAAAACCCGTGCTTCAACCATACCAGGCTGACTTGCGACCCGTCTGCGCAATATCTGTTTGTTAAGCTGGACAAAATCCTGCGGGCCTTGGACAATATTCAGGGTTCCGTTGTTGACATGCTGTTGCGACAAAAGTCTCAACGGCACATTTGCGAGGATTGCCTGCCGCAAAAGGGAGGAAATGATGCTCCAGTCTTCGGGCAGATCTTTAAGCATCGATATCGTGCTTGCACTGACGACCGAGATACCCGCCCAGCGGGTATTCAAATCGATCCGTTCGAAAAGGCTATTTTCATCACGCCCGTCAAGCGTAGCTACGAAGTTATCCGCCGATTTCGCAAGCGTCTCAACAAAGTCGGGTTGAACATATAGCTGCCCAGACTGAACCCAAACGCGATCATCAAGCTTTAAATAGCGCTGGATGTCCGCACCCGTACGCACGAAATCTACGAGGATATCTTGCTGGCGGCATTGGTCAGCCAAGGCCAGCATTGCCCCATCGACATTTTCGACTTCAACGAGAAACCGTGAAATGCCAGCACGACACAGTGTTTTAATCTGATACGCGACAAGCGATCCCCCCGCCAACTCGGTATTCCCCCTGTCGGTGGGCGCGGACGACGTTGATACATCGCCACCTGTGACGGAGAGCAGAGCAACAGACGGTTTTTCGGGAAAGCGGACGGACACCATAGGCCCGATATGAAGGTTAGCTGTCTTTTGCCAATAAAAATCTACGAAACGACTCAATCATTAAACAATGAAATGTTCAATTTCGGATATCGCCTTGTTGAGTTTGCGAATGACAACTGGGTCACCGGGCGCACCTTCGCCTGCTTCGTCAGCCAAAGTCATGATGTGTATCGCGCCAAAGCTGGCGGCCAAACCTTTTAAACGCCAGCTGGAATATTGCCAATTTGCATCGCAACGCGACCGCGATAACAGGCTGATTTGCCGCTTCGCGCTTTCAACGAAGGACAAACGCAGTTCCGCCATGAGGGATGCATCATCCCCGACTGCAGCCTTTAACGCTGTGTCAAATTGGCCATAATCCATCGACATTCCACGGGTTTACAACTGATAGTGTTAAGTTTGCGTTTCTCTCTCGCAATAATATGGTAAATACGAAATTATGACCACACGTTCAAAAATCGTCGGCTTGACGCAGCATATTTCGGATCAATCCACGCACGACCATGTCGTAGAGGAAACGAACGCGACTACGGACATGCTTCCGGACGATGTATATTCAGCAACTTACGATGATGCGTATGAACTTCAGGAGCCGCGGCGCAGTGTTTTGGCATTTGTGGTGCCGACGTTGCTTCTTGTCGCATTTGTCGGCTGGACTGCATTTTTTGCAATGACCTATTGGCCCGAGGCGCAAACTGGCCTCACCAATAATCGCGTTGTTGAACTTGTCGCTAATTGGGCCATCCCTGCCCTATTGATCGCAGTAGCTTGGTTGCTGGTGATGCGTAGCAGCAGCCGTGAAGCTACCCGATTCGGCAATGTAGCTGCTTTGTTGCGTAACGAAAGCGATGCGCTGAGTCAGCGGATGCGCACGGTAAACGAAGAGATCTCGTTGGCACGCGAGTTTTTGTCGCAAAACGCGCGTGATTTGGAGTCGCTTGGGCGGCAGTCCTCTCAGAAATTGATGGATTCGGCGCAGGTGCTCACGGCAGCGCTCGCCGATAGCGACGAAAAGGCAAAAACGCTTGAGGCGGTAAGCCAATCCGCAAACACCAATTTGGAGCAGCTTCGCAAGCATCTGCCTGTCGTCACGAGCGCAGCGAAGGACGTGACGAACCAGATTGGCAGTGCTGGAAATAACGCGCAAATCCAGATCAAGGCGCTGATAGCCACTCTCGAGCGCGTCAGCGATGCGGGGAAATCCGTGCGCGACTATATCGATGATGTTGAAGTGCGCGCTGATGATTTAGCGGTTAAATTAGAACAGTCGCTAAGCAGCAGTGCAAAGCTGCTCGACGTACGAAGTGCTGAAGCGCTTGACCGAAGCGCCGAAATGGCGACTTTGATGGACAGCGCATCGCAAGCGATATCGAGCGGCATCGCGCAAGCATCGGGCGATATAGATTCGATCCTCACTGACAGTCAGGAACATATTCAGTCGAGCCTAGTAGAATTGCGGCAGGCACTTGGTGAGGTCGGCAGCCAGACCGAACAGGAAGAGGCGCGCATCCACGACATGATTGCGACAATAAGCACGCACATTCGCACCAGCGCAGACCAAATTTCTGAGGTTGATCGGGTAGCAACCGAACAAACATCCAAACTTGCCTTTGCGGTTTCCGCGCTGGGAGAGAGCACGCGGTCAGTCGGCTCCGCGCTGACAGATAATCAGGCGGTCACCGAACAACTTATTGGACAATCCGACAGGCTGTTGGAATCGCTTGGCACGGCAAACCACGAAATCAGCAAGACCATCCCTGCAGCTATGGACGTACTCAGCGTTCAGTTGTCCGATGGTGTCGCGCAGATCAAATCAGCTTTGTCGAGTGCGCAATCCCTCGAGGAACTGAGCGACAACATGCTTGAGAAGCTAAACGGGCTTGAGCAGCTTATTGCCACCCAGCGCGACTCTGTGAGCGTGCTCATGACGCAAAGCGATGCGCATTTTTCAGCACGTCATGAGCAAGTCGACGCGCTTGGTTCATCGCTTCGACAGACACAATCGCTGCTTGAGGAAATGTCGGATGAGGCAAATGACCGGCTCGTAACCTCGTTGCTTCGGGTGCGCGAATCCACACGTGCAGCCGCGGAGAGCAGCCGGAAGATATTGGATGATGAACTTGCACATATTGCGGACCAATTAACTGAACAAAACCGGACGGCGCTTGCAAACGCATTGGATGCGCAAGTTGCTTCGATGAATTCGGCGGTCCAGGAAGCGATTGAACGCAATGTAGAGCTGTCCGAAGCTGCGTCAGGCCTAGTCGTCAAGCAATTGGCCGAACTGGATGAAATGACCAGCAGCCTCGAAAGCCGCATTGCCGATAGCAAAAACAGCTTTGAATCAGTTCATGATGACAGCTTCGCCCGCCGGATGGTGCTGTTAACGGAATCGCTGAATTCGACGGCAATCGATGTCGCTAAAATATTGTCGAACGACATTACCGACACGGCATGGGCATCTTATCTCAAGGGCGACAGGGGCGTGTTTACCCGCCGTGCGGTTCGGCTATTGGATGCTGGAGAGGCAAAGATCATCGCCAATCATTATGGCGAGGACAGCGAATTCCGCGAGCATGTGAACCGTTACGTACACGACTTTGAATCCATCATGCGCCTGTTGCTGAGCACACGCGATGGCAACGCCATTGGTGTAACTCTCCTGTCGTCCGATATTGGTAAGCTATATGTTGCGCTTGCCCAAGCTATCGAACGACTGCGGAATTAAACCTTAGACAGGCCTGTTTAACAGCGAGTCAAAACTGTGGCGGTCAACCCAGCCATAGATGTAATTGGCATAATATAACCCGAACAGGGCAGCGGATAACAATGTTGTCCGCAACAATATGGTACGGGGTTGGAAGTTTCCGGGGGCACTGTCAGCTTGCCCGGGCACCTTAGGCAGCCCCAATTCATCATGGGTACGCACGCCGATTGGAAGAATGACAAACGCCGTCATCACCCAAAAAAGCACGTAAATAGCGACAATTGATGTCCAGTTCATGCTGTCTCCAATATCATCACATCAACTATTGGCTTTTTGCCAGTCCAACTCACGGCAACGCGGCGAACGGCCAAGCGTACGGACTCGCGGAGCTTTTCATAATCACCGCGATTGTCCTTAACTGCTTTCACTGCAGCCGCGGTTGCTTCCTCGACAAAATCATCAAGATCTTCTTCGATAGGAACGCCATGCAAACGGATTTCCGGACTACCGAGCAACCTGTCATTCGCCCCAAGGGCGAAAGCGACCGAAATCAATCCGTACCAAGAAAGTCGCCGGCGTTCGTTCAACGTTGCGCCATCGGCAGCAATTATGGTGTCACCATCAAGAATCAGGCGACCAGTTCGTTCCTTACCGATGGTCTTGGGGTCACCGGGCGCCAAACGCACGACGTCTCCATTCGATTGCACCACAGACTTTGGAACGCCATGCGCGAGCGCGAAACGTGCCTGTTCTGCCATGTGCCGGCGTTCGCCATGAACTGGGACAAGGATTTCAGGCCTGATCCAGTCATACAAGGCAGCAAGTTCGGGCTGACCCGGGTGACCCGAGACATGGACATGCGCCTGCTTTTCCGTAACCGTCAGAATGTTGCGCTCGGCCAGCTTGTTCATAATGATGCCGATCGCGATTTCATTACCCGGGATTTGCTTGGACGAGAAAATAACGGTGTCGCCTTCTTCCAGCTTCACAGGATGATTTCCTTCCGCAATGCGGGCGAGCGCTGCGCGGGCCTCACCCTGCCCGCCTGTCGCAACAACCATGACTTCATGACGTGCAAGGCTATCAACGCTTTCCATGTCGATAGTTTTGGGCAAGTCCTTCAAATAGCCATTGGCTTGCGCTGCCTCAAGGATCCGATGCAACGATCGACCTGCAAAGCACAATGTACGTCCGCTTTCGCGCGCAACTTCGCCCAAAGTCTGCAATCGGGCCGCGTTGGAAGCGAATGTCGTAACAACCACTCGGCCCTTCGCTGCTCTGACGGACTTCAGCAGGTCATCCTTCACGCTGCCTTCGCTGCCACTGTTTCCAGTATTGAAGACGTTGGTGGAATCGCAGACCATCGCCAGTATTCCTGTGTCGCCAATGGCGGTCAGCGCGTCTGCGGTGGTCGGAGTGCCCAATACGGGGCGTTCATCCAGCTTCCAGTCGCCGGTATGGAAAATCTTGCCATAAGGCGTGGTAATCAGACAGGCGCTCATCTCAAGAATGGAGTGCGCCAGCGTCACAAATTTAAAGTCGAACGGCCCCATGGAGAATGCACCTTCCATGGGAATGACATTCAACTCTACAATATCAGCAATGCCTTCTTCCTCAAGCTTGCCGCGAATGAGCGTTGCTGTGAACGGCGTCGCATATAACGGCACACCAAGGTCAGCAGCAAAATAGGCCACCGCACCGATATGATCTTCGTGACCATGCGTCAGTACAATGCCCAAAAGATCTTTTTTGCGTTTCTCGATAAATTCCAGATCTGGAAGTACGAGGTCAATGCCGGGATATTCTGAGTTGGCAAATGTCAGGCCAAGATCGACCATTACCCACTTGCCATCGCAACCATATAAATTGACGTTCATGCCAATTTCATTTGATCCACCAAGAGCAAGGAAAAGCAGTTCATTTTTTGGGGTCGTCATTATGTTATTTCTCTATTCCTGTACAAAAGCGCCAGCCCCCGCAGCGTAAGATCGGGTTCTACCCGGTCAAATAAATGGCCATGTTGCTGAAACAAGATCGCCAAACCGCCGGTTGCAATGACCGATACCGGTTCGCCAATTTCAGCCTTCATTCGGGCAATCATCCCCTCGATCATTGCCACATAGCCCCAATAGATGCCAATCTGCATTTGTCCAACAGTGGTTGTACCAATTACACTTTCATTTGGCGGCGGTTCGATTGCAATTCGTGGAAGCATCGCCGCTGCGCCATACAATGCATCAAGCGACAGATTAACGCCTGGCGCAATGCTTCCGCCTCGATACGAACCATCAGGTCCAATATAGTCAAACGTCGTAGCTGTGCCGAAGCTGATCACGATCTTATGCCCGTTGGCTAGGGATTGGGCAGCGATTGCATTCACTGCGCGGTCTGCGCCAACCGACTGCGGCTCAGCAACACGCAGCTGAATGCCCCAAGCAGCAGCGCCCCGCCCAGCCACAAGCGCTTCACACCCAAAATAGCGCGTCGCCAAAAGTTGTAGATTGTGAAGCGCGCGCGGTACGACCGTCGCGATGATCACTGCGTCGATATCAGACCGCTTAAACCCTGCCATTTGGATCAACTGATCTAACCAAACCGCATATTCATCGGCCGTGCGGCGCGCATCTGTGGCAATGCGCCAGCGGTGTAATATCTCACCATTGTCATCGACCAACGCAAACTTCGCGTTTGTATTACCCGTGTCTATTGCGAGCAACATCGCCCACCCCTTTAAACTAGAAAAACATCTGCCGCGTGAATGGCACGAATTTCTCCATCCGCCAAGCGAAGCCGAAGTGCACCTTGATCGTCCAAACCTTGGAAAAGCCCCTGTAATTCCTCACCATCAGGTAATCGCGCCGAGAGTAGCGTACCCCGTGGATGCGCATATTCTTCCCATTGCCGGACAATGGTTTGTATGCCCGAAAACCGCCAGATCGCCATGTAACGCGCAAAAGCTTCAGCTAAGATTTCTACGCTTGACTGCGCGTCAGGAGGTGTTGCGCCAAGCGCACGCAAGTCTGACACTTTACGGTCGAGATTTTCAGGATGCCAAACCAGATTTAGCCCAATGCCGACCACGACCGCATCGGACGCTCTTTCCAACAATATTCCGCACAATTTCGCCCCATCGCGCGAAAGTATATCGTTTGGCCATTTCAGCGAAATATCGACATGCGGCGCCACTTGCCGGATGGCATCAAACACAGCCAAGGCTGTTACAAAAGCGAGGCTCGCAGGTGCGGGGTCGGTATCGCGCAGTCGAACGATGGTGCTTGCGAACAAATTGCCCTTTGGGCTTTCCCAGCTGCGGCCAAGACGGCCTCTACCGCCATCCTGCGCATCGGCGCGAAGCCATAATCCCTCGGGAGCCCCCTGAGCCGCGCGCATCAGTAAATCAGCATTCGTTGAGCCCGTAAGCGCAACCTCTTCAAATATCGGCGTCAGAAAAGGGCCTTCGCTGCAACAGCTGTCCAAACACCAAGCACCGGAATGGCAAAATAGCCAAGCGGTGAATTGGCCGCGGCAAGAATTCCACCCGTCCACACAAGCACCTTGTCATCGCTTTCCGCAATAACATCGGCTGCATCATCGAAATACATGACTTTGACGACCTTCAGATAATAGAACGCGCCAATAACCGAAGCGGCGATACCGATGACAGCCAGTGGCAGCAAGCCAGCAGCGACAGCGGCATTGAATACCACCAACTTACCCCAGAAGCCGAACAATGGCGGAATGCCAGCGAGGCTGAACATGAAGATAGCGAATGCTGCCGCAAGCGCGGGGCGGGTCTTTGACAAGCCAGCGATATCGGCAAATTCTTCCCGATAGCTTCCGTCTTTGTCCTTCAGTTGCATCAGGCAGACGAAGCTGCCCAGTGTCATGACAACATAGATGGTCAGGTACACAAGCATAGCGGCGATGCCCTGTTCCGTTCCAGTCGCCAAACCGATCAGGATGAAGCCAACATTGTTGATGGAGCTATACGCCATAAGGCGCTTCAGATTTTGCTGACCGATTGCGCCGACTGCGCCGATGATGATCGACATCAACGCAACGGCAATAATGATTTGCTGCCAGACAAGAATTTGCGAGCCAAATGCCTCAAGCACAATGCGCATTAACAAAGCCATGGCTGCAACTTTTGGCGCGCTTGCAAAAAATGCGGTGACGGGCGTTGGCGCACCTTCGTAGACGTCAGGCGTCCACATATGGAACGGGGCGGCACTAATTTTGAACGCCAAACCGGACAGAATGAATACGATGCCAAATATAAGGCCAAGGCCGACTTCCTTGTCCATCGCAACGCCGATTGCTGCGAAGCTTGTCGACCCAGCAAAACCATAAACCAGCGATGCGCCAAAAAGCAGCATACCGCTCGCTAAGCCGCCCAAGACGAAATATTTCAGGCCGGCTTCAGCTGAACGGCCATCCGAGCGAACAAAGCTTGCAAGGACGTAAGCCGAAAGGCTCTGAAGTTCTAAACCGATATATAATGAAATCAGATCGGTCGCCGATACCATCACGCCCATGCCAATGCACGAAAGCAAGATAAGAACCGGGTACTCAGCGCGCATCGCGCCAGCCTTCTCCAAGAAACGCGGCGCAATCATCAACGAAACCGCTGCAGCAATGTAAATCAGTAATTTGGAGAAATTGCCGAAAGCATCATTCACCATCAAACCGTCGAATGCCGATGAATTGGACCCCGAACCAAGAGAATTGACAGTCAGAGCGGCGGCCGCGGCAAGTGCAGCGACAGCCAATATGCTGATCAAGCGTCCAGCCTGATCCATCCACGCAGCCAACAACAGCAAAAAAAGCGCCGAGAAGCTGAGAATGATCTCGGGACGTACCAAGGAGAGAGAAGCGTTAAGTTCCATTATTAATGGCTCCCCTCAGCCACGTCGTTTTTAGGTTCATGAGCAACGCGAAAGCGCGTTGTTGTCGGGTCGACTGCCATTAATTTGCTGTCGCCAGATGGAGCTGCCCGTTCAATACGATCGACAATCGTCGCAACATCGCGGCGAATAGGGGCGAGGAAAGTTTCCGGATATACCCCCATCCACAACACAACGACCGCAATCGGTACGAGCAACCACATTTCGCGACCGCCAATATCCTGCATCGCTGCGGCATCGGCATTGACCTGCGGCCCGAAGGCTATCCGGCGATACAGATACAACATGTATCCTGCGCCAAGGATGATGCCCGTTGTTGCGATCAGCGTGGCCCATGTGGACACCTTATAGGCACCCGCAAGGCTCAGAAATTCTCCGACAAACCCGCTGGTACCGGGCAACCCTACGCTGGCCATGGTAAACAGCATGAACAGCAATGCATATTTGGGCATATTCACGCTGATGCCGCCATAACGGCTGATTTCACGTGTATGCAGACGGTCGTATATGACACCCACACAAAGGAAGAGCGCGCCCGAAACCAAACCGTGGCTGAGCATCACGATAATTGCGCCTTCAATACCCTGCTGGTTGAATGTGAAGAGCCCGACCGTCACAATCGCCATGTGGGCGACCGACGAATATGCAATCAGCTTCTTCATGTCCTGCTGCACCAACGCAACGAGCGACGTGTACACGACCGCGACCATCGATAGGCCAAACACCAACGGAATGAAGTTTGCGCTGGCCTCCGGGAACATCGGCAACGAGAAACGCAGGAAACCGTAACCACCCATTTTTAGCAAGACGCCAGCCAAAATCACTGAGCCCGCAGTTGGGGCCTGAACGTGCGCATCAGGAAGCCATGTATGCACCGGCCACATCGGCATCTTCACGGCAAAGGACGCAAAGAATGCCAGCCACAACAACGTCTGTGCCTGTGCAGGAAAATCGGTGTTGAGCAATGTTGGAATGTCTGCGGTGCCCGCAAACTGGATCATCCACAACATCGCGATCAGCATCACGACGGACCCAAGCAACGTGTACAAGAAGAATTTGTACGATGCGTAAATGCGGTCCTGACCACCCCAGATACCGATGATGAGGTACATCGGGATCAAGCCAGCTTCGAAGAAGATGTAGAACAGCAGCAAGTCCTGCGCTGCGAACACGCCAATCATCAGCGTTTCCATCAGCAGGAAGGCCGCCATATATTCGCCAACACGCTTTTGGATCGTATTCCAGCTTGCGCCGATGCAAATCGGCATCAGGAACACGGACAGCATGATGAGCGTCAACGAGATACCGTCAATGCCAAGCTTCCATCCAATGGGACCGAACAGCTGCGCACTCTCAGTAAACTGCCACTGCGCTCCAGCGGGATCATAGCTCATCCAAAGCAGCACGCCGAGGATTAGGTTGCCAAGGGTAGCAGTGAGCGCAATCGTACGCGCCAATTCCGCACGAACGAACAAGCACAATGCAGCAGCCACCATCGGAATGGCCAACATGATGGAAAGGACAGGAATATCCGCGACGTTCATTATGTTCTCACCATCATCCAGCTAACCGCTGAGACAAGTCCCAGAAGCATCACCAGCGCATATGTATAAAGATAACCCGACTGCATTTTAACGGCCAGCTTACTGCCAAAGGAAACGACTGCAGCCGAACCATTTGGTCCAAACCGGTCAATAATACCGATATCGCCCTGCTTCCAGAACAGGCGGCCGAACCAGAAGGCGGGCCGGATAAACACCGCATTATACAGCTCGTCAAAATACCATTTGTTGAGGAAGAAACGGTACAAAGGTGCAAATGCCGAAGCTAAACGCTGCGGCGCATCCTTTGACTGCTGATACATCAAATAGGCAACCACTAGGCCAGTCAGCATGGCCACTGTCGACGACAGCTTCACCCACAACGGGACCTCATGCATCGCATGCATCAAATGTTCATTGAAGAACAACGTGCTGTTCGCCCAGAATGCCTTGCCCGTTTCGGCTTCAATGAATCCGCCATGGAATGCAAAGCCCGCGAACACCGCGCCCAATGTCAGCACGCCCAATGGAATGAGCATCGACAGCGGACTTTCATGCGGATGGTAACCACCGGTGCCCTCACCGTGCGCATGTTTAGCATGACCATGGCCATCACTCTCATGCGCCGGCTCGTCATGTACGGCATGGTCATGAATCGCATGCTGAATATGCTCGGACTGCGCCCAACGCGGCGTTCCAAAAAATGTCAGGAACATGAGGCGCCAGCTGTAGAAGCTGGTCAATAGTGCAGCAACGACGCCGATTGTGAACGCATACATGTGATAGGTCGAGTTGCTCGCGAACGCGGCTTCGATGATAGCGTCTTTGGAATAGAACCCAGCCAACCCGCCAACACCGACAATGCCAACGCCCGTAATCGCCAATGTGCCCGCCATCATCGCCCAGAAGGTCAACGGGATATGTTTCCGAAGACCGCCGTAATAACGCATGTCCTGCTCATGATGCATCGCGTGAATAACTGAGCCAGCACCTAAGAACAGCAACGCCTTAAAGAAAGCGTGTGTGAACAGATGG
This sequence comes from Sphingomonadales bacterium, assembly GCA_027486895.1. Lineage (GTDB taxonomy): Bacteria > Pseudomonadota > Alphaproteobacteria > Sphingomonadales > Sphingomonadaceae > Sphingorhabdus_B. Next base: position 118,616 of record JAIXOE010000037.1, read on the forward strand.
AACATCGCTGCTCCATATGCGCCCGAACCCGCTGCAAAGAACATGTAGCCAAGCTGCGAGCAGGTCGAATACGCAATGACGCGCTTGATGTCCGTTTGCACCAAACCAACGGTTGCTGCAAAAATCGCAGTTGTCGCGCCGACTATCGTCACCACGTTGAGCGCGAACTGGCTTGTCTCAAACAATGGCGACAAGCGGCAGACCATGAACACGCCAGCGGTAACCATTGTCGCAGCGTGGATCAGCGCTGACACAGGCGTAGGGCCTTCCATCGCGTCGGGTAGCCAAGTGTGAAGACCCAACTGCGCAGATTTACCCATCGCACCGATGAACAACAATATGCACAGCAAGCTCATGGTGTCGACGCGCATGCCAAGGAAGCCAATGCTTGAGCCAACCTTGTCCGGTGCAGCAGCCAAAATTTCCGGGATGGAAACTGTGCCGAACAGCCAGAACACACCGAATATACCAAGCATGAAGCCAAGGTCACCAACGCGGTTCACGACAAATGCCTTGATTGCGGCGGCGTTTGCGCTTGGCTTTTTATACCAGAAACCAATCAGCAGATAAGACGCGAGACCAACGCCTTCCCATCCAAAGAACATTTGAACGAGATTGTTGGCGGTCACGAGCATCAACATCGCGAAAGTGAACAGCGACAGGTACGCAAAAAAGCGCGGTTGATCAGGGTCTTCCTCCATATAGCCCCAGCTATACAAATGGACGAGTGCGGAAACCGTGGTGATAACCACCAGCATGACCGCAGTCAGCGCATCAACACGCAGTTCCCAATCAAATGACAAATCACCCGATTGGACCCAGTTCATCACCGGCGCGACATACGCAGTTTCACTGCCGTTGAGAAATCCGATGAAGATGGGCCAACTCAGCAAAGACGCAGTGAACAGGCCCGCTGTGGTGATTGTCTTGGACGCAACCGCGCCAATGAAGCGTTGGCCAAGACCAGCAACGAGCGCTGCCAAAAGCGGCAGGAAAACAATGATATGGATCGAAGTCACTGGATGTTATCCCTTCATCCGATTGACATCGTCAACCGCAATGGTGCCCCGGCCACGGAAGTAGATGACCAAAATAGCAAGGCCAATGGCCGCTTCACCAGCAGCCACAGTCAACACGAACATCGCAAAAATCTGGCCTGTAAGGTCGCCAAGAAAGACGCTGAACGCGACAAGGTTGATGTTTACTGCCAGCAATATCAACTCAATCGCCATCAAAATGATGATCACGTTTTTGCGGTTCAGGAAAATGCCCAGCACACCCATGACAAACAGAATGCTGCTGACCACAAGATAATGTTCGATACCAATCACAACTCGATCCCCTGCCCTACCGGTTGATTGACGTTGCGCGTCGCGTCTTCGGGACGGCGCTGTACCTGGCTGCTGATGCTTTGGCCTCGGGTGCCATGGCTCTTACGATGCGTAAGAACGATCGCGCCCACCATTGCCACCAACAAGATCAAGCCCGCAGTTTCAAACATGAAAACATATTTGCTGTAAAGAAGGGCACCGACAGCCTCGATATTGGGAACAGCAGCCGAAACGGTAGCTGAGCCAGCCTCTGGCGTGCCAAGTGTGACGGCACCAGCCTGATAAGCGCCAATGCCAAGCACGAGTTCAGCGGCGAGAACAACCGCAAGCAACAAACCCAATGGCACGTTTTTCACGAAGCCCGCGCGCAGTTCGGCGAAATCAATGTCGAGCATCATCACAACAAACAGGAACAGTACGGCGACGGCGCCCACATAAACAATGACGAGCAGCATCGCGATAAATTCTGCGCCGATTAGGACCATGAGGCCGGCGGCGTTAAAGAACGCGACGATCAGCCAAAGCACGCTGTGCACTGGGTTGCGCGCAAAGATGACCATCGCGGCAGACGCGATAACAATGCTTGCGAAAATATAGAATGAGACGAGTTGGATCACGATGGGCCGCCCTTAACGATAGGGTGCATCGGCGGCAAGGTTCGCGGCGATTGCCCGTTCCCATTTCGCGCCGTTGTCGAGGAGCTTGGCCTTGTCATAGAACAATTCCTCGCGAGTTTCGGTAGCAAATTCGAGGTTTGGCCCCTCGACGATCGCATCCACGGGGCAAGCTTCTTGGCAGAAACCGCAATAAATGCACTTCGTCATGTCGATGTCGTAGCGCGTGGTGCGGCGGCTGCCGTCTTCGCGTGGTTCTGACTCGATCGTGATCGCCAATGCCGGACATACTGCTTCACACAGCTTGCAAGCGATGCAGCGCTCTTCACCATTGGGATAACGCCGCAAAGCATGCTCACCGCGAAAACGCGGGCTCAACGGGTTCTTCTCGAACGGATAGTTGATCGTCGCCTTTGGCTTGAAGAAATATTGCAAGGTCAGCCAGTGCGCCTTGACGAATTCCCACAGAGTAAAGGTTTTTATGAGATGCGCGATGGTGGTCATGCGAAATGTCCTGTGAACATAAGATAGCCGCTCACCAGAAAGACCCAGAACAGCGAGATTGGCAGGAACACTTTCCAGCCCAGACGCATCAATTGGTCATAGCGGTAACGCGGAACAGTCGCCTTCACCCAAGCGAAGATGAAGAACATCAAAAGAATTTTGGCGAAGAACCAAATGATGCCGGGAACGGCATAAAGTGGCGCCCAATCCACTGGCGGCAAATACCCACCCCAAAACAGGATGGCGTTCAGCGCGCACATCAGGAGCACGTTGGCGTATTCGCCCAACCAGAACAGCGCAAACGCCATCGACGAATATTCGGTCTGGTAACCGGCAACCAATTCGCTCTCTGCCTCGGTCAAATCAAACGGTGCACGCGCTGTTTCTGCCATGGAACTGATGAGGAACATCACCGCAATCGGGAACAGCAACGGGTTGAATGCATAAGCATTGATAAAGCCGAAGATGTGGCCGCGCTGTGCTTCAACAATGCCACCAACATTGAAGGTGCCTGCCCACAAAACGATGCAGATAAGGATAAAGCCAATCGAGACCTCATAGGAAATCATCTGCGCAGCAGCGCGCATGGCCGAATAGAAAGGATATTTCGAGTTGGAAGCCCAGCCCGCAATAACAACGCCATACACACCCAGACTGCTGATCGCGAGAATGTAGAGCAAGCCAACGTTGATGTTGGATAGCACAACGCCGTCCGCAAAAGGTATAACCGCCCATGCCATCAAAGCGACGGTGAAGGTAATGATTGGCGCAATCAGGAAAAGTCCGCGGTTCGACGCGCTTGGAATGATTGTTTCCTGTAGGAATACTTTGAGGCCGTCAGCGAACGACTGTAGAATACCAAAAGGACCAACGACGTTAGGGCCTTTGCGAAGGGCAAAAGCTGCCCACAATTTACGTTCGGAGTAAATGATGAGCGCAACAGCCAGCATCAGCGGAAACGCGATGAGCAATATGCCTGCAATGGTCGCCGTGAACCATGCCGCTTCGTAAGACATGCCGAGGTTTTGGAAGAAGGAGGTCATTCCGCTGCCTCCAGATATTGCGTGCCGTGAACGAGTTCTGCCGAGCATTTCTGCATCGTCTCCGACGCACGACATATGGCATTGGTCAGATAGAAATCCTTAATCGGATAATCGGCGATCTTGCCACTTACAGTTGAAGGCAATGTGGGTTCGGACCAGCCATAATCGGCAAGGCCTTCGACGCCTAATGCCGGAACAGCTTTGAACATTTCAACGCGGAGCGCTTCAAGGCTATCAAACGGTAGGCGCTTGCCAAGCACATCCGACAATGCGCGGAATATCGCCCAATCTTCGCGTGCATCGCCGGGTGGGAACACCGCACGCTCACCGCGTTGCACGCGGCCTTCGAGATTTACATATGTGCCGGATTTTTCGCTATATGCTGCGCCTGGCAAAATGACGTCTGCGTGATGCGCGCCATTGTCGCCATGGTGGCCGACGTAAACTTTGAAGCTACCCGCAAACAGGCTGTAGTCGGCCTCATCAGCGGCCAAGAAGAATGCCAGTTTTGGCTTCTTCGCAGCCAAGGTTTTGATGCCTCCATCATGCGCATAGCCGAGCATCAGTCCACCCATCCGCGCTGCGGCGAAGTGCAAGACGTTGAAGCCATTCCAGCCATCACGGACGAGCTTATACTTCTTGGCAAACGCCAATGCCGCGCCATGAACGCCTTCGTAACGAAGCGCGCCACCACCAACAATAATCGCAGGGCGTTCTGCCGTCTTCAATGCATCAGCAAGTGCCTTTGGCGCCTTGGCCAGCACGCTCAAATCATCGCCGAGCCATTCGACCTTATAGGTTAGGTCGGTGACTGGCCCGATCGCAAAGACCTTCGCACCGCGCTTGCGGATTGCTTTTTGAATACGCGAGTTCACCAAAGGTGCTTCGCGCCGCAAATCGCTACCCACCAGCAGGATTACGTCAGCATTTTCGATGCCAGCAATCGTACTGTTGAAGTTTACCGCGCTCAGGCTCGACGTGTCATAGGCAAGACCGGTTTGACGGCCCTCAAGCATCGACGAACCTGCAAGTGCACGCGCGGCATACATGGTTTCGCAATCAACCTGATCACCCGCGATTACCGCAGCATCGCCGGACCAACTGGCCTTGATTGCGTCAAACGCTTCTGTCCAGCTTGCTGCCACGAGCTTTCCGTCTCTGCGGATATATGGCTTGTCCAAACGACGATGCGTGAGACCATCAACCGCATGGCGTGTCTTATCCGACGCCCATTCTTCGTTCACGTCGTCGTTGATGCGCGGCAGTGCCCGCAATACAGCCCTGCCCCGACTATCGAGGCGAATGTTGGTGCCGACCGCGTCCATCACATCAATGCTTGGCGTCTTCTTCAATTCCCATGGGCGCGCTTCGAAAGCATAAGGTTTCGACGTCAGCGCACCGACAGGGCAAAGATCAACAACATTGCCTGAGAGCTCGCTCTGCATCGCGTGCTCAAGGTAGGTCGTAATCTGCATGTTTTCGCCGCGACCGATCGCACCGACTTCTTCGATGCCAGCGACTTCTTCGGCAAAACGAACGCAGCGGGTGCACTGGATGCAACGCGTCATCGCTGTCTTAACGATGGGACCCATATATTTTTCGGTTACCGCACGCTTATTCTCTTCGAAACGCGATGCGCCACGCCCATAAGCAACGCTTTGGTCTTGCAGGTCACACTCACCGCCCTGATCGCAAATAGGGCAATCGAGCGGGTGGTTGATGAGCAGGAACTCCATCACGCCCTCACGCGCCTTTTTGACCATAGGCGTGTCAGTGCGAATAATTTGACCTTCTGTTGCGGGCAATGCGCACGATGCCTGCGGCTTTGGCGGACCCGGTGCAACCTCGACCAGGCACATGCGGCAGTTGCCAGCGATGGACAGCCGCTCGTGATAGCAAAAGCGAGGAATTTCCTTGCCCGCCATCTCGCAAGCCTGAAGCACAGTGGCCCCTGCAGGAACTTCGAGTTCTAGACCGTCTACGGTAACTTTAGGCATTTAATTCTGCCCCTCATTTCTAAGTAAACCGACAACTCCTTCAGCAACCGCGGAACGGACAAATTGGCGGGATAGCCGCAAAGTTTGCCCGGCGGGAATACATGCGCTGAATGAAGGCGTAAGACCTCTGACGAGGGTTTCCTCACTTGATGAACCCGGTAAGCTGTTTAAAAATTGCACGGAATTGGCCCCTTCTTTCCGCGCAACACACTCGCCAAATCGTGCGATAGCTATTACCGATACAGCCTCTGGCGCCAAGGGCTGCGTATAGCCTTTCAGATAATCCGGCGAAGCCAATCCCGAAAAGTCGATGCGGCCTTGAGACGAGTACAAGCGTTCATAAAGCGCCACGAACAAAGCCCCTCGCAGTAAGCTGCTCGACATGCTTAACTCACCGGTCGACAAACAGTCCTCGTCCGCGAGGGCCTTAAGGCGGGAACTATATTCTGGGTCTGTTACTACCATCCGAGTGACGACCTGGGCGCGTTCTGGATATTTACGCACCACGCATGTACCAAATTCGGCAAGTGTGCGGCTGACTGCTTCAGGTGACGTGCCACGTATCTGCGCAGCCGGACGTTTGATCAACGAACCGGTTTCCTGCGCAAAGATTGATGCCGACGGCGAGATGGTCAGCGCAACAACGAGCGAAATGGCAAGCGCATGTTTCATTCCGCTGCCTCCAGCATGTCATCGCCCTTGGCTTCGTGAATACGCCGCTCCATCTCTGGACGGAAATGCTTGATGAGGCCCTGAATTGGCCACGCAGCTGCGTCGCCAAGCGCACAAATTGTGTGGCCTTCAACCTGCTTGGTGACGTCGTACAGCGTATCGATGTCGCCAATCTCGGCATTGCCTGTGCGCATCTTTTCCATGACGCGCCACATCCAGCCAGTGCCTTCGCGGCATGGCGTGCACTGACCGCAGCTTTCGTGCTTGTAGAAATAGGAAAGCCGCGAAATGGCCCGGACGATGTCGGTAGACTTATCCATCACGATGACGGCTGCAGTGCCAAGGCCTGAACCGACCTCTTTACAGCCGTCGAAATCTATCGGGACGTCCATCATCATGGCCGCAGGCACCAATGGCACCGATGAACCGCCTGGGATGACTGCAAGCAGATTGTCCCATCCACCGCGAATGCCACCACAATGCTTTTCGATGAGTTCACGGAATGGGATGCCCATCTCTTCTTCAACGACGCATGGCTTTTCCACATGGCCCGAAATCTGGAACAGCTTCGTCCCATGGTTATTCTCGCGACCGAAGCTTTTGAACCAAGCTGCGCCACGACGCAGGATTGTCGGCACAACTGCAATGCTCTCGACATTGTTAACCGTCGTCGGGCAGCCATAGAGGCCAGCGCCTGCCGGGAATGGCGGCTTCAGACGGGGTTGGCCCTTCTTACCCTCAAGGCTTTCGATCATCGCGGTTTCTTCACCGCAGATATAAGCCCCCGCGCCACGATGGACGAAGACGTCAAAATCATAACCCGACTTTGCGGCGTTCTTGCCAAGCAAGCCCGCTGAATAGGCTTCGGCCACTGCCTTTTCGAGGACCTTGGCTTCAAAAATATATTCGCCGCGAATGTAGATATACGCCGCACGTGCGCGCATCGCAAAACCGGCGATCAGAGCGCCTTCAATCAGCTTGTGCGGATCATGACGGATGATTTCGCGGTCCTTGCAAGAACCGGGTTCGGACTCATCGGCGTTGATAACAAGGAAATTAGGCCTCTCGGGCGTCGGCGCTTTGGGCATGAAGCTCCACTTCATACCCGTCGGGAAGCCAGCACCGCCACGGCCACGGAGACCAGAGGCCTTCACTTCTTCAATGATGGCGTCTTGTCCAGCTTTCATCAGATTGGCAGTTTTGTCCCAATCGCCACGCGCCTGCGCAGCTTTCAGGCCGAAATCCTGATAGCCATAAAGATTGGTAAAAATGCGGTCTTTGTCAGCGAGCATTAGCCCAAACCTCCAAGAAGAAACCATGCGCCGCCAGCAATCAATAGCCCAATGACGGCAAGTTTAATAATGCCCGTAAGCAGTTTCCATGCCACGAATGCAGCCACAAGAACACCGATGAGCGGTAGATATTCCATCAATACTCACCCCGGTAGTCATGGTTCTTATCAACCATCGCCTGCAATGTCGTCGCACCGCCATATGGCTCAACCGTGTGGCGCCCGGGCAGCTGCGTGCCGACTTTGGGCTGCTTACCTTCGGCAAGATCACGCAAGATCGTGGTCATGCTGTCGTAATCGAGATCTTCGTAATTATCGTCGTTGATTTGAACCATCGGTGCAGAGGCGCAATTGCCCATGCACTCGACTTCATTCAGCGTGAACATACCGTCGGGCGTTGTTGCCCCTTTAACCAGTCCACGGTTCTTGCATGCTGCGATGATATCGTCAGAGCCGCGCAACATGCAGGGTGTCGTTCCACATACTTGCACGTGGAAGCGGCCAACCGGCGCGAGATTGTACATCGTGTAGAAGGTCGCAACTTCGTAAGTCCGCATGTACGGCATGCCCAGATAGCCAGCGACATATTCAATTACGGGAACTGGCAACCAGCCCTGCGTTTGTGTTTCTTCGCCGACCTGACGCTGCGCCAGATCAAGCAGCGCCATCACTGCAGATTGCTGACGTCCGGCAGGATAGCGCCCGATGAAGATATCGGCTTTTTTCTTAAATTCAGGCGAAAACGCAAAGCTGCCCCACTTTGCGCGGGTTTCTGTTTCGTCAGGAATGTGTGCTGCATCAGCCATGTGCTTCGTTCCGTCCCCAAACTCGACCCAAATATGCTCCGAACATCATGGCCGCTGCCGTAGCCCCGACTTCCTTGACCGGGACTTCATCATGGAAAAGCCATAGATAAGCCGCGACCATCGCGACCGATCCTAACGCAGCGGTGGCTAGAAAAAGCAACTCGCGCGACATCACCGGTCACACTCCCCAAAAACGATGTCGAGCGCGCCCAAAATCGCCGTGGTATCGGCCAGCATATGCCCACGGCTCATGAAATCCATCGCCTGCAAATGCGAGAATGCTGTCGGGCGAATTTTGCAACGGTACGGCTTGTTGCTGCCGTCGGAGACCAAATAGACCCCGAACTCGCCCTTCGGGCTCTCGGTCGCGACATAGACGCTGCCAGCAGGAACCTTGAAGCCCTCCGTGTAGAGTTTGAAGTGATGGATAAGCGCTTCCATCGACTGCTTCATTTCCGCGCGCTTTGGTGGCGAAACCTTGCGGTCGTCGCTGCAAACGGGGCCTTCCGGCATCTGCTGAAGACATTGCTTCATAATGCGGACGGATTGACGCACTTCTTCAACGCGGACCATGAAACGGTCATAGCAATCGCCACGTGTGCCAACAGGAATGTCAAAATCCATCTTGGCATAAACGTCGTAAGGCTGACTTTTACGAATATCCCACGGAATGCCCGCGCCACGGATCATTGGGCCGGAAAAGCCCCATTTGATAGCCTCTTCCTTAGAGACAATCGCGATGTCGACGTTACGCTGTTTGAAAATACGGTTGTCAACAACCAATGACATTGCATCTTCAAACAAACGCGGCATGCGATCATCAAGCCATTCGGCGATATCGGTCAAAAGCTTTAGCGGCACGTCCTGATGCACACCGCCCGGACGGAACCACGCGGCATGCATCCGCGCGCCACTCGCGCGTTCATAAAACGCCATGCAGTCTTCGCGAATTTCATACAGCCACAAGGGCGGTGTCATCGCGCCAACATCGATGATGTGGTGGGCAATGTTTAGTGTGTGGTTCTTGATCCGCGTCAACTCGGCGAACAAAACGCGCAGATATTGGGCGCGGATCGGAACTTCCAGATCCAGCAGCTTTTCGACCGCCAGAACATAGCTATGCTCCATTGCCATCGGCGAGGCATAATCCAACCGGTCAAAATAGGGCAAAGCCTGCAGATAGGTTTTATACTCAATCAGCTTTTCAGTACCGCGGTGCAGAAGGCCGATATGCGGATCGAGCCGCTCGACGATTTCACCATCAAGCTCCATGACCAGACGCAGGACGCCATGGGCTGCAGGGTGCTGCGGACCAAAGTTGATTGTGTAGTTCTGGATGACTTCATCGCCGGTTGTAGGGGCGAGATCTTGCTGCATGCTCATGCCTTGTCTCCCGTCGCCTTTGGCTTGCGAACCGTCCGCTTGACCGCTTCCTTATTAGCCGCTTTGCCCGCACCCGTTTGCGCGGCCGTGTCGGTCGTCTTTGGCGTTGGCGGCGGCGGCGGCGAGCTTGGCTTGACTTGATCTTTTTTGACTTCTTTCGCAGTCATCCGCTGGGTTGCGCCTTTGCCAGCGCCCTCCCCGGTTTTTTCGTCGCCGGGCAGAACATAATCTGCACCTTCCCATGGCGAGAGGAAATCGAAGTTCCGGAAATCCTGCGCCAATTGCACAGGCTCATATTTCACACGCTTTTCTTCTTCGGAATAACGCAGCTCAACATAGCCTGACAGCGGGAAGTCCTTGCGCTGCGGATGCCCGGAAAAGCCATAATCGGTCAAGATACGGCGGAGATCGGAGTTGCCCGAAAACAGCACGCCATACATGTCGAACACTTCGCGCTCCAACCATCCGGCAACAGGCCAAATGCCGGTAACCGATGGCACAGGATGGTCTTCATTTGTTGCCAAATGCACGCGAATGCGATGGTTCTTGGTCAGGCTGAGCAAGCAATAGACAACCTCAAACCGTGGATCACGATCGGGCCAGTCAACGCCAGCAATTTCCATCAGCTGCTGATATGCGCATTCGTCACGCAGCTGAATCATGCATTCAACCAGCGAGTCCCGATAAATATGCACGGCAACTTCGCCATTGGCTTCCTCAATGGATACCAAATTCTTGCCGAGCGCTTTTGTGATGGCTGCAATCGTGCCGTCGGGCATGTTGATAAGGGGCGCGGAATGGCTCACCGTTCGATTGTCCCTACGCGTCGGATTTTGCGCTGAAGTTGCATAATGCCGTATAACAATGCCTCCGCTGTTGGGGGGCATCCTGGCACGTAGATGTCTACAGGAACAACGCGGTCGCACCCACGCACAACGCTGTAGCTATAATGGTAATAGCCGCCGCCATTGGCACAGCTGCCCATCGAAATGACATATTTGGGTTCCGACATCTGGTCGTAGACCTTGCGCAACGCCGGCGCCATTTTGTTGCAGAGTGTGCCAGCGACGATCATGACGTCCGACTGACGCGGTGATGCACGCGGCGCGATACCGAAACGTTCAAAGTCGTAACGCGGCATATAACCGTGGATCATTTCCACAGCGCAACATGCAAGGCCAAATGTCATTGGCCACAGCGAACCGGTGCGCGCCCAATTGAACAAGTCCTCTGTCGACGAAACGACAAACCCCTTGTCGTTCACTTCGCTCTCGATATCCTTGAAGAACGCGGCGTCAGGCGCTTTCGCGTCCGTCAGTGCTGGCGTGACTACTCCCATTCGAGTGCTCCCACTTTCCATGCGTAAATGAAACCAATGACCAGTTCGAACAAGAACAGCATCATGGTGCCCCAACCGATCCAGCCCGTTTCACCTAAGCTGACCGCCCAAGGGAACAAAAATGCCGCCTCAAGGTCGAAAATAATGAAGAGGATAGCGACGAGATAGAAGCGGACATCAAACTGGCTGCGTGAATCTTCAAACGCAGGGAAGCCACATTCATATTCGGTAAGCTTTGCCTCGGTCGGTTTGTGTGTGCCCGTCAGGCGCGATACGCCCATCGGCAAAAACACAAACGCCGACGAAAGCGCGAGCGCAATCACCAGAAAAAGCAGAATGGGCAAATATTGCGACAAATCAGTCATATCAGACTCGCTTCCGAACCCCGTAAGTTGCGGCGCTTTTAGGCAGAAGAATCCTGACCCGCAAGGCCAAGACTCGGCATTTTTTCAGCCATTTTCGTGCTTTATTTTATGGCCCCGACCAGCAGCTTGTGCAGCTTGCTGTGCAAGATGTCATTTGCTGCCAAAACCTGCACGTCCGCGATATGTGGGCTGCGTCCGCGATAGTCGGTTACAAAGCCGCCTGCTTCACGCACAAGCAGGCATCCTGCAGCCGTGTCCCAAGGCGATAAACCGCTTTCCCAAAACCCGTCATAGCGGCCAGCAGCAAGCCAAGCGAGATCAAGGCTGGCGGCACCAAAGCGACGGATTCCGGCGACTGACGGACCAATAGCGGCAAATATCTTGCCCCATTCGTCAAAGTCACCATGGCCCTTATAAGGCGTGCCCGTAGAGATTAGCGCTTCGTTCAACTGACGGCGCGCCGACACGCGCAAACGGCGATTGCCAAGCCAGGCACCCTTGCCGCGCTCCGCCCAAAAACTTTCGTCGGTAATCGGATTATACACCAGACCCGCAAATATATCGCCCCAGCCCGAACCATCGGGCTTTGGATCCTGTACCGCGATCGAAATCGCAAAATGCGGAATACCGTGTAGAAAGTTGCTGGTGCCATCAAGCGGGTCAACGATGAAGCGAGGCTTGCCTTCAGCACCTGCAATTTCGCCGCCTTCTTCCATCAGGAAGCCCCAATCGGGACGAGCAATTTCCAGTTCACGGAAAATCGTGTCTTCTGCTCGCTCGTCAGCCTTCGACACAAAGTCTGCAGGCCCCTTTTGCGAAACCTGCAGATGTTCAATTTCACCAAAGTCGCGACGCAATTTGCCACCCGCTTTACGAGCAGCTTTTTCCATAATGGTGAGAAGGCCGGTTAATGCAGGCATCAGTCTGCCTTCTTCACATATTCCCGTTCATACACGTCGACGACAATTCTTGTGCCTGCGCTGATGAAGGGAGGCACCATAACACGAACGCCATTGTCGAGAATTGCTGGCTTATAGCTCGAAGACGCTGTCTGCCCTTTGACTACAGCATCTGCTTCAACGACAGTCGCCTCAATTTGGTCGGGTAGCGCAACAGACAATGCTTCTTCGTCATACATTTCCATGACGACATCCATGCCATCCTGAAGGAACGCAGCAGCGTCACCCAACAGGTCGCTTGGCAAAGTCACCTGATCATAGGTTTCCTTGTCCATGAACACCAGATTGTCGCCCTCGGCGTACAGAAACTGGAAGTCTTTCTGGTCCAGACGAACCTTTTCAACGCTTTCGGCAGAACGGAAACGGATGTTATTTTTGCGACCATCGCGCAGGTTCTTAAGCTCAACCTGCATGTAAGCGCCGCCCTTGCCCGGCTGGGTATGCGCGGTTTTCACCACGCGCCACAGACCGTTTTCATATTCCAGAATATTACCCGGCTTGATTTCAACCGCGTTGATTTTCATGAGAGCACTCGCTTAACAGATGGAAAGAGCA
>JAIXOE010000026.1 GCA_027486895.1 Sphingomonadales bacterium
GCTGTCATGGCAGCTGAAGCCGAAGGGCGCGACCTTGTCGTGTCGGCCCAGACTGGATCAGGCAAAACCGTTGCTTTTGGCTTGGCCATGGCACCGCAAATCCTTGATGGTGGACTGGTTAGCCTTGCGCGCGAACCTGCCGCACTCATCATCGCACCAACGCGCGAACTGGCCTTGCAGGTCAGCCGCGAACTGATGTGGCTATACAGCAAGGCCGGCGTGCGCATCGCCACCTGCGTTGGCGGCATGGACGCTTCGAAAGAACGCCGTACGCTTAATCAAGGTGCACAAATTGTTGTCGGAACGCCCGGCCGATTGCGCGACCATCTTGAGCGTGGCGCGCTTGACCTCTCCGCTTTGAAGGTAGCGATTCTCGACGAAGCTGACGAAATGCTCGACATGGGTTTCCGCGAGGAGCTCGAAGAAATATTGAACGCGACGCCCGAAGGCCGGCGCACTCTGCTTTTCTCGGCGACTATGCCGAAACCAATCGTGTCGCTTGCGAAGCGCTATCAGCAAGATGCGTTGCGCATCTCGACCGTCGGCGAAGACCGCGGCCATGGTGATATCAGCTATCAGGTTGTGACGGTTGCTCCACCGGACATCGAGAACGCAGTCGTTAACTTGCTGCGTCTGCATGAGGCAGAAACTGCTATCCTGTTCTGTGCGACGCGTGAGAATGTGCGTCGCCTGCATGCCAGCCTAACCGAGCGCGGCTTCAATGTCGTTGCCCTGTCGGGTGAGCATTCGCAGTCAGAGCGAAATCAGGCGCTTCAGGCGCTGCGTGACCGCCGTGCCCGCGTTTGTGTTGCAACTGACGTTGCTGCGCGCGGTATCGATTTGCCCAACTTGTCGTTGGTGGTTCACGTTGAGCTTCCCCGTGATGCCGAAGGCTTGCAGCACCGCTCTGGCCGTACTGGCCGCGCTGGTCGCAAGGGTACTGCTGTTCTCATCGTGCCCTACCAGCGCCGCAAGCGCGTTGAGTCGATGTTGCGCGGGGCGAAGATTGAGGCAGACTGGATTAAGGTTCCTACCGCAGCGGATATTCGTGCCAAAGACCATGAGCGTCTTCTCGAAACACTTTTGACACCCGTTGAGGTCGAAGATGAAGATCGCGCATTAGGCGCAAAGCTGCTCGAAACGATGTCAGCTGAAGACATTGCAGCGGCGCTGGTGCGTGTGCACCGTGCCAAAATGCCTCAGGCAGAAGACATGCTGGACGATGGCACGCGGGAACGTCCGCGTGATGACCATCGCGCCGGATTTGACGATTCTGTCTGGTTCAAGCTGAACGTTGGCCGCCGCAATAATGCGGATCCGAAATGGATATTGCCATTACTTTGCCGTCGTGGCGGCGTGACCAAGAATGACATCGGTGCCATCCGGATTGCGGCGAACGAAACGCATGTGGGTATCGCTGCTGCTGCCGTTGCAAAGTTCACCAAAGCGATTGCGCAGCCTGGGCATGACGAAGACAATGATGTCGAGATCGTGCAAGCCAATGGCCCGCCACGTGAAGCTGCGCGTGAAAACAAGCGCATGGGTCGTGATGGAGGCCGCGATAGTGGTCGTCCGCAGCGTGCCCAATTGGGTGTCAATCCGCGCGGCGATGGACCTCGCGGTGATGGTCCGCCGCGCGGCGGTCCACGTGGTGGATCGAACCGTGATGGCGCGCGCCCATTCCGCAGCGATGGCCCACCGCCGTCAAAGCATGGCGTGCGGCATAAGGCAAAGGGCAATCGGCCGCGCTAATTGGCGCGCCGAACGCTTTTTCTGGAAATGCACGAAAAGTTCGCGCATGAGGGCGGCTGTGTAATTACCTAACCGGAAACGGGAGCCAATGTCCGAAGAATTTTACCGCATCAAGCGTCTGCCGCCTTATGTCATCGCTGAGGTTAATGCGATGCGCGCGGCAGCCCGCGGTGCAGGTGAGGACATTATCGACCTTGGCATGGGCAACCCTGATTTGCCGCCTCCGCCGCATGTCATCGAAAAATTGTGCGAAGTCGCACAAAAGCCCGATGCCCATGGCTACTCGGCTTCCAAGGGTATTCCGGGCCTCCGTAAGGCGCAGGCCAATTATTACGCGCGCCGCTTTGGGGTTGATGTCGATCCCGAAACAGAAGTCGTGGTCACGATGGGTTCTAAAGAGGGGCTTGCGAGCCTTGCAACCGCCATCACTGCGCCGGGTGACGTCGTATTGGCGCCTAACCCTAGCTACCCGATCCACACATTCGGTTTCATCATCGCGGGTGCAACCATTCGGTCGGTGCCGACAACGCCTGATGAAAATTATTTCCGGTCGCTCGAGCGCGCTATGGCGTTCACCGTGCCGCGACCGTCGATATTGGTGGTCAATTATCCATCGAACCCGACGGCAGAAACCGTTGATCTGGCTTTTTACGAGCGACTGGTTGCATGGGCAAAAGAGAACAAGGTCTGGATATTGTCCGACCTTGCTTATTCGGAGCTGTATTTTGATGGCAACCCGACACCGTCAATTTTGCAGGTGAAAGGCGGCAAGGATGTTGCCGTTGAATTCACCTCATTGTCGAAAACCTATTCGATGGCAGGATGGCGTATTGGCTTTGCTGTGGGTAACCGCGAACTGATCGCGGCGATGACGCGCGTGAAAAGCTACCTTGATTATGGTGCATTTACGCCCATTCAGGCTGCGGCTTGCGCTGCGCTCAATGGCCCCCAAGACATCGTCGAACAAAACCGCCAGCTTTATCACAAGCGCCGCGATATCCTTGTTGAAGCGTTTGGCCGTGCAGGGTGGGATATTCCTGCACCAAAGGCGTCCATGTTCGCATGGGCGCCGTTGCCGCCAGCGCTAGCGCATCTCGGCAGTCTCGAATTTTCCAAACAGTTGCTGACCGAGGCGAAGGTCGCGGTCGCGCCTGGTGTTGGCTATGGCGAGGACGGCGAAGGCTATGTGCGCATCGCTATGGTCGAAAATGAACATCGCCTGCGTCAGGCCGCACGGAATGTGAAACGTTATTTGCAATCGATGGGGGTCAATACCCCTGGTCAATCAAAGGCAATTTGACATGGCGCGTGACGAGTTTGCTTTCCATCACCGTTTCCGCGTGCGTTGGTCCGAAACCGATGCGCAGGGCGTCGTCTTTAACGCGCGCTATCTCGATTATGCCGATGTTGCGATTACCGAATATTGGCGGGCAGCGAAATTTCGCGATTACGCCGATGGCGCGCCGCTGGAATTTCACGTCAAAAAGGCAACCGTGACATGGTTTGCGCCCATCAAGCCGGACGAGCTTATTGAAGTCATGGCGCGGACGGTTGCCACTGGCCGAACAAGCATGACCCAGATTGTCGAAATTCACGGCATCACCGAAGATGGTTCGGACGATTTGCGCGCCACCGTTGACTTGGTTAGCGTGCATGTCGACCTCGATACGCATCGCCCCATTCCCTTGCCACATTGGGTGAAGGGTGTGTTTCTCACCTTCGATCAACAGGCTGCCAAGGCGGCAGCTGTGATGGCCGACGCGTAAGGCGGTGCTGGGCATGCGCACGACCGCCCGGTTAAGCTTGCTGAACGCCCTTGCGGTTCCGTTGTTATTCGTGGGTGGCTGCACGCCCGCAGGCAAGGCAGACGAACGAAGCGAGAGCTCGGCAGCATTTCCGCGCGCTGAACGTTTGGTGTCTACCGCAGGCGATACCGAATTTTCGACTGAGGCAGCGCGCGATGAAGCCGGTGAGGCCGAATTTGTGATGGATTGGGCCGGGATCCAGCTTGCGACCACCGTGGCCGATATCGGTGCAGGTGAGGGCTATTACACCATCCGCCTTGCCGAACGTGTTGGGCCAAAAGGCCGCGTGCTTGCGCAGGATATTAATCGCGGTGCGCTTGATCGCCTGGGTGACCGCGTAACGCGTGAACAACTCGACAATGTAGCGATCAAAGAGGGTGCTCTGGATGATCCGCGGTTGCCAGAAAAAAGCTTTGACCGGGTTTTCATGGTGCACATGTACCATGAAATTGGCGAGCCCTATGCGTTCCTTTGGCGCATGCGTCCAGCTCTTGCCAAGGGCGGACAAGTCATCGTGGTGGACCGCGATCGTCCCACGTCCCAGCACGGTATCCCGCCTAAGCTGTTATTCTGCGAATTTGACGCGGTGGGCTATCGCTTGACCGGCTTTACCGAGCAACTGAAGCTGGGTGGATATATTGCCCGTTTTGAAGTGAGCGGTAAGCGGCCTGAGCCATCCGCTATCAAGACATGCGCGGCGCGATATCCGCAGCCATAATCCAAACATTCTGGCGTGCTTAATCGCCGTCAAAACCTATCAACGATTCGACCCGAACGCCCTCGGCGCGCAATTTAGCCGCGCCACCGAGATCAGTCAGGTCGACGATGAACAATGCTTGTTCGACCTTGCCGCCGCCCTGATGGATTAATTCGACGCCAGCGAGCGCAGTGCCACCAGTTGCGATTAGGTCGTCGACCAGCAGCACTTTCTGGCCCGGTTGGACGTGGCCGACATGCATTTCAATGCGGTCCGTGCCATATTCAAGTGTGTAGTCCGTGCCGATTTTCTCACCCGGAAGCTTACCTGGTTTGCGCAGCATCAATTGTCCAAGGCCAAGCACATAAGCCAGACCGGACGCTACGATAAAGCC
>JAIXOE010000024.1 GCA_027486895.1 Sphingomonadales bacterium
TCTGGATCGTGCGGGCCTGCGCTGTCTTCAAATCCGGTAATGCCGGCGTTGTTCACAACAATGTCTATGCTGCGCTGCTGTTCGGCCAACTCGTTCCAATCATCTTCGGACGAGACATCGAGCGCGAAAAAGGTGCCACCGATTTCGGCCGCTACGCGCGTGCCATTTTCGGCATCGACGTCGCCGATGATAACGCGCGCGCCTTCCTTTGCGAAGCAGCGGGCAATTGCTTCGCCAATACCGCGTGCGCCGCCAGTAACGAGGGCGGATTTATTCTGTAATTTCGGCATGTAGGTTTCCTGCATTCAAATGATATTGGCCCGCTGCATCGCTGCGAGGCGCTATCTGAGCCGTGTGAAGAGCGTTTGCACTCTTTAGCCTTGAATCACTGGACCTACTCCACTTAAGCAGGTGACAAGCATAAGCACCGTTACGGGAGAGAGCAAGTGAGTGAGCATCAGGACTGGTTCCCAATTCCCGAAACGGCGAAGGCCCACACTTATTGCACAGCCGCAGATTATGATCGGCTCTACGCACAAAGTATTCATGAGCCCGATACATTTTGGGCGGAGCAAGCCAAGCGGCTCGATTGGTTCACGCCACCGACGAAAATTGGAAATTGGTCGTTCGACCCCGTTTCCATCAAATGGTATGAAGACGGTGTTTTGAACCTGTGCCACAACGCCGTTGACCGCCATGTTGCTGCGGGGAAGGGCGACGCGATCGCGTTCATTTTTGAACCTGACGATCCGGCCAAAGATGCGCGTCGGGTTTCCTATTCGGAACTGCTGACTGACGTTAAGCGCATGGCTGGCGCACTGACGACGCTTGGCGTTGGCAAAGGCGACCGCGTTACAATCTACATGCCCATGTGCGTTGAGGGCGCCGTTGCGATGTTGGCCTGCGCACGTATCGGCGCGGTGCACAGCGTTGTCTTCGGCGGCTTTTCGCCTGAGGCCATTGCTGGACGCATTCAGGATTGCGGCAGCCGGTTTGTGGTCTGTGCCGATACGGCGTTGCGCGGTGGGAAGTCCGTGCCGTTGAAAGCTAATATCGACGCTGCACTTGCCAAAGTGGACGGCGTCGAGGCCGTTTTGGTTGTCCGGCACACAGGCGATCCTGTCGCGATGCATGCTGGCCGCGACCGTTGGTATCATGAATTCGACGCTGTGGATGATTGCCCGTGCGAACCCATGTTGGCGGAAGATCCACTGTTCATATTGTACACTTCAGGATCGACCGGCAGCCCCAAGGGTGTGTTGCATACCGTTGGTGGCTATTCGGTATGGACAGCGAGCACATTCCATTATGTTTTTGACTATCGCCCCGGCGAGGTCTTCTTTTGCTCGGCCGACATTGGCTGGGTCACGGGGCATAGCTATGTCGTATATGGGCCATTACAGAATGGCGGCACCAGCCTGATATTCGAGGGTATTCCAAGCTACCCCGACAGCGGGCGTTTCTGGGACATTATTGACCGGCATCAGGTCAATATATTTTACACCGCGCCAACGGCGTTGCGCGCGTTGATGCGCGATGGCGATGGCCCGGTTCTGGCGCGCTCGCGCAAGTCGCTGCGTCTGCTTGGGACGGTGGGTGAGCCTATTAATCCCGAAGCCTGGCGCTGGTATCATGCGACCGTGGGCGAAGGGAAATTGCCGATTGTCGATACATGGTGGCAGACCGAAACGGGCGGCGTGATGATTACAACCTTGCCCGGCGCGCATGGCATGAAACCGGGCAGCGCAGGGCGACCTTTTTTTGGCATTCAGCCGCAGTTGGTCGATGGCGAAGGCCATGTGCTTGAGGGCGCCGTCAGCGGCAATCTGTGCATCACGCATAGCTGGCCGGGCCAGGCACGTACCGTTTATGGTGACCATGGCCGTTTCGTGCAGACCTATTTTTCGACCTATAAAGGCAAATATTTTACGGGCGATGGCTGCCGCCGCGATGAAGATGAGTATTACTGGATTACCGGCCGCGTCGATGACGTCATCAACGTATCTGGTCACCGCATGGGCACTGCTGAGGTGGAAAGCGCACTTGTGCTGCACGACAAGGTCGCAGAGGCGGCGGTGGTTGGGTTCCCGCATGATATCAAAGGGCAGGGCATATACTGCTATGTGACCCTGAATGTCGGCGAAGAACCGTCCGACGAACTCCACGCGGAGTTGCGCCAACAAGTGCGCGTTGAAATCGGTCCAATCGCGTCGCCCGATCATATCCATTTCACCACGGCACTGCCCAAAACGCGTTCTGGCAAAATTATGCGGCGGATACTGCGGAAGATTGCGGAGAATGACTTTGGTGCTCTGGGTGATACATCAACGCTTGCTGACCCAAATGTTGTCGATGCGCTTATTGAGGGACGGCAGAACCAGTGACTGTTAAAGGGGCAGAAAATTCGGCTTTGCTGCTCGACTTGACGCTTGCGTCAAGTGTCGTGGCACCGTAAAAGGCGCGCCTTAATCGGGCGATTAAACGCGCCACAACGGAAAAAGACTTCATGACCGAATCTTCAGCAAAAACTGGCCCTTTACACGGCATTAAAGTTGTCGAACTTGCTGGAATTGGACCCGGCCCATATGCGGGGCAATTGTTGTCCGATATGGGCGCCGATGTCATTGTCATTGACCGTCCCGGCGGCTCGCTCGTTCCCAAGGCGATTGATGCGCGGGGGAAAAGGTCGATGGTGTTGGACCTGAAAAAGCCTGAGGCCGTCGCGGCGCTACTAAAGATTGTCGAGACTGCGGACGTCCTGATTGAAGGCCTGCGGCCCGGCGTCACGGAGCGCATGGGCGTTGGCCCAGATAGCTGTCATGCCATAAACCCGCGCTTGATCTATGGACGTATGACTGGCTGGGGCCAGACTGGCCCATGGAGCCAGATGGCGGGCCACGATCTCAACTATATCGGTATGACGGGCGTATTGAACGCGATTGGCAAAGACGGTCAGCCGCCAGTCCCCCCACTAAATATGGTTGGCGATTTCGGTGGCGGTTCCATGTTCCTCGTCAACGGCATCCTCGCCGCAATAATCGAGCGCGCGCAGACGGGCCGTGGCAATATCGTCGATGCCGCAATTGTCGATGGCACGCATAGCCTGATGAGCTTTGTTCATGGTATGGCGGGTGTTGGCCAATGGCGAACGAAGCGTGAGGCAAATCTGCTCGATGGTGCAGCGCCATTCTATCGTTGTTACATGACCGCCGATGGCAAGTTCATGGCTGTGGGTTGCATCGAGCCACAATTCTTTGCCGCGATGATGGAGCGTTTGCCCATCGATCGTGATGCCTATGGCGCGCAGCATGACCACGCCGCGTTCGCGAAACAGCATGAAATGCTGGAGGATGTGTTCGCCACCAAAACGCGTGATGCGTGGGAGGCCATTTTTGCAGGAACCGACGCATGCGTAACGCCGGTGCTCGATTATGTTGAGGCAGCATCACATCCTGCCAATGCCGAACGCCACGCCGTTGTAACTGACGGTCGTTGGCTGCATCCTCAAGTTGCGCCGCGTCTTGCAACGCAGCCTTTGGCAACCCATTTCGATATCGCAACAAAAGGTGCAGACTACGCTGCCATATTGGCCGAAGCTGGACTTGGTACCGATGAAATCTCCCAACTGATCGCGGCGGGCGCCGTGGTCACAAATAAGGACTGAATATGACCGAA
>JAIXOE010000027.1 GCA_027486895.1 Sphingomonadales bacterium
CCCCCTTCGGGCGGCCTTTTTTATGCCTAGCGGTAGTCGGCGATGATCTCGCCGCAGGCTTGCAATTCGGCTTCATGGCCAGCCTCGCGCCAGCTTTCAGTCAGGGCATCTTTCTCCCACGCCAGCATCGCGGGAAGCCCAAGCATGTTGTGCACCCATTCTTGCCCGGCATGGCCAACATCAAGACCGTAAGTCCGCACGCGAAATGCGACCGGCGCAAAAAATGCGTCAACTGCCGTGAAATGCGGCCCCGCCAAAAACGGCCCGCCAAAACTGTCGAGGCCTTGTGCCCATATCTCGGAGATCCGCGCGACATCACGTTCCAAGGCGGCGGACATCGGCTTTGGCTTCACCCGCACGCCAACATTCATCGTGCAATCATTGCGGAGCGCGGAAAAGCCGCCGTGCATTTCCGTCACTGCGCATTGCGCCCATGCGCGTGCTGCAGGATCCTGGGGCCAGACGCCTTCATGCCGGTCGGCCAGATACAAAGTGATGCCAAGCGAATCCCAGACAGTCCAATCTCCATCCAGTAACACCGGCACTTGGCCCGTCGGCGAAAACGACCGGAAGGCTTCATAATTATTTGGCTGTGTGAAAGGTTCGATGCGGTCTTCGAAAGTTATGCCCAGCATCGTCATCAACACCCACGGCCGCAGGCTCCAGCTTGAATAATTACGGTTCGCGGTAATCAGCGTGTAGGTCATTCGAAACGGCCTTTCCGGTGGCGGCGGGCGTTAGTTATCCAGTTCCAACCAACGCGAGTCTGTCCGCTGATGGTAGCTGTCGAAAACGGCAAATGGAATGCGGAAGGGTGTGCCCCAATTGCTGTTCCACATCGCGACGACACCCGTGCGGGTTGCGGGTTCGAAAATCAGCGTTGCGCGATAGCCGTCGACTGCGCCTGAATGGCCGATAAACTGGCGGCCATCATAAGTGAAGCTACGCCAGCCAAGTCCGTAATGGGCATCCGAATTCGCCTGCCGCAATTCGCCGCCGTAAATAGGCGCCGTGTTCACGCGCGGAGCTTGCGCTAAGCGCAGGGTTGAAGCAGGCAGTACCTCAGGGCGCTCGCCCATCGTCGCCTGCAACCAGCGGGAGAAATCAACAATATTGCTTTCTACACCAGCGGCAGCCGGTACGCGCCAATAGCTTTCCTTTAATGTGCGGACATTGCTGCCATTATGCGGCCTGGCCCAATCCTTTGCCTCAGTAAGCCCCGCCATTCCGTAATTCGCGCTCGTCATGCCAAGCGGCAAAAAGAAACGCTCGCTGACCAGATCGGGGTAAGACCGCATACCCACCTTGGCCAATATTTCGCTGGCAGTGTCGAACGCGACGTTCTGATAGGTATGACATGTCCCGGGCACACACTGAAGTGGCGCATCCACGAGGCTGGAGCGGATGACGCGCGGGTCCTGCCCGTCCTCCAGCTTTTCATCATAAGCGTTTTTGGTGAGCCCGCTTTGCTGCGCGAGCAGCTGGGCGAAACTGATCTGCGATTCACCGCCGCCCGGCAGTCGCAACGAATTTGGCCAGCTCGACACTGGCTTTTCCAAATCAAGTGCGCCTTCACTCGCCATGGACGCCGCCAGCGTGCCGGCCACCGTTTTTGAAACCGAAGCCCATCGGAACACCGTCTTGTTCGACACTGGAACGTTGGTCGAACGATCAACGACGCCATAGCTATGGACAAAGCGAAGCTCGCCGTCCTCGACGATGGCTACGGCAAGCCCCGCCATTTCGGAGCGCTGCGTCAGCGCGGCAAATTGCTGGTCGAGTTTGCTATAATCAATCCGACCGCGCCATTCGTCGGGCTGGTCCGGCAAATTTGGGGGCGTCTTTGCCAATTTGCGCAGCACCGCCGCGACCTGGTTCGTCTCCGGCGCCGAGTATAAAAAATACCAGCTGGCCAGCCCCAATGCAGAGGCGGCGATCAAGGCAATAATAATGCGCCGCATAGTATCGATTAAATCGCGACCTCATAATGTGCAGTCGTTTTGGCCGCGACTTCATCAACCGTAATTCCGGACGCGACTTCAATCAGCTTGAACGGCGAAGATTTGTCGGGGCGTTGGAACACGGCCAAATCGGTAATGATCATATCGACGACATTTTTTCCCGTCAGTGGCAGCG
The DNA here is from genome assembly GCA_027486895.1 of Sphingomonadales bacterium. Classification (GTDB taxonomy): domain Bacteria; phylum Pseudomonadota; class Alphaproteobacteria; order Sphingomonadales; family Sphingomonadaceae; genus Sphingorhabdus_B. The sequence goes on from JAIXOE010000027.1 coordinate 2,137, forward strand.
TGCACGCGGGAATGAACTTTGGCGAACCGTCCTTGGCATTATGCTCCATCACGACGATGATCTTTTTCACGCCGGCGACAAGGTCCATGGCGCCGCCCATGCCCTTGATCATCTTGCCGGGGATCATCCAGTTGGCGATATCGCCGTTTTCGGCAACTTCCATCGCGCCGAGCACCGTCAGGTCGATATGCCCGCCGCGGATCATCGCGAAGCTCGCTGCGCTGTCGAAATAGGCGGTCTGCGGAAGCTCGCTGATGGTTTGCTTGCCTGCGTTGATAAGGTCGGCATCTTCCTCGCCCGCAAAGGGGAAAGGCCCGATGCCCAGCATGCCGTTTTCAGACTGAAGCGTTACTTCGACGCCAGCGGGGATGTGGTTGGCCACCAGCGTCGGGATACCAATGCCCAGGTTCACATAATATCCGTCGCGCAATTCCTTTGCAGCGCGCGCGGCCATTTCGTCACGGGTCCAGCTCAATGTATCAATCCATCTTCATCGGTGGTGGGATGTTCAGTTGGCAAATCGGTCGGGCTCGCGCGCTCTGCGTCCACACCCTCCCAGATGCGCGCCAAGGCCTCAGCCTCGGATATTCCAGTCGCGCGCGCCCACGTTTTCGCGCCGTGGCGAATGCAGTCGACCAAAGCGATGCCATAGCCCATTGGATCGCCGCCAACCGGAACGGGATTGACAAAGCAGGTTACTGGCCCGCCTTCCTTCGCCCAGACGCGCAAAAATTCGCGGCTGTCACCAAGCATGTCGGAATAAGGCACGAGGTCGATGGGAACTGGCTTGTCGCTCATTTCGCGGGCTCCCATTTGGTGTCCGCCGTAAAGATTTCGTCATAGCCGCCGCGGATGGACGGACCATAGACAGGGTTGGAGAACAGGAACCAGCCATTGCCCCAGTATTCCGCAATCGCCGGATTGGTCGCCAGTTTCCGTCGGTCAGCCACGCTCAAGCCTTTGGCGTTAAACGCTTGGACAAAGTCCCCAAGCTGATCGCCTGCCAAGGCTATCACGCAATATTTTGCGGCGATGGCTGCTCGCCGTCCATCTTTGCTCGATCCGGTCGCGTCATCACCCATAAGATAGAGCGTGTCATTATGTTTGAATTCGCCAAGCCCCGCCATGCGCAGCGCATCTTCGGTACCCTTGGCGTTCGCGGCTGTCCGATTGGTATTCGCGATAATCGTAACACCGGCATCGCGCATGATTTTCAGTGCCTCTATTGCACCGGGCATTGCCAGCGCCTTACCGGCCCCGCTTTTTTCCCACGCATTCCAGATGACGGGATCAAAATCCTTACCCTGTTCTGCCATGTAACGCATTGCGCCTACGTTCCAGATCAGCGTTTCGTCGGCATCAAATACGGCGGCCAACGGCTTTGAACCGCAGCTTTCGAACCGGGGTGCATCGGGGGTTGAACCCTCTGCCAAAACGGTCTGTGATTTGATCGCCCGGTTCAGGGCCTTGGCACGGACATATTGCGCCATCGCCTTATAAACTTGCGCCGACGCAACGCTGCCTTCAGCCGAACCATAAAGCCATTGTTGGCCCGTCGGTGGCGACGCCGCTGTCGGCTTTTCGCCTATTTGGGTAGCCAACGCGTCCTTGCTCAGGGCTGGCGCAGCAACCTGCTGGCCTTGCGCTGCACAACCGGCGAGCGCCAGCGCGGCAATGCTAACTGCCAAGCGCCGGATCATGCGCTTTCCCTTTCGCGCACGGTGCGGAACTCGATCTTCTTGTCATATGGCGCGCCAACAATCATGCGCTGCACATACACGCTGGGCAAATGGATGCAGTCGGGGTCAAGGCTGCCAACGGGCACAATTTCCTCTACCTCAACCACACACATTTTGCCGCAGGTAGCGGCAGGCAAGTTGAAGTTACGGGCGGTCTTGCGGAACACAAGGTTACCGCTTTCGTCTGCTTTCCACGCTTTGATGATCGAGAGATCGGCAAAGATGCCGCGTTCGAGGATATATTCCTCGCCGCCAAAATCTTTTACTTCCTTGCCCTCGGCGACCAAAGTGCCGACGCCGGTCTTGGTATAAAAACCAGGAATGCCAGCGCCCCCAGCGCGCATCCGTTCGGCCAGCGTGCCTTGGGGGCAGAATTCCACCTCAAGCTCGCCCGCCAGATACTGCCGTTCAAACTCTTTGTTCTCGCCCACATAAGACGAGATCATCTTCTTCACTTGCTTGGTGCGCAGCAGCTTGCCGATGCCTTCATTGTCGATACCGGCATTGTTGGACACAAATGTCAGCCCGGTCACGCCGCTGTCACGGACAGCGTCAAGCAGCCGTTCGGGCAAGCCGCACAGGCCAAAGCCGCCGCTGGCGATCAATATGTCATTTTTAAGCAGACCATCGAGCGCGGATGCTGCGTCCGGGAAAAGTTTTTTCGCCATGAAGTGCTCCAATATATGGGAGAGACGGAACGGCTCCCGCCTAGACGTCAACTGGTGTAAAGGTCAACGCCAATAGCGCGCCCAATTCGCCGAGCGCCTGTGCACCGCTTGCGACCTTGATCGCAGCCATGCCCATCGCCGCTGCTGGCTTGCAGTTGATGCCTAAGTCATCGAGATAGATGCATTGTGATGGAGCAACCTCGAGCGCTTCACACATCATATGATAAATGCGCGGGTCAGGCTTGCGAACACCGGCCTTGCTCGATTCAATGATATGGTCAAACCGTCCCATCACCGCTGCTACAGCCGCCGCCTTGTCGTCACTGACCGCCATGCCTGCACCTTTTCCGGATGGTACATTGTTGGTGATACACCCAAGCGCAAAGCCAAGCGCTTTCAGCTGATCTAGCGCCGCCACCATTTCAGGACGGATTTCGCCAGCGAGGCAGGCGATGACAGATGCACCGTCCAACGCATGCCCCAGTGCCTGCGCCTCCGCAGCAAACAGCACGTCAAATTCCGTGGCGCTACATTCGGCGCGTTCGAATTTGGCCCAGGCATTATTGTCTGGATTGACGGAATTCACCCGGCGCACGAAATCCTTGGGCAAGCCCCTTTCCGCTTCCATGCGGTTAAACGCCTCAAAAGGTGACGACGTGATCACACCGCCGAAGTCAAAAATTACAGTATTAAATGTCATGCAATGCCTCAGGCGATTGTTGTGCCGAACAGCGATCCAATCGCTGCGGTTGCCGCCATCGCAATTGCGCCCCAAAAGGTCACTCGGAAAATAGCTTTGCCCATGGGTGCCCCGCCCGCTTTCGCACCGACACCACCAAGAATGGCAAGGAACAAAAGCGCCGCAATCGAGACGGTCCAGCTGAGATAGGCGGCTGGCGACAATGGCACCATCGCCAATGGCAGCGCCGCGCCAATCGCGAAAGCACAAGCTGATGCCAGCGCAGCCTGCACGGGGCGCGCAGCTGTATGCGTCGCCATGCCAAGCTCATCGCGCAAATGCGTCGCCAGCGCGTCATGCGCAGTCAGCTTGTCCGCAACTTGCTCGGCCAGCCCCCGGTCAAGCCCGCGCGCTTCATAAATGCCGACCAGTTCTTCGCGTTCCTTTTCAGGGATAGTGGCAAGCTCTTCTGTCTCGCGGGCCCGATCGGCATTTTCGGTATCGGACTGCGAACTGACCGACACATATTCGCCCGCCGCCATCGACATCGCACCCGCCACGAGGCCCGCAATTCCTGTCATCAATATGGTTGCGGGCGAAGCTTGCGCCGCAGCCACGCCGACAATGAGGCTCGCCGTCGAGACTATGCCATCATTCGCGCCAAGGACGGCGGCGCGCAGCCAACCGATACGGTCAATAAGATGCGCTTCCTTGTGCCTTGGCATGTCCGATAATCCGATCTCAATATTGCAGCTTAAGCCCCGGCCGCGCCCAACGGGTTTTCACCAGACGCCCACTGCCCGACAGGCAGATATAAGCGTCCATCATATCATCTCCGCCCCAAGCAATGTTGGTGGTGAAGATATCATCGGTAGCGACAAATTCGACCAGATCGCCATCGGGAGAAATCACGCTGATCCCGCACTCACCAATGGTGGCGACGCAGATATTGCCGCTTGCTTCGATGCCAAGGCTGTCGAAGAATTTATAACCGGCTGGACGGTATACGGGAATCCCTGGGCCGCCCGGACCGGCATCCGCCGCAACCTTGCCCGGCGAAGTGATGTTGAATTTCATCAAGCGGCAGGTGTAGGTTTCGGCGGCATATAATGTCTTGCCATCGGGCGACAGGCCAACGCCATTGGGGTTGTTGGATGGAAAGATGACCTCTTCCAAATGGCTGCCATCTGCCTTGGCATAAAAGATGCCGACAACATCATGGCTGCGCTTGGCGTAATCAATCTTGCCATGGTCCGTGAACCAGAACCCGCCATGCGCATCAAAGACAATGTCATTGGGACCACGCAGACTGCAGCCAAAGTCACCCGATTTATAAAGTATCTTGACTGCACCGGTATCGATATCGATGCGCTCAATCCGCCCGCCCGAATAATCATGCGCAATGCCGTGCGGCGCGAGGAAACCGTTGGAATCGAGATATTCAAATCCGCCATTGTTGCAGCAGTATAATTTGCCATCGGGACCAAGGGCCAAGCCGTTGGGACCGCCGCCAGTTTTGGCCACAACGGACTTGCTGCCGTCGGGCCGCACCCGCGTGATTTGCCCCTCGGCGATTTCGACCAAAATGACGCTGCCATCGGGCATGACGACCGGTCCTTCTGGGAAGCGAAGCCCGTCAGCAACCAATTCAAACTCTGCCATAATATTCTCTCCTCTATCCCGGCTCACGCGTTGGCGCGGTCCGGTCTCCTTCTCCAAGCTCGGCCTGCATGTATACACTGTCAAGCCATCGGCCAAATTTCCGTCCGACCGATCGCATCCGGCCGGCATAAGTGAATCCCATTTTCATGTGCAACGCCACCGAAGCGGGCTCTCCGCCGCCGATCACGGCAATCATTTGGCGAAAGCCGCATGCTCTGGCCTCATCAAGCAGCGCACGCATCAGTGTGACGCCAACGCCCTGCCCCACATGTTGCGTGCAGACGTAGATCGAGTTTTCGCAAGTGAAGCCATAAGCGGGCCGGTCTCGAAACGCCGTCGCATAGGCATAGCCCAATATTGCCCCTCCGCGCTCAGCAACCAGAAACGGCCAGCCATGCGCCAGAATGTCCGCAATTTTTTGTTCGGTTTGGTGCATTGTGCGCGGCACGGTGTCAAAACTGGCGGTGCCATTCAAAACATGATGCGCGTAGATTTCAGCAATCGCTTCAGCGTCGGCGATCTGCGCACCGCGCACTTTCACTTCGTCCTTGGCCTGCCCCACATCGTCCATGCGGCACCGCTGACATAATCTTTTCGGCTTTGGAAGCATTTTGCTCTGTTTGATATCGATCAAGGACTTTGCTGCGCATACGCCTACGCTGCAACGCATCAGTCCGAGTCGGCCTATTCTGGCGTATGAAAAGGAAATGATGATGAAATCTATCATGGTACATGCTGGCGGAGACGCCGCCTTTGAAAGCCGGTTGCAGGCCGGGCTTGATCTCGCACGTCGCTTTAATGGACACATGACGTTGGTCTTGCCCCGACCAACGCAGGATTATGTGGCGTTTGACATGTTCGGCGGCGCGCATTTTATCGCCGAAGCCTTTGATGCAGCTGAAAAAGAACGCGGAAAGTTGTGCGCGCGGACGGACGCGCACCTGAAATTGGAAGATGTGCCTTGGGATTGGCAGATATTTGATGGAACGACATCCGACGCATTGATCAACGCAGCGCGGCTGGCGGACATATTGGTCATGTCGCTGGATGAAGCGGGCGCACCCGGCCCAGCGCGCGCTTGGGTGAGCGATGTGGTCACGGCTTCGCGTACCCCTGTCTTGGCCTTGCCTGTCTCGGCCAAGCCCATCTCATGGGACCGCGCGATGGTGGCATATGATGGCGGGTTTGAGGCAGCCAACGCTTTGCGCGCGGCGCTGCCATTGCTTCAGGCCGCAGAACATGTCCGCATCGCCGAGATCGAAACCGTGCCTGAAGAATTTCCCGTGACGGACGCAGCGACCTATCTGTCGCGCCATGGCGTCAGCGCCGAAATAGCAGTCGCGGCAAAAGGCGATCAAAGTGTTGAGGAGCGGTTGCTGTCCGAAGCCAATGCCTGGCGGCCCGACTTCCTTGTGATGGGCGCATATAGCCATGGGCGGTGGCGCGAGACCTTGTTTGGCGGCGTCACGCGCTTCATGTTGGGCGAACTGGGCATCCCCGTGCTGCTGGCGCACTAAACAAAGATTGGCTTTTCCCCTTTTTCCGTGCCAGCTAGGTTCGGGATTAGGGGGATTTACGTGACGCAAGAAACAGCCGAAACGGGCCGTCCAATGGGTTTTTGGATGGCGCTTGCTCTCGTCATGGGCAGCATGATTGGGTCAGGCGTATTCCTGTTGCCCGCGAGCCTAGGGCCCTTGGGATGGAATTCAGTCATTGGTTGGCTGATTACCGTAGCAGGCGCATTGTGCGTGGCGTCAGTATTTGGGGCATTAAGCAAGGCCCTGCCAAAGGCAGGCGGACCTTATGCATATACGCGCGCTGCCTTCGGGGACGGCGCAGGCTTCGCGATTGCATGGGCCTATTGGATTTCGATGTGGGTCGGAAATGCCGCCATCGCCACGGCTGCGGTGAGTTATTTAAGCCAATTATTTCCCGTCGTTGGTACGCATGGCATCTCGTCCGCCATCACCATCTCGATTGTGTGGGCATTTACCCTCATCAATATTCGGGGAACCAAGCTGGCGGGGCAAGTTCAAGTCGTCTGGACCATTGCAAAGCTGCTGCCTCTGGTCGCGGTGATCGGGCTTGCGGCTTATGTCCTTGCGACCCAAGGCACCGCGCTGGTCCGGCCATTTGTCGCCGCAGACATTTCCATGACGGGCATTTCGACCGCCACGATATTGACCTTATGGGCGATGCTCGGGCTTGAGCTTGCCACCGTGCCAGCCGACAAGGTGCAAGACCCCGAACGCACAATCAACCGCGCAACGCTTTTTGGAACGGCTGGTGCTGGTGTCATTTATATACTCGTCTGCTCCGCCGTGGTCCTCATGCTGCCCGTCGCCATTACCAGCGTATCGGCCGCGCCATTTGCTGACTTTGTGAATGTATATGCGGGCACCAATGCAGGAACAGCAATCGCCGCGATTGGCGCAATCAGCGCGCTTGGGGCGTTGAACGGATGGATTATGTGTCAAGCCGAGCTACCCGCCGCCTTGGCGCGCGACGGTCTGTTCCCGGCATTCATGGGCAAAGCTGGCGCCAACGGCACGCCGCGCAATGCCCATTTGTTTACCTCCACACTTTTGACGCTGGTCATCCTGATGAACAGCAGCCGGTCGATGTCATCGATGTTTGAATTTCTCATCGTGCTGACCACCGCCATTGTTCTGGTGATGTATTTCGGGTGCGCCGCCGCTGCCTTTCGCTTGATGAACACCGGACAGTTGCGCGTTGGAGCTGGTTTCAAAGTCATATTGTTCCTCGCAGCGCTCTATTCCTGCTGGACGATCTACGGCGCTGGGGCCGAAGCTTTGGTCTGGGGGATTGCGTTATTGTTGGCTGGGTTCCCGGTTTTCTGGCTGTTGAAGCTTGCTAGGGGTTCCAAACCCGCAACGTGACGCCTACATGCGTTTGACAAGAAATTTGCGGGAAATTCGATGAGCTATACTACTGATCTCGGCCTTTACATTGATGGCAGCTGGCGCAAGGGCGAAGGCCGCGATTGTCATGCCGTCGTCAATCCCGCCACTGGAGAAACGCTCGCTGAGTTACCGCTGGCTAACGCTGCCGACCTCGATGAGGCGCTCGCTGCGACAGCAAAGGGATTTGCATATTGGCGCGCAGTAGATGTGAATGCCCGCGCCGCGATTTTGCATAAGGTTGCCGATCTCATTCGCGAGCGGGCAGAGGGCATCGCGGTCTTGCTGACGACCGAACAGGGCAAGCCACTCGCCGAAGCGCGGACCGAAGTTCTATCGTGCGCCGCGCAGTTCGATTATTTCGCGGAAGAGGCCAAGCGCAGCTATGGCCGTGTCCTCGTCCGGCCGACGGGGCAGCGCGCCATCGTCCTGAAACAGCCTGTTGGACCAGTCGCCGCATTTTCACCGTGGAATTTCCCCGTTAATTTGATGTGCAAGAAAATGGCTGCGGCGCTCGCTGCAGGCTGCTCCATCATCGCCAAGCCGCCCGAAGAAACGCCAGCGAGCACAAGCGGCATCATGCAGTGCGTCATTGATGGCGGCGTGCCCGGCAATGTTGCGCAACTGGTTTACGGCGTACCCGATATGGTCAGCCGCCACCTGATCGCATCGCCGATCATCCGCAAGGTCAGCTTCACCGGGTCCGTTCCCGTAGGCAAACATTTGCTGAAGCTGGCCGCAGACGGCGTCAAGCGCACCACCATGGAATTGGGTGGCCATGCGCCGGTACTCATTTTCGATGATTGCGACCTTGAAAAGGCCATCACTTTGTCAGCCACCACCAAGTTCCGCAATGCTGGACAGGTGTGCATTTCACCGACGCGCTTCTATGTGCAGGAAGGCGTCTACGACCGCTTTGTCGCTGGCTTTGCCGCGCATACGAAGCAAGTTCAGGTCGGCAACGGATTGGACGCGGGCACCGTCATGGGCCCGCTCGCCAACGCGCGGCGGCCATCAGCAATTGCTGCCTTGGTTGAAGATGCGACATCCAAAGGCGCTAAGCTTTTGGCAGGCGGCACACGCGGCGAACAGGGCTATTTCTTCCAGCCCACTGTGCTGGCCGACGTCCCCATGTCCGCAAATGTCATGGACGACGAACCATTTGGCCCTGTCGCATTAATGCGGCCATTCAAGACGTTTGATGAAGCCGTTGAACAGGCCAACCGTTTGCCCTTTGGCCTTGCGGCTTATGCGTTCACGGAAAACGCGCGGCAGGCAAACCTTGTCGCCGATGCACTTGATGCCGGTATGGTGGGACTCAACAGCTTTGTGATCTCGATGCCCGACGCGCCATTTGGCGGGGTCAAGGAATCAGGCTTTGGCAGCGAAGGCGGCCCCGAGGGTCTCGACAGCTATTATGTGACCAAAGCGGTCCACCAATATTGATCAAGCGGCAGTTCTGGCTGATTGGTGGATTGTCGGCTCTGGCACTTGGTACAATCGGAGTAATCCTGCCGTTACTGCCGACCGTACCCTTTATGATATTGGCGGCGTTTTGCTTTGCGCGCAGCAGCCCAGCGCTTGAAGCCCGCTTGATGGGTCATCCCGCCTTCGGGCACCATCTCGTCGCGTGGCGCGAAAAAGGCGTGGTGAGCAGACGCGCGAAATGGTCAGCAACCACCGCCTTTGGCGTCAGCATAGCTATTGGATTGGTCGCGTTGGCATTGCCTTGGTCATTAATACCGCTTGGCGTTGCGATTGTCTGCCTTGGCTGGATTTGGCGAAAGCCCGAAGCTTAAATTGCGGCGTCGCGCACGATCGCAGTCCCTGCCTCGCGCTGCTTTTTGAGATCCGCCTTCAACTTTGCTGGATCGCGCGCAAACACGAAACCAAAGCTGACGCCGCCTTCCTTGCCGATGGTGGCATGGTGCAGTTTATGCGCCTGAACCAGCCGCTTGGCATAGCCGCTGCGCGGAACATGTTTGAAATAGCGTTGATGCACGAGGCCATCATGCACCACGGTGTAGATGATGCCGTAGAACATGACGCCCAAGCCAATCCAAGTCGCAGGCTCCCACGCATTCTCGCCAAGCAGCAAAGGGCTACCGATGGCAAACAAAGACATGCTCGTGACCGCGCCGACAATCCCATAGAGATCATTCTTTTCGAGCGCATTATTATGCGGCTCGTGATGGTCGCGGTGCCAGCCCCAGCCCCAGCCGTGCATGATATATTTATGGCTCGACCACGCCACCCATTCCATGACGAAGACGGTTGCAAGCACAATGAGGATGATGCTGATAACGCTCATATTGTTCCCATTAGACGCAAACGGCGTAAGATTGAAGTGCAACGATTGTCACCTCACTTGATTTCGCTGCAATCAGTTCTATGGCACTTTTATTATGTCCACACCGCAAACACTGTACGAAAAAATCTGGAACGCCCATGTTGTCGAACAACGCGACGATGGCACCTGCCTGATATTCATTGACCGCCACCTTGTGCACGAAGTGACCAGTCCGCAGGCTTTTGAAGGCCTCCGGGCAGCCGGACGCCGAGTGCGTCGGCCCGATTTGACGTTGGCAGTGCCTGATCACAACCTGCCCACCACCGCGCGTCTAGATCAAAACGGACAACCGATCCCGATTGCCGACCCGGAAAGCGCTCAGCAATTGGAAGCGCTCGAGCGAAACGCTCCGGAGTTCGGGATCGATTATATTAATGCCTCAGATGCCAAGCAAGGTATTGTCCATGTTGTTGGTCCAGAGCAGGGCTTTTCCCTTCCCGGCACAACGATTGTTTGCGGCGACAGCCACACCGCCTGTCATGGTGGCCTTGGTGCTTTGGCCTTCGGGATTGGTACGTCTGAAGTCGAGCATGTTCTGGCGACGCAGACGCTCCAGCTGACCCGTTCAAAGTCGATGGAAGTACGCGTCGAGGGCGAACTGCTTCCCGGTGTATCCGCCAAGGACGTCGTGCTGCATATCACGGGCGTGCTTGGCGCAGCAGGCGGCAGCGGGCATGTCATCGAATATACAGGATCAGTCATCCGTGCACTCAGCGTCGAAGGGCGATTGACGATTTCCAACATGGCGATTGAACATGGCGCGCGTGCGGGCCTCGTGGCGCCCGACGATACCACTTTTGCCTATATAAAGGGCCGGCCGATGGCTCCGGCGGGCGCAGATTGGGACGCAGCCGTTGCCTATTGGCGCACACTCGCCACCGACGCAGGTGCGACCTATGACAAGGTCGTGTCGATTGATGCCGCTGATATCGCACCCAGCGTCACATGGGGTACGAGCCCCGAAGATGTGCTGCCGATTACAGGCATCGTGCCTGAACCGTCCGCCTTTGCAGATCCGTCCAAGCAGGAAGCCGCACGCAAATCGCTTGATTATATGGGGCTGACGCCCGGCACACGGATGACCGATATTGAGGTGCAGAATATCTTCATTGGCAGCTGTACCAACAGTCGTATCGAAGATCTGCGCGCCGCCGCTGAAATCTTAAAAGGCCGGAAAAAGGCAGCGAACGTCAAATGGGCGATTGTCGTGCCCGGTAGTGGGCTTGTGAAACAACAGGCCGAGGACGAGGGTCTAGACCGGATATTTACCGGCGCTGGGTTCGAATGGCGCGAACCGGGTTGCTCGGCATGTTTGGGGATGAACCCCGACAAGGTGCCGGCCGGCGAACGCTGCGCATCCACAAGCAACCGAAATTTCGTCGGTCGCCAAGGACCCGGCGCGCGCACGCACCTTGTAAGCCCGGCTATGGCTGCTGCTGCTGCTGTGACTGGCAGGCTCACGGACGTCCGTGAGCTCGCCAGCTAAGGGTAACGCAAACGCGGCGCCGTTGGCTTTTGCAGCGGCGCCAGTGAAGCTATTTCCTTTACTTGTAACAAATGCCGAAGCTAAAGCAGTTGGCATCAAGGAAGAGGCCTATGACCAATAAAAAATCTGACGGTGGCGACAAATGGTCGACCACAGCAAAGGTTGGCGCTGCAGTGGGTTCCGCTGCGCTAATGGCGGCGTTGATGTATGCAGGACGCCGCAGTCTGACCCAGAAAAAGGGAAAGCTGGAGCCTCTGTCGCCTGAGCCTGAAGTTGCACCGATGACTCACAATCAGCCCAAGACGGATACGGACTAAACTCATGAAAGCGATTAGCCGTGTCGAGGGCCGGGCCTATCCCGTCGGTTTGAAGAATATCGACACCGATGTCATCATCCCGGCGGTGTGGCTAAAAACCATCAGCCGCGTTGGACTGGGCAAGGGTGCGTTCGAAAGTTTGCGCGCAGTGCCGGGCAACGTGTTTGACGACCCTGAATATGCCGGTGCGCCGATATTGATCGCTGGTGACAATTTTGGTTGCGGATCGAGCCGCGAACATGCCGCATGGGCCATGGCAGATATGGGCATATCCGCAGTGATTGCGCCAAGCTTCTCGGACATATTTTCGGGCAATGCGTTTAAGAACGGTTTGCTCGCCATTGTTCTGCCGCAGGCTGCGATTGACCGGTTAATGGAAGTTGCGCGGACCGATGACATTCACATCGATCTGGAAACGCAAACGGTTACGACGCCGTTCCAAGACCGGTTCGAATTCGAAATTGATCCGTTCCGTAAACATTGCCTGATCAACGGTGTAGACGAAATTGGTCTGACGCTGAAAAGCAGCGACGCGATTTCGGCATATGAAGCCAAATTATCTGCGGACCGGCCCTGGCTGGCGCCAAACCAAGTTTAGGAGAGAGACATGCGCGCTTTATTATCGACCGCAAGCGGCGGCCCCGAAACGCTTGTAATGGGCGAACTGCCTGAGCCCGTTGCCGGACCCGGTCAGGTGGTGGTCGCGGTAAAGGCCTGTTCAATCAATTTCCCCGACACGCTGATGATTGTCGACCTCTATCAATTCAAGCCAGAGCGTCCGTTTGCGCCAGGCGGCGAAATTGCAGGCACAGTCGAAGCCATCGGTGAAGGCGTTACCGGCTTTGCCATTGGCGACCGCGTCATTGGCCTGTGCGGCAATGGCGGCCTGACTGAAAAAGTCGCCATCGCAGCGTTCAATTGCTTCAAAATGCCAGACGCCATGTCGTTTGATGACGGCGCAGCGTTGTTGATGACCTATGGCACGTCCATCCACGCGCTGAAGGATCGCGGCCATATGAAGTCCGGGGACAATGTCCTTGTGCTTGGCGGCGCGGGCGGCATCGGGATTTCAGCTATCGAGCTCGCCAAGGCATTTGGTGGCCGCGTTGTCGCTGGCGTATCGAGCGAAGCCAAGGCGCAAATTGCCCGCGAAGCAGGCGCTGACGAGGTGGTCGTCTACCCGCACCAGCCGTTCGACAAGGACCAGTCCAAGGCTGTCGCCGAGTTGTTCAAAACGGCCGCTGGCCGCGACGGATACAATATCATTTATGACACCGTGGGTGGCGATTACAGCGAACCTGCCGTCCGGTCGATTGCGTGGGAAGGCAAGTTCCTCGTCGTCGGTTTCCCTGCAGGCATCGCGAAATTGCCTTTGAACCTCACATTGCTGAAAAGCTGCGATGTCTGTGGCGTATTCTGGGGCGCCTTTGCTGCGCGTACGCCGCAGAAGAACCACGCCAACATTGCCGAGCTGTTTGACCTATATGCAGCGGGCAAGATCAAGCCACGTATTTCGGAAACATTTGCTTTGGCAGATGCCGGAACCGCGATCGCACGGTTGGGTGATCGGGCAGCAGTTGGAAAGCTGGTCGTACACATTTGACAAGACCAGCCTTGTTGAGTGACGATGAAGGCATTATCTTTGAACAGCAGCAAAGTGGAACGACATTATGACGACTTTCGACAATCGCGAAAAAGCCTTTGAAAACAAGTTCGCGCATGATGCGGACTTATTGTTTAAGATTACCGCCCGCCGCAACAAGCTTGTGGGTCAGTGGGCTGCCGAAAAAATGGGCCTGACCCCTGAAGAAACCACGGCCTATGCAACGTCGGTCGTGCAAGCGGACTTTGAAGAAGCTGGCGACGAGGATGTTGTCCGCAAGCTGCTGGGCGACTTAACGTCGGCTGGAGTCGATGTAGATGACGCGATGATCCGCGCTGCGCTTGAAGAAAAAATGGTTGAAGCCCGCCGTCAATTTATCGAGCCTGCATGATGGCAATGCAAGCGCATGAAATTGAGGAAATGATTCAGGCTGCCCTTCCCGATGCGCTTGTCGAGATCACTGACCTGGCTGGCGATGGCAACCATTATGCGGCGCGCGTGGTCAGCGAAAGCTTTCGCGGGATGCCGCGCGTAAAACAGCACAAGGCCGTATATGATGCCCTTGGCGGACGTATGGGCGGCGTGTTGCATGCCCTTCAGCTGACAACAGCCATTCCCTGATTATTGGAGTATTGAAATGAGCGTTAACGAACGGATCGATGAGATCGTCAAAGGCAATGATGTCGTCCTTTTCATGAAAGGTTCGCCATTATTTCCGCAGTGCGGATTTTCCAGCAAGGCCATTGCCATTCTTGACCATCTGAATGTTGCCTATGAAAGCGTCGATGTCCTGCAGGATATGGAAATCCGCGCTGGCATCAAAGATTACAGCGATTGGCCAACAATCCCGCAGCTTTACGTCAAGGGCGAATTCCTTGGCGGTTCGGACATCATGATGGAAATGTACGAAGCTGGCGAACTGCAAGCGATGGTAGACGCCGAAGGCTTGGCCAAGGCTGGCTAATCAGTCGGCGTCATTTACCACTATCAGCCTTGGCTGCATGATGTGAATCCACAGTAACGCCAGTAAGTAGGCGCTTGCACAGATTGCGAACATCGGCGTGTAGCCAAGGCCTGAATCGAGCGACCAGCCAGCAAACTCAAGCATGGCCGCGCCGCTCAAATTTCCGACCAAAGCGCCAATTGCGATTACGCTGCCGACCTGACGGGCGGGAATAATATCGGCCGTCATGCCGAAAATATTGGTCGAAAAACCCTGATGCGCGAAAAGCGCAAGCCCGATGATAAGCGCCGCAACCCATTCATTTGGCGCTTGGAGGGCCAAGGGAATGGGCAAAATCAGCAAAGCGTAAAAGAGCATTGAGCTTTTGCGCGCTGCATTTGGCGTCATTCCCTTACCCAATAGGATCGGGAACAATATACCACTGGTTAAGGCACCAACCGCCGCCAGCGCATATACGATAGCGGTAGGTGCGCCGATTTCAGCCTGCCCCAGCCCGAATTGCCGCGCAAAGAAATCTGGCGCCCAAAACAATATAAACCACCAGACGAGGTCCGTAAGCAGCTTTGCGCCTGCCACCGCCCATGTCCGCCGTTCCTTCAACAGTTCACGCCAAGGTGGCCCCTTGTCCGCGGGGTTTGCGGCGGTCGGCGCTGCTGTGCCCAACGGCTGAAGCTTGCTTGTTCCAAGCCACCAGAAGATCAGCCAGACAAACCCTAGCGCGCCGGTGATAATAAACGCCTCTCGCCAACCATAAGTGATGGCAATCCAGGGCACTGTGAGCGGGGCCAAGATAGCGCCAATATTGGCAGCGCTGTTAATGACCCCAATCCCGATAGACCGTTCGCGAATGGGCAAATATGTAGCGGCAGATTTCATGGCCGCTGGCGTATTTACGGACTCTGCTACCGCCAGTGTTACCCGCGCGGCGACAAACTGCCCAACCGAACTGGCAAAGGCGTGTGCCATGCCGGCCATGCTCCATATTACAACGGCCAAGCCATATCCCCAGCGCACACCGAACCGGTCAATAAACCAACCCACCCCAAGCAACGCCACTGCGGTGGCAATCTGAAATGCCGAACCGAAATGGCCAAACTCACGATCGGTCCAGCCGAACTCAAGCTGCAATGTCGGTTTCAGGAGCGCCAGGACCTGTCGGTCGAGATAATTGAGCGCCGTGCCGAAAAACAGAAGAGCGATGAGACCGTAACGGATAAAGCGCGCGGTATCGCTTGACTTTGCGATCTGGGTTTCGGCCATTGAATCCACTCCCAAGTCCTGCTTTATGCTGGAACTTCTGATGCATCTGCCTATAGAATGCCATATGACACCGCAAGACATAAACGCGAATTACATCGCTGACCTGTACGGCGAGACCTATCTTGCTGAGGATAATCCGGCACCGCGCAAACGGTTGATGATCAGCGCGTTGTTCCCGGGTCTTGCTGTGGTTGGCATCACATCGGTCGCAGCGACATGGTTTTCCGAACATTATGGCATGCCCGTTATCTTGGCAGGACTGCTACTTGGTCTGGCACTCAATTTCGTGTCAGCTGAACAGAAGGTCCACCCGGGCCTCGATTTCTGCGGCACCTCTTGTCTGCGGTGGGGCATCGTCCTGTTGGGGACTC
The DNA here is from genome assembly GCA_027486895.1 of Sphingomonadales bacterium. GTDB lineage: Bacteria > Pseudomonadota > Alphaproteobacteria > Sphingomonadales > Sphingomonadaceae > Sphingorhabdus_B. The sequence goes on from JAIXOE010000027.1 coordinate 18,157, forward strand.
AGGTGACCGTGATGCAAATCGGCGGATTGGGTGCACTAGCCTTTCTGGGATTGGTGTGCATCATGGCGCTGGTAATGGGTGCTGGCTTGCTTGGTGCGCGGCTTGGCGGGCAAAGCAATTATGCCGGTTGGCTCGCAGGCGGTGCAACAGCCATTTGCGGCGCGTCCGCGGCATTGGCCATCTACGCCGTAATTGGCCGCGAACGGCTGAACCAAAACCAGTTTACGCTGACGTTGGTAGGTGTTGCTTTGGCAAGCGCGATTGCCATGTCCTTTTACCCACTCATCGCTGCGCAACTTGCCTTCACGGATCGACAGGCAGGCTTCCTGATGGGCGCGGCGATTCATGATGTCGCGCAGTCGCTGGGTGGGGGTTATAGTTTTTCCCAATCCGCTGGTGAAACGGCTACGATTGTAAAACTGTCGCGCGTGGCCTTGTTAGCCCCCGCTGTGGCTCTGATTGGCCTCGTCATCGGCTCGGGTAGCGGCCCATCGAAAAGCCTTGCCGCCAAGTTGAAATTGCCATGGTTCATCCTCGCCTTCTTCGCGGCGGTTGCCGTCAACTCGCTTGTCGACGCACCCAAGTGGGTGGCTGAATATGGCCTGCTGGCTTCCAAAGCGATGCTCTTGTTCGCCGTCACGGCAACAGCTATGCGGTCACGGCTTGACCTGTTACTCGGGCAAGGCTGGAAGGCGATGCTGCCTGTCATGCTTGCCACATTCACCGCATTTATTGCATCCGCCACCTTTGCATGGGCATTTCTATGAGCGACTATATCTTTGACCTTGCCGTAATCGGTGGTGGTATAAACGGCGCCGGCATCGCACGCGATGCGGCTGGGCGGGGCGCCAAGGTCATCTTGCTTGAGCGCGGCGATCTTGCGCGCGGCACATCCTCTGCCTCGACCAAACTGATTCATGGCGGCCTGCGCTATCTTGAGCATTATGAATTTGCGCTGGTGCGGGAATCGCTGATTGAACGCGAGCGGTTGTGGGCCATTGCGCCGCACATCATTTGGCCACTGCGCTTTATCCTGCCGCATCAAAAGGGCATCCGTCCCGCTTGGCTCGTCCGCCTTGGCCTGTTTTTATATGACCATATTGGCGGACGCAAATTGCTTCCGGCGACCCGCACCGTAAAGCTTGCAGATGAGCCCGCCGGTAAGCCGCTCAAGCCTGAATTTACCACTGCGTTTGAATATTCCGATTGCTGGGTCGATGATGCGCGATTGGTCATTTTCAACGCCATGGACGCCGCAGAACATGGCGCGGAAATCCGCACGCAGTCCGAAGTGACGCACATCGAGCGGCGCGATGGCATCTGGCATATCGAGATCGCAGGGCAGCCCCCCATCATGGCGCGCGCCGTTGCCAACGCAGCAGGACCAGCAGTGCTTGAGCTGCTTGCGCGGACGACCGGGCGTCAGCGTAACGCAGCTGAAACCATCCGGCTTGTGCGCGGGTCGCACATCGTTGTACGCAAAATGTTCGATACCCCGCAGGCCTATTTCTGCCAAAACCCCGATGGCCGGATATTCTTCGCCATTCCGTATGAGGATGATTTTACCCTGATCGGAACAACCGACGCGGATCACAAAGGTTCGCTCGACGACATCATCGCGACGCCCGAAGAAATCGACTATATCTGCGAGTCAGCTGGCGCTTACTTCAAACAAACCATTACTGCGGCTGACGTCATTTACGCTTACGCTGGTGTTCGTCCATTGGTGGATGACGGCTCGGGCAAGCCGGAAACCGCATCGCGTGGTTATCATTTCGAAGTCGACGTCGATGCCGATGGAAAGGCGCCGATCTTGTCTGTCTTCGGCGGCAAGATCACCACTTATCGACACTTGGCAGAAAGCGCCGTCAAAAAGCTTGCGGGGTATATGCCCGTTCTGACTGGTGAGAGCTGGACCCTGAAGCAGCCGCTCCCCGGCGGAGATTTTCCGACCGACGGCGCAGATCAATTGGCGGACCAGCTTCAGCGCATGTACCCGTTTCTGCCAGCACCACTGATTCATCGTTGGGTGCGCAGCTATGGGACGCTGACGCGAACGATCGTAGCCGATGCCCACACCATCGCGGAACTCGGCGCTTATTTTGGCCATGGACTTTATGCATGCGAAGTCGACTATCTGATTGACCAAGAATGGGCACAGTCGGCAAGCGATATCCTGTGGCGGCGCAGCAAGCTGGGCTTGCGTTTTTCCTCGGAAGAAACCCAAAATCTGGAAAGTTACGTCGCCGGCAAGCTGCAGGAATAAAACGGTTTAACCCCAAGCGTTATCGTGTAGTCTTTCCGCATCACGCCACAGCGGAGGGCCGATGGGGATCCGGGATCAGGCAGAAAATACGGCTGACGAAACATATGGCCGGTTCAGCGCATTCATCAGTTACAGCCATGAGGATATGGCTGCGGCGGCAAAGCTGCAGCAGAAGCTTGAGCGTTACCGATTACCCAAGCAGGTAGCGGCGGGACATTTAAACAGCACGCGTACGCTTGGCCCGATATTCCGTGACCGCGAAGATCTTGCAGCAGGAACCAGCCTGTCCGCAGCCATCAGAGACGCGATTTCGCGCGCAGATTGCCTCATCGTTTTATGCTCGCCCGCTGCGGCAAAATCCCGCTGGGTCGCCGCCGAAATCGCGCTGTTCCGTGAACTTCATCCTACCAAGCCTGTCCTGCCCGCAATCCTTGCCGGAAATCCTGCAGAGGCATTTCCCGCGGCATTGTTGGTCGATGGCAATGAACCATTGGCTGCAGATTTTCGCCCTGAGGCAGACGGCCCGCAGCTCGGCTTTCTGAAGATTGTAGCTGGTGTGGCAGCGGTTCCACTTGATGCGTTGATCCAGCGTGATGCCCAGAGAAAGCTCCGTCGCGTGACGACCATCACGGCGATTGCGGTGGCAGCAGTGATAATCATGGGCGCAATGACATTATTCGCCCTTCAAGCCCGAAACGAAGCGGCGCGTCAGCGCGCTGCAGCAGAAGGGCTGGTCGAATTCATGCTGACGGATTTGCGCGAGACGCTGCGCGGGGTTGGCAGGCCCGACGCGATGACGGTGGTCAATGCCGAGGCACTTGAACATTACCGCGCACAGGGCGATTTGGCATCGCTTCCTCCCGAAAGCCTTGAACGCCGGGCGCGCGTGATATTGGCGATGGGCGAGGACGATACGTTCGCGGGGCGTCCAGAATTGGCCGAGCGCAAATATTTGGAGGCGCACCGGACCACCGCCGCATTGCTGGCGCTGACGCCAAAATCACCGGACAGCATTTTCGGACACGCCCAAAGCGAATTTTACGTTGGCCAAAGTGCATTGCTGCGCGGGGATCGACCAACCGCATTGCAGCACTGGAACGCGTATCGCACGTTGGCCGGACGATTAGCTGAAGTCGAACCCAACACCGTTCGAAGCCAAATGGAGCTGGGTTATTCCGAAGGCAATCTGTGTGATTTCCATTCGCGCGATGGTGGTGACTTGGCCATTGCGCTGCGACATTGTGTTGCCGCGATAGACCATGAGCAAAAGGCGTTAGCGCTTGAGCCAAGCAACCGGAAAATAAAGCAAGACCTTGCCAATCGCTATGGCTGGGCGGCGAACGTCAAAAGACGCCTTGGTGCATTTAACGATGTTCTGGGGCTGCGGAAAACAGAAGCAAAGCTCATGCAGGAACTGGTCAAGGCAGACCCGCGAAACGTGGAATATGCCTTGCGCAACAGTTGGGCGCAAATTGGGATGGCAGATGCGCATATCGCCCTGAAACAATATCGCGCCGCAGAACAGCTCCTCCAAAAATCCATCGCTGATAACAGGCCAGTGCTCGCTGCTGGACAGGGCAATCTGCCCGTGATGGAGACCGAACTGAAGCTATGGACTCTCTTGGCGCGGTCACAAAAATTTCAAGGGCGGGACAATATAGCCAGCATGGCCGAGGCCCGCAGTATTCGGCAGAAGATGGAACCGCTTGGGCCAACTTTCAAACAGACCGCTGATAAAATCTGGGCAGCATATATTGGAACGGAAGGATAAGACATGATCCCTGACCACCTCATGAGAGCAGCTGTGGGAGCGAACGCACCATTGGCCAACGTGCAAAACCCGAATACCGGACAGACGGAATATGTAAGAATGTTCGGACCCGGGCACGCGTTCGGGCAACCCGCCACCGATTCAGAGCCTGAAACGGACGGCAATGTCACAAGCTTTAGACCGGAATATGTCTGCGCTGTGTACATCCGGTTTGAACCCAATGGTACGCTGACCGTCAAACAGGCGCATGTTGCCATAGCCAAGCCGCAACCGACTGACACGGATATCGTGAGCGCAGCAGAACCGCTTCTAAATGCCATGAGCAAGACGGGCTATGCCGGAAACGGCGCCAAGAAGTTCAAAGAGAATTTCGAAGATTTCAGTTTTGCGAGCCAGCACGCCGTCATCATTTATCTCGATAACAAGGATGACACCGTTCGCTTCTCCTCAAAAGACAGCGATATCATCCGCTTTACCCCCATCAGCGGGAATGATCCCAAAACGCGTGTTCGGCCAAATCACGCGTTTTTTAATCGCCGCGCTATAGCCGTTGCACCCGGCGGAGGCACGGTCGGCAAACGGGCATATCTCGTCGACTTTTGGAATACCGACGAAAACGGTAACGCAATTACGGGTGTCGTGGAGAAAGACCCGGCAACGCACTATATTTATGCGATGAATATCCACTTGGAAATGGCGACATCGAAGCGCACTGCAAAGTTGAATTGGGTGCCAATAATTATCGATCCGGATACCGGCAACATGGGCGGCCAGCCCTAACCCGATGCGCGAGGATAGCTTCCCAATCCTGAAACTGGCCCGCGCTGGTGCAGCCCAGAAGGCGTGGGACGCATTTCTTGCGGCGGGCTTGCAGACTGCCGACGATGACCCAACGATCCTAAACCTGAAAGGCCGTTTGCTGAAGGATTTGGCCCGAAAGACAAAGGGCGATGCCGCAGCACGGCTGTTTCTGCAATCGGCTAAGGCATATGCGGACTCCGCCGCGTTGAAACCGGACAGCTATCCGCTCATCAACGCAGCAACCATGTCCTTCTTTGCTGGTCAAAGTGACCACATGGCGTTGCTGGCAAGCCAGGTCCTTGCGTTACTTGAAACAGGTGTGGGCCGCGGCGAAACCGCCTATTGGCACGATGCCACAAAGGCAGAGGCGCATTTGCTTTTGGGCGATCGCGACAAAGCAGAAACGATGCTCGGCGATGGCTTGCGGCACGCGCCGAATGCTTGGGAAGACCATGCCACGACGCTTCGGCAATTGCGCAACATCCTGCGTCGTCGCGGCGAAAATGATAACTGGCTCGCCACATTCGCACCGCCCAAAAGCATATATTTTTCAGGCTTGATGGGCCTCGCGCCCGATGACCATCTTGCCGCGGACAGCATCGCCAATAGCTTAAGCAAAATCGGTGCGGGCTTTGCCTATGGCGCATTGGCTGCCGGTGCGGACATCATGATTGCCGAGGCCATATTGAACGCAGGGGGCGAACTGCACATCGTGATTCCGACAATCCCGTCCGTGTTCAAGGCCCAGTCTGTTGCCCCTTATGGCGATGCATGGCTCGACCGGTTTGACAGTCTGTGGGAGCAGGCATCTTCGGTGGAGACCATCGATTCCGGCAAGCAACTGTCACATGCCGCCATCATAGTTGCGGCCCAAGTCGCAAAGGGACGCGCCATTGATAATGCGCAGCGCCTCGAAAGTACATATATGCCATTTGAGGTATCCGACGGCAGCCTGTCGCGCGTATCCCCATCCACGCCCGCTTTAGTCGTAGCCCGAAGCGCCAAGACAGCCGCGGGTGATGGCATACCGCCCGGCAGTTGCCATTTTTCCATTGCGACGGACTCGCGAGTGGTCAGCGATGCTGTGCAATGGGAGCGCGTTGGAGATTGTTATATCAGCCGCAGCGCCCAAGCTGCCGATGCTATTCCGTCGATGAAGGCTTTGCTGTCCGCCGCCCCTGATGCCCGCATTGCCTTCGACGTTACGGTATCTGATGACGACAGCGCCCCGCAGGGTATCGCCGACAACCTAACCCGGCTCGTCCAATCCGCATCAAACGGCAGTGCCGTCGCAACGGCTTCAGCAGCGATGATGATTAAGGCACAGGATCCGGACATCAGGCTTGAACCGCTTGGAGAACTGCCCGGATCTTCGGGTGCGTCAGGTATTTACGCCATTGGACCGACGTCCGATTGAACCAACGCTTGCGCTGTCTAATCGCTTGCCTAATATGGTTAATAAAAAGAAGCGCAGTTGGTATTAAGTTCAAATCGAATGGGGCAACAAGGGCAATGCATGACAGCCACATAAGTGGGCAAAGTGTTTTAAACCACGTTCTGGAGAACGACGCTGAGCTATCAGCCGATAGCATGAAAGTTACCCAATTTGTTCCCCCTGCTGCGCTGGCGCCCTTTGTCACACATGTCTATTTTTTCCGGTGTGAGGAAAAGCGTCTTACCGACCATCTGCCGGCGGCATTGGGCCAACTGATATTCTTACTTAAGGGCAGCGCCAATCTGCAGTTTCAGGGCGGGCATTCCGATCCAGTCACGTGCACAACGCTTGTCGGGCCTGGCCTTGCTGCAGCAGAGTTTACCTTCGACGGCCCGTTTCATGAAGTCGGATTTGCGCTTTCGCCGCTTGGATTTGTTGCACTTACTGGCCGGCCGGCCAACCAGTTCGCGGATCGGGCGGTGCCGGCCTCTGAACTGTTCGGCCCGGAAATCGATACCTTGGCCCAGACGATTACGGCTGGCTACGCGGACGGCACGATGCGGCTTTCGCAGATCGTGGATGAAGTCACGCGCTTCTTGCTCGCGCGCCTGCGGCCAATCCCGTATTCCCACGTTCAAATGATCCAGACAGTCATTGGTTGGATCTCAAGCGATTTTGATCCGGATGTCGACCAGCTTTATACCAAACTCGACATGTCGCGCAGCACGGCCGCGCGGTTGATTAGGAAATATTTCGGGTGCGCGCCAAAGCCTTTGATGCGCAAATATCGGGCGTTGCGAGCGGCCACGATTATGGTGGATCCACACGCATCGGCGCAAATGCGTTCCCAAGTCGAATCCAGCTTTTACGATCAGCCGCACATGATCCGTGAGATCCGCCAATTCGCGGGGCGCACGCCGGGCGCATTGGACAGCAACAATGCAAAAGTGATGCGCTTGTGGCTGAGCAAGGAAAACTACCGCGATATTGAATCCTTTCTGGGTTGATTTCCTCAGACAAAAGGACCATTTGCAACTAATCGGAGTAAATTTATCTGATTAGGGTAAGCGATATGCGTTTGTCGAATATGGCGGATTATGCAGTGGTGGTTATGAGCGCGGCTTCGCGCCATTGCGGTTCTGCGCGCGTGTCCGCGACGGACCTTGCGACCGAGACTGGCCTTGCGCTGCCCACGACCCAAAAGCTTGTGAGCATGCTGACAAAGGCAGGGCTATTACGTTCGGCGCGCGGAACGGGTGGTGGCATTACGCTTGCGCGTCCTGCTGCTGCAATAAACCTCGCGGATATTATCGAAGCCGTCGAAGGCCCAATCGCCATGACCGCATGCTGCGATACACATAAACACGCACTGGGCCAGCATTGCGCCAAAGAGGGCAGCTGCAACGTCCAGTCGCATTGGCCAGTCGTAAATGGTGCTGTGCGCGGCGCACTTGCGCAAATCAATTTAGCAGGATTGGCGCGATGACCAACGATATTGAGATTAAAGATAAGGCCGCATGGGATGCCGCCGAAAAGGTTGCGGATTACGAGCATGGCTGGTCTTCAGACATTGAAACCGACTTCGCGCCCAAGGGACTGAACGAAGATACCGTCCGCTTCATTTCGGCGAAGAAGAACGAGCCCGAGTGGATGCTCGAATGGCGGCTGAAGGCCTTTGCCATGTGGAAAACGATGGAAGCGCCGGATTGGGCAAAGCTCAATGTCCCGCCCATCGATTATCAAGACGCATATTATTATGCCGCGCCTAAGGCAAAACCGAAGCTGAGCTCGCTCGACGAAGTCGACCCTGAAATCCTGCGCGTGTACGAAAAGCTTGGCATTCCGATTGCCGAACAGAAATTGCTCGCGGGTGTCGAAGGCGGCGAAGTTGGCGGCTTGCCCCAACGCCGCGTCGCGGTTGATGCCGTGTTTGACAGCGTCTCGGTCGCGACGACTTTCCGCGCGGAACTCGAACGCGCTGGCGTCATCTTCCGCAGCATTTCGGAAGCGATTAAGGAGTATCCCGACCTCGTCCGCAAATATCTCGGCAAGATTGTGCCGATGCACGACAATTATTTCGCGACATTGAACTGCGCGGTCTTTTCCGACGGGACGTTTGTGTACATCCCCGAAGGCGTGCGCTGCCCGATGGAGCTGTCCACCTATTTCCGCATCAACGCGGAAAATACGGGTCAGTTCGAACGGACATTAATCGTCGCCGACAAGGGCAGCTATGTCAGCTACCTAGAAGGCTGCACTGCGCCGATGCGCGACGAGAATCAGCTTCATGCCGCTGTGGTCGAACTGGTCGCTTTGGACGATGCCGAGATCAAATATTCGACCGTCCAAAACTGGTATCCCGGTGACGCCGAGGGCAAGGGCGGCATCTACAATTTCGTGACCAAGCGCGCTTTGTGTCAGGGGCGGAACAGCAAGGTTTCGTGGACTCAGGTGGAAACCGGCAGCGCAGTGACGTGGAAATATCCAAGCTGCGTATTGAACGGCGAAAACAGCGTCGGCGAGTTTTACTCGGTCGCGGTCACCAACAATTACCAGCAGGCCGACACCGGCACCAAGATGATCCACAATGGCAAGGGGTCGCGCTCGACCATCGTGTCGAAGGGCATCAGCGCCGGGCATAGCAACAACACCTATCGCGGGCTGGTGCGCGTTGCGCCCAATGCCGAGGGCGTGCGTAACTTCACCCAGTGTGATTCGCTGCTGCTTGGTTCGCTCAGCGGCGCACACACCGTGCCCTATATCGAAGTCCGCAACCCAAGCGCGCAGATCGAGCATGAGGCGACGACGAGCAAGATTTCGGACGACCAGATGTTCTACGCGATGGCCCGCGGCCTGAATGCCGAGGAAGCGGTGGCGCTGATCGTAAACGGCTTTGCCAAGGAAGTGCTCCAGCAACTGCCGATGGAATTTGCGGTTGAGGCGCAGAAGTTGCTGGGCATTAGCCTTGAGGGAAGCGTGGGGTGATGCATTGCTGCCTCTCCAACGCAAAACGATTTAACGGAAAAACAGACGTCATATGCTCCAAATAACTAACCTCCACGCCAATGTTGGCGACAAGCCAATTCTTAAGGGCCTCACGCTCTCGCTAAATGCGGGCGAAATCCATGCGATCATGGGGCCAAATGGCGCTGGCAAATCGACGCTGGGTTATGTGCTTTCGGGGCGGCCCGGTTATGAAGTGACTGAGGGTTCGGTGACCTTCAACGGGCAGGACCTCCTCGCGCTCGAACCGCATGAGCGCGCTGCCGCTGGCTTGTTTCTCGGCTTCCAGTATCCAGTCGAAATCCCCGGCGTTTCGAACGTGCAGTTCCTGCGCGAGGCATTGAATGCACAGCGCAAATATCGCGGTGAGGCTCCGCTTTCGGGCGGTGAATTCCTGAAGGTTGCGCGCGAACAAGCAGGTGCGCTTGGCATGGATATGGATATGCTCAAGCGCCCGGTGAATGTCGGCTTTTCGGGCGGCGAGAAGAAGCGCAATGAGATGGTGCAAATGGGCATCATCGACCCCGCGCTTGCGATCCTCGACGAGACTGACAGCGGCCTCGATATCGACGCGCTGCGCACAGTCGGTGATGGCATCAACCGCATCATGCGCAAGCCCGACAAGGCCGTGCTGCTGATTACGCATTATCAGCGGCTACTCGATTATGTGAAACCTGACTTTGTGCACGTCCTCGACGGTGGCCGCATCACGCGGACAGGCGGTGCAGAGCTTGCGCTCGAATTAGAGCGTGACGGATATAAGGAATTGGCGGCTTGAGCCCAGCCGCGCCCACACGCCGCGATGAAGCATGGCGCTATAGCGACATCGTCGCAGTGGCGGCGGCGTGGCCATTGCCAGCGCCCGAAAGCATCATTGTGCCTGCAAGCGGCAACTTCGCGCGCACGATCGTTCAAGACAGCGGAACTATCCACCAGTTGGATATCGCCATCGGCAAAGGCGCCACTGCCGCAATTCACGTGCTGAATACCGGCGGTGAATATGGGCGGGTGGAGCTCAACGTCACGCTGCACCAGGGTGCGGATTTTAAGCTTGGCGCGGTGCAAATCGGTGGCGGATCACAAACACTTGAGGTCGTTACCACTGTCACCCATGCCGAACCCGGCGCAACGTCATCGCAGATCGTGCGTTCCGTTCTGGCAGGCACGGCGACCGGCACCTATTTGGGCAAAGTGGCCGTGGCGCGCGATGCGCAGCAGACCGATAGCGTGCAATCAGTAAAAGCGATGCTGCTTGATCGCAGTGCGACCGCCAATGCCAAGCCCGAACTCGAAATCTACGCCGACGACGTCAAATGCGCACATGGCTGCGCGATTGGCGAGCTGGACCCAATGGGTTTATTCTATCTGCAAGCACGCGGCATTGCGCCTGCAGAGGCAAAGAAGCTGATGTTACAGGCCTTTGTCGCCGGCGTGTTTGAAGACGCTGCCGATGAGGAGATGCTGACCGAGACTGCGTTAAAAAAACTGGGAGAGTTGGTGTGAGCGCTCGGTTCCCTCTAAATCGTCGTCACCCTGAACTTGTTTCAGGGTCTATTTCGCCTCGCAGAGCTTCGGTCTCAGTTGCACGATGGATGCTGAAACAAGTTCAGCATGACGGTGTATTGCTATGCTGATGTCCGCTTCACCCATCCGTGACCAATTCCCCGGCCTTGCCAACAACTGGCATTATCTCGACACCGCCGCGACCGCACAAAAACCGCAGGTCGTGCTCGACGCGATGATGCGCGCGGGCGGCGAGGATTATGCAACCGTCCACCGCGGCGTCTATGCCCGATCGGCGAATATGACCGTCGCGTTTGAAGCAGCGCGCGAACGCGTGGCGCGTTTTATTGGCGCAGCCTCTCCGAACGAAATCGTGTTTGTGCGCGGTGCGACCGAGGGCATCAACCTCGTCGCGCAAAGCTGGGGCCCAGCGAATCTCAAAGCTGGCGACCGCATCATGCTCAGCCAGTTGGAGCACCACAGCAATATCGTGCCGTGGCAGATGCTGTGCGAAAAGGTCGGCGCGCATATCGATGTGTGTCCGTTGACTGACGATGGCCTAATCGATCTCGACTGGCTGGAAGCAAACCTTACCGAGCAGCATAAGCTTGTCGCTCTCGCGCATGTCTCCAATGTGCTGGGATCGGTCCTTGGCGCAAAGCGTGCGGCTAAGGCTGCGCACACCGTTGGAGCCAAACTGCTGCTCGATGGCTGTCAGGCTGCGCCGCGCATGCGCCTCAACATAGCCGAGCTTGGCTGCGACTTTTACGTGATGTCCGGCCACAAATTATACGGCCCAACGGGCGTTGGCGTGTTGTGGGCGTCGGCCGAAACGCTTGACGCTATGCCGCCTTGGCAGGGCGGCGGCGCGATGATTGATCGTGTGACCTTTGAAAAAACGACTTACGCCCCGGCGCCATCGCGCTTTGAAGCGGGTACGCCAATGATCATTGAGGTGATCGGGCTGCATGCCGCAATCGACTTTATCGACAGTTTCGGACCCGAGGCGATATTTGAACATGAAAGCGCGCTTGCCGCGCAGACGCGCAATGCCTTGCGTGAGATCAATTCGGTCACATTATATGGTCCGGAAAAGTCCGCTGGGATCGTGTCGTTCAGTATGGAGGGCATCCATCCGCATGACATCGGCACGATATTGGATGAAGAAAACGTCGCCATTCGCGCGGGCCATCACTGCGCACAACCGCTAATGGACCATCTAGGTGTCCCCGCCACCGCGCGAGCGAGCTTTGGTATTTATAATGATGAAAATGATGTCGCAGCACTGGTGCGCGGACTCGAACGGGTGAAAAGGATTTTTGGATGAACGAGAACATCCGGATAGAAGAAGTTGATAGCGTCGAAAAGCCGCCCCGCGCGCGCGTCGAGAGCCCAGCCGAAACACCGAGCGAAACACTGGCCCGCAAAAAGGACTATCTTGAGGGCTTTCTTGCGCAAAAACCCGCAGCGCCGTCACCGAGCGAGCCTGATGGTGATTTGTACGAAGCGGTCATCGCAGCGCTCAAGGAAATCTACGACCCCGAAATTCCGGTGAACATTTACGACCTCGGCCTTATTTATAATGTCGAGATCAATGATGGGCATGCCCTCGTTTCGATGACGCTCACCACGCCAAATTGTCCTGTGGCAGAATCGATGCCCGGCGAAGTCGAACTGCGCGTTGGTGCGGTACCCGGGATTGGCGATGCCGAGGTTGTGCTGGTTTGGGAACCGGCGTGGAGCCCCGCCAATATGACCGATGAAGCCCGTCTGGAGCTTGGAATGTTATGACCGATGTAAAGACCCGCGTTCGCCCTGCTGCAGTCATCCTGACGCCCGCGTCGGAAGCGCGGATTGCCGAACTCATGTCCAAGGCACCTGAAGGCGCGATTGGCGTAAAGCTATCAACGCCGCGTCGGGGCTGTTCGGGACTGGCTTACTCGGTCGACTATGTTTCCGAAGCCATCGCGTTCGATGAGAAAATCGAAACACCGGGCGGCGTGCTGTACATCGACGGCGGCTCGGTGCTCTATCTGGTCGGCTCGATCATGGACTGGGTCGAAGATGAATTCGCCGCTGGTTTTGTCTTTACCAACCCTAATGCTACCGGCAGCTGCGGCTGCGGCGAAAGCTTTACTGTTTAAAAGCCGAATTGAAGCCGGAACGCCACGCCAATATCATCCGGCGCTGTTTCGAAATGGCCGGGCTCCTGTCGCCAAAACAGGTTTGACGAGAAATAGCCGCCGCTGATTGGCAATATCCACGCAACTTCGCTCGCGATTTCGCGGCCTTGTGGCGCAAGGCTGAAACGCCGGATACCGAAGGTCGGCATCAACGTGGTATAATCATAAGCAACAGGCACGTTAAGCGCGAGGCCACCGCTGGTGACACGCAGCGGCTGCGCGATCCGAAACGCCAAACGATCGCCATGTGCAATTGCGTTGGCGCGCGTAATATCAAAAGAGAACGCGTTGCTTTTCAGCAAGCTTTGTCCGGTCAAACTGGAACCCGCGTTGGCATAGGTCCATCCTTGCCGCCAACTGGTGCCAACCGCCCAACCCTGTCCCACGGCTGCTTCGATATTGCCGTCCATAAACAGGCTGCGCGCGCCGCCACGGCCGATAAAGTTCGCAAAACGGGCACCAAGGATCGTTTCATCTTCACGCATCCAATTTGCACCAAGCGCCACTCGAGCGGGCCCGACCTGCCGATCCAGCGACAGACCTATCGTTGCATATGGATATCGGCGTGTCCCCCGGCGTAGATATTCGTCGCCCGCCCCTTCGTAGAGACTGGCGTCGCCGCGTTCGACGCTACCAGTCAGTCCAAAAGCGCCGATTTTCTGACGCAGCGCAAAGGAATTGCTTGGCTGGCGTTCAAAGCCGCCTTCCATCCGCGCCTCTCCAGCGGTCAAAAATGCGCTGCTTTTCATGTCTTGCAAAGCCGCGACCTGATTGGCAGCGGCCTGCCTGATCCCGAGGCTGAACCGTGTATCTTTGGTGATTGCTGCGCTGACCCGACCGGCCAATAACCGCGCTTGTTGCGCTTGCCCGTCGGACAGAGCGAGAGGCAGGACGCTTGCCGCGCCAACGCCGCTGTCGCTTATCGAAAATGCAATCTGGGTCGTGCCGTTAACAGCACTGACCGACCGTCCTTGGTTGATGAGCGCAGGCGTCAAGCGCAGTCGGGGCGCCGTGGCATTAAGCCCGTGCGCGAGGTCAATGTCATATGCACGGCCATAACTATCGAGGATTACGGCATTGATGGGACGATTGGACATCGCAACATCCCCCATGGGGCCAGATGTTGTTCCGCCATCGCCCGAAAGCGGGACCACAGTTGTTGTACCAGCCAGCGAGGTCATTCCTGCGGGCGCAAAGGCACGCGCAACATCCAATATGCCCCGGCCGTAGATCGCATCGGTTCCGGGGTCGCCAGCGTCGCGCGCGGACGTCAGCAACAGATTGACGATTTGGGAACCGGTCAGGTTCGGGAAAGCCTGCGCGAGCAATGCTGCGGCACCGGCGATCTGCGGCGCTGAAAAGGATGTGCCGTTAAAAACGCGGATGAACGTCTGGCCATTCTGGTCGAACCGGTAGATCGTGTCGTCCCGATATTCGCAGCAAATGCCCTGCCCCAATGCCGACAAGACCGACGCTTGTGAAACACCTGCCTTATTGCTGAAGTTCGAGATCACACCCTGATCATCGACAGATGCGGCAATTATGACGAGGCCATTGCCATTGGCCAATAATGCTTGCGCAAATGGGCTTGGGTTGTTTGGGTCAAACGCAGGCGCTGCGTCATTACCTTCGTTACCAGCCGAAGCGACAATGACGATTCCTGCCTGCGTCGCGCGGTTGATCGCCGCACGAAGTGTAGCACTTGCACCACCTGCGCCGCCCAGAGAGATATTTATCACGCGGGCTCCGTTGTCGATCGCGCGGTTAACGCCCGCCGCAATGGCCGAATCAAAAAACGAGCACTGGGCTTCATCCTCCCCGGGCGCAGCGGTGGTGCAGCTTCCGGCTTGGTCCGCGCGCAGTGCCAAAATCGTTGCGTTAAATGCAATGCCGTGAACGTCGCGGTCGTCTTTGGCAGCAGCAAGAACGCGCGTGACTTCAGTCCCGTGACCATCATCGTCACCCAACGGCCGACCGGCACCCGTAACGTCACCCGACTGCGCATGAATACGCCCGGTGAATTCGTGGCTGTTGGGATCAATGCCCGAATCGATCACGCCTACGGTCACACCAAGTCCCGATGCGCCGGCACGATAGGCCGTTATCGCATTATGAAAGCCCGGACCATCCGACCGATTAAATTCCGCTGTCGCAAAATTTGTCGTGGGCGGCGGTGGGGGAGGTGGAGGAGGAGGCGGGGGTGGTGGGGGCGGCGCCACAACTGGAGGGGGCGCGGGCGGTGCAGGTGGCGTCGAGTTCACGCCTCCACCGCCACCACCGCAGGCAGAGAGCGACAATGCAAATACAATCGATCCACCAATTACCAGCTTACGATCGAACAGAGGTGAACTCATGACATTGCCAACCTTCTATGCGCAGATAGTCCATATAAATACGCAACGCTTTCGCCAATCTTAATATGGCCGTTGAGATATAGCGCGTAGATTGTTACGCGCAGCCCATGCAAACGCTCTTTTCAGATATTGATACATGGATCTTTGATCTCGACCTCACCTTATATGGTCCGGAGGCGAATATCATGGCTCAAGTCCGGGACCGCATCGCTTTATATGTCGAGCGCTATTTCAGCATAGGTTCGGAAGAGGCCCATGAAATCCGGCACCGCTACTGGAAGAAATATGGCACGACGTTGGGCGGACTGATGACTGAACATCAGGTTGACCCGCACGGCTATCTGGATTTTGTACATGACGTGGACATGAGCCTGCTGCAGCCTGCTGCCGATTTACGGGATTATATTAATGCTCTTCCGGGCCGAAAGATTATCTTCACCAACGCCGACGCGCCCTATGCCGGACGTGTGTTGACCGCGCGTGGTCTGGACGATGTATTCGAGGATGTTTTCGACATCCACCGGATGCAGCATATGCCAAAGCCTTCACCCGGCAGTTACGATGCCTTATGCAGCGAATTAATGATCGACCCCAAGCGGGCACTTTTTGTGGAAGATTCTGCCCATAATCTGGTTCCGGCCAAAGCGTTGGGCATGCGCACAATTTGGGTGAAACATGCAGGCGAAGCTGATAGCACCGCCCATGAAGACCATATCGACCACGAGATTACCGATGTGACCCAATGGCTATC
Organism: Sphingomonadales bacterium; assembly: GCA_027486895.1. Lineage (GTDB taxonomy): Bacteria > Pseudomonadota > Alphaproteobacteria > Sphingomonadales > Sphingomonadaceae > Sphingorhabdus_B. Next base: position 34,224 of record JAIXOE010000027.1, read on the forward strand.
GGAAATTCACAGCTTTGAAAGAGCCGCATGACTGAAGCACTTACCGCCATCATTGACGCCGCATGGGACGCCCGTGACGGGATCAACAGCGCCACACAAGGCGAAGTACGCGATGCGGTGGAGACAGCGTTAGCTGGCCTTGATGACGGGTCGTTGCGGGTTGCGGAAAAGCTGGACGGTGCTTGGCACGTCAACCAGTGGCTGAAAAAGGCTGTGCTGTTATCGTTCCGGTTGAATGACAATGTCGTGGTTGACGGCGGTTCCGCTGGTGCCCCTGCCTATGACAAGGTTCCTTCCAAATTTGCAGGCTGGGGCGAAAACCGCTTTCGCGATGCAGGTTTTCGCGTTGTGCCCGGCGCCGTTGCGCGGCGCGGTAGCTTTATCGGCAAGAACGTTGTGTTGATGCCAAGCTTCGTAAACATCGGTGCACGCGTTGATGAGGGCACTATGGTCGACACATGGGCGACTGTCGGAAGCTGCGCGCAAATCGGCAAAAATGTCCATCTGTCGGGCGGAGTCGGTATCGGAGGCGTTCTTGAACCGCTTCAGGCTGGGCCAGTCATCATTGGAGACAACTGCTTCATTGGCGCACGGTCCGAGGTTGTCGAAGGCGTTGTCGTCGAAGAAGGCGCAGTTCTCTCAATGGGCGTTTTCATCAGCTCCACCAGCAAGATCATTGACCGGACAACAGGCGAAGTCTTCGTTGGCCGCGTGCCCGCTTATTCGGTTGTTGTACCGGGTTCGCTACCTGGAAAAGCGCTACCCGATGGCAGTCCGGGTCCAAATCTTTCCTGTGCAGTCATCGTGAAACGCGTCGATGCGCAGACGCGCGCAAAGACCGCAATCAACGACCTATTGAGGGATTAACTCGCCAAGCCGAATGGCCGCACATAAAACTAGCTTGCAATTCAGACTGATTTACTCCAGAAGGCTCAAGCGGACCGGGCCCCTCTGGCGCTTCGCTTCTTCGGAAGGAACGTGATGTCGGCCGCATCGGATGTTTCCGGTGCATTGGTCAGGCGGTCTTCAAACCCCCGAAATACGCTAGGCTTTGCCCGGAACATCCGATTGAACTTAAACAACGTTCAAGAGGATGTAATCATGACTTTTTCGTCATTTCGTTTGATGCAATATCACCAAAAGATTGATCGCGAACTGCGCGCCGAAATTTCTCGGCGTTGGCCAGATGTGTTTCGAATCCAGAAACTGAAACGGTTAAAGCTCTCGATCAAGGATCGGTTGGCGCGCCACGCGCAAGCTCCATTTGGTCGCCGACTGCGCCTTAATAAGGTTTAATCTTTCAAAGCCGACGCCGTAAGTTTTTAATCTGCACGGCGTCGGCGCGTACAATACAGGGAATTATTTCATGGAATTTTTGATGATGGACTGGCTGGGTACACCGGTCTGGTTCTGGATGGCCTTTATAGGTATCGTGATCGCGCTCACTGCGTTTGACCTTGGCATTTTGCACAAGGAAGACAAGGAAATGGGCATTGCCGAAAGCCTTAAGCTTTCCGCTTTTTATATCAGTATTGCGATGCTGTTTGGCCTGTGGGTCTGGTTCCAAAAGGGGGCAGACATGGGCATGAAATATTACACCGGCTTTTTCATCGAGAAGGCGCTGTCGATTGATAATGTCTTTGTCATCAGCCTGATTTTCACCTTCTTCGCAATTCCACGGAAGTACCAGTATCGGGCATTATTGTGGGGCATCATCGCCGTGATCGTCTTACGCGGACTGATGATCGCCGCTGGCGCCGCTATCGTACAGGAATATTATTGGACGCTATATATCTTCGCGGCCTTCCTCATTGGAACCGGCATCAAGATGCTGTTTTCTGGCGATCAGGAAATGGACGTCGCCAACAACCCAGTGGTCAAATATATTTCAACGCATATGCGGGTGACCAAAGAGCTTCATAACGAGAAGTTCTTTGTGAAGGTGCCTGATGA
>JAIXOE010000046.1 GCA_027486895.1 Sphingomonadales bacterium
CCATCGGGCAAGCTTACGTCGGTGCGTTTTGACAAGCAGATCGGCGTGACCGATAGCAACCAACCGCAGTCTGGACCGTTAAAAGATTGCATCTTGCAGGCCGTGCGCGCTGCATCCCCCTATGACGGGCTTGACCCCGAATATCATGACGTCTGGAAAACCCATGCGCTTCGTTTGCGCGCCACGGGATAAAGGAATGAACCATATGACCTCCTTCTCATTTTACCGGAAGCTCGCTTCTCTCTTGCTTCTGATTGTCGGCGGTCAAAGCGTGATGGCGCAAACGCCCCCACCGGTCCCTGCCACAGATGAGCCTGAGCTGGTCGAATTCGACACATCCAAGACGCGTTCCATTGCGGTGCCCGCTTTGGTCGCCCCTGCCCCTGCCGATACGCCGGCCGGGAACAGTGCAGCGCTTGGCCGTCAAATCGCTGAGGTCATCTCGTCCGACTTGCGCGCTTCGGGTGTGTTTGAAACGCAAGGCCCCAATGGCTTGCGTGCCATCACGCTGCCAGAAGTCACTGCGCCGCAATTTGATTATTGGAAGGGCCGCACCGTCGAACAACTCGTTCAGGGCTTCGTCCGTGTTGGCGGCGACGGCAATCTGACGGTTGGTTGCTATTTGTATGACGTCGGCTTCGGCAATGAAACGACGCGGCTTGGGTTCAACGTGCCCCCGCGCGAATGGCGGCGGGCCGCGCATAAGTGCGCCGATGCGATCTATTCGAAGCTGACGGGTGAGCTGCCCTTCTTTGACAGCCGCATTGCTTACATTGCCGAGACTGGCCCCAAGGGCAAACGCGTCAAGCGGCTGGCGATTATGGACTCGGATGGCGCAAACCACCGCTTCATTACCAATGGCCAGTCGACCGCGCTCACGCCGCGTTTCTCGCCAAACTATAAATCGATCCTATATCTGTCCTATGTCGACGGCAATCCGCGCATTTACGTCTATGACATCGACGCCGGGCGTCAGCGGTTGATTACGCAATCGCGCAACCCGACCTTTGCCCCGCGCTGGTCCCCCGACGGGCAGACCATTTTATATTCCATGGCGGTTGCCGGTAACACTGACATCTACAAGATTTCGGCAAGCGGTAGCGGCACGCCCGTCAAGCTGACCACATCACCCAGCATTGACGTTGGCGGAAGCTTCTCACCCGATGGCCGGCAAGTCGTTTTCGAAAGCGACCGGTCGGGTAGCCAGCAGATCTATGTGATGAACGCAGATGGGTCCAACCAACGGCGGATAAGCTTTGGTTCGGGGCGTTACGCGACCCCCGAGTGGAGCCCGCGCGCTGACCTCATTGCCTATACCCGCATTGCTGGCGACTTCCGCGTTGGCACGATGCGTCCCGATGGTTCAGGCGAGCGGCTGTTGACTGACAGCTGGCAGGACGAAGCTCCAACCTGGGCGCCAAACGGGCGAGTCATCCAGTTTTTCCGAACCGCCAAGGGCAGCGGCAAGACCAGCATCTGGCAAGTCGACCTGACCGGTTCAAACGAACGGCAGTTGCCAACGCCGGTCGACGGATCAGATCCCGCATGGGGACCTGTATTGCCGTGAGTGCGTTTAAATCACATTTCTGATATAATTTCCGCGAAGCCAATGCGGGGCAAGTCGAAGGAGAAGACCATGAAGACGAACAGTATCAAGATGGCCGCCATATTGCTGGCATCGACCGCGCTCGTTGCAGGCTGCGGCAAGAAAAAGGTCGATGTGTTGCCGCCAGCAGCAGACGGCACCGATTATGGCCAGACCCAGACCGACCCGAATGCCGGTGCAGGTCAGATCGTACCCGGTAGCCAGGAAGACTTCCTTCAGCAGGTCGGGCAATTTGGCGACCGCATCTTGTTTGACACCGACCGCTACAATGTGGATGCCGAAGATCAGGCAACCTTGCAGCGTCAGGCGCAATGGCTCGCCCGCTATCCCAACGCCCGCATCACTGTTGAAGGTCATGCCGACGAGCGCGGAACGCGCGACTACAACCTCGCGCTCGGCGAACGCCGCGCCAATTCTGCGAAAAACTATCTGACCTCAGTCGGTGTCGACGCAAGCCGCATCGAGACCGTAAGCTATGGCAAGGAACGCCCATCGGCTTTGGGTTCGGACGAACAGGCCTGGGCGCAAAATCGCCGTGCGGTAACGGTTACTGTCCAGTAAATACCAACGCCTCCCTATCGCCTTGCGATGGGGAGGATAGTTTCATCGAAGCGCATCGCTCGTTTACATCGCTTTTCTTGACAAGGCTTTTCACTATCGCACATGTTGTGTGAAATTTTGGGGGCCGCAATTCAATGAACGACGACGTATCTCAGCGGCATAGCGCATTCCGTTTCCATGGCAGTTGGCAGGAATTTGCCCGCATCGCGTTTCCCAACCTGCTGCTGACGATTGTCACGCTGGGGATTTACCGGTTTTGGGCAACCACGCGCGAACGCGAATATCTGTGGAGCAAGACCGACTTCATTGACGAACGTCTGGAATGGACGGGCAAAGGCATGGAGCTGTTTATCGGTTTCATTATGGTTTTCCTGCTGATCGGCCTGCCCTTCATCGTCATTCAGCTGATATCGCAGGGCCTGATCTTCCGCGGCGAGACAATAATTGCTGCAGTCGTGACGCTGATGATGTTCCTGCTGCTGTTTTACCTGACGGGCGTCGCATATTTCCGTGCGCTCCGGTATCGGCTGAGCCGGACATATTGGCGCGGCATCAGAGGCGGCAGCGACGATCCCGGCTTTCAATATGGCCTCGCTTATATGTGGAAAAGCGTAGTGGGTTGGCTCCCTATTTTCCTGCTCGTGCCATGGTCGATGATTTCGCTTTGGAATGATCGCTGGAATGCCATGAGCTTCGGGCCGCATCGCTTTTCAGCAACGGCCGAGTGGAAGCCGCTGATGAAGCGCTATCTTTTGTTCTATCTCGTACCATTTCTGGTCTTCGTCGGCGGAATAGTTTTTGGCATCAGCATGGCGGCATCGGGTGGGGCACCCAACGCACTTGGCAGCACAGGCATTGCGATTGGCGCGATATTGGCCATCATCGCCGTCCTCTCATTGTACATCGTGCTGCCGCTGGCGGCGCTTGCGTTTTACAGCAAATATTTCCGCCTCGCGGTAGGCGGCTTGCGTCTACAAAATCTGGAATTTGACTTCCGCGCGCGGGCACCAGACTGGATCCTGTTCTTTCTTGCGAACATGGCGATCATCGTGTGCACATTGGGCATTGGTTATATCTTCATGCCGTACCGCAACTGGAAATTCTTCATCGACCATATGGAAGCCTATGGCGAGATCAATGTCGATGAGCTTACCCAGTCGGAAACCGTGGTTGCAAAGCATGGCGAAGGCTTGCTCGACGCATTTGATGTGGGAGCAATTTAACCGATGTCTGCCTTTTTTGACGCGTGGCACTACGACGGCAAAAGTGCCGTGCGCCGCAAGGTCGAAGTGCAGATCATTGGTCCGCAATTCTTCTTGCTTGAAACCGAACGGCGGCATGGCCCGTTCGCCTTTTCCGATATCGAATATGTCACGCACAAGGATGATGCCGACGTCTACGGACTGAAAGAGATGGACGGATGGCGGTTAATGCTTTCCGGTCCAGTGCCGACGGATCTCAATGCCATGCTGCCTGCGCGGCGTAATTATGGCGGCTGGGTCGACAGGCTTGGCTTTGGCAAGGCCGCAGTTGCTTTCACCTTGGTCAGCGCAGCAGCGGTCGCGGTCGTTCTTTTGAGCCCGCAATGGCTGGCGCCGCTTATCCCCGACAGCATTGATGAAAAGCTGGGCGATGCACTTGTCGGTGATTTTGGCGGCCGGTTCTGCAGCACACCTGCGGGAGACGCAGCGTTGAAAAAGCTGGTCGCGTCGCTTGACGCCAATCCAGCTGACTTGCAGGTGGAGGTCGCAAAAATTGACATGATAAATGCCGTGGCTCTGCCCGGAGGTAATGTCATTTTGTTCGACGGCCTAGTCAAACAGGCGCGATCGCCTGACGAGGTTGCTGGCGTATTGGCGCATGAAATCGGCCATGTGCGTGAAAAGCATGTCATGCAGGCGTTGCTTCGGCAAATGGGCCTTGCGGTCGTCTTGGGCGGCATTGATGGCAATAGCGGGGCGCTGGTCAATAACATGCTGGCTATGAGCTACAGCCGCGAGTCCGAAGCCGAAGCAGATGCCCATTCGATGAAGGCGCTTGGTGGAGCCAATATCTCACCCATCGGCACCGCGTCATTCTTTGACAGGCTTTCTGAAATGGATGGCAGCGCAGGCTCCAGCAAATCGGAGACCGGTATAACCGGATATATGTCGAGCCACCCGCTGTCGCGGTCACGCAAAGAGGCGTTTGAGAAGAGCATCGTCAAAGGCAAAAACTACAAACCAGCCCTAACACAGGCCGAGTGGACTGAGTTAAAAACGATGTGCACGCAGGATCGCAAAGCGAAATCTGGCTTCGGCTTTGATTTTAACTGAGTGATTGTCTAAGCTCCCATGACCCACCGTAGCCCTGAGCCTGTCGAAGGGCGCTTGCCGGCTAGGCGCGCTTCGACAGGCTCAGCACTACGGTATCTTTTGAAGGAAAGGCTCATATGTTCAACCGCCTCTTTGTCGAACACCCCAAAAGCGTCGATGAAAATTATGTCGAACATTTTGGCGTCGCCAGCCGCTTTGGCTTTGCGATGATCTGGGGCGGCTTAAAGGCGCTGGTTCATGCGTTCGTTCCCGGTCTCTGCATCACGTCCGGCAGCGACACCGTAAAGCGGTTGAACCACATCATGGTCGAACAGCGCCGCGCCAAGGGTCAGGATGTTACGCAAATGCTGACCGTTGATTGGGTCATCTGACCCTGCCAGACCCAGTTTTGACTGAGACACCTCCACATTTCGCCATTCGCCATGACGGCATAAAGCTAGCCTATCGCCTGACCGAAGGGCGCGGCCCAACGCTTGTTTTCCTGCCGGGTTATATGTCCGATATGCAAGGTGGCAAGGCGACTGCGCTTTGCGCTTGGGCACAGGCTCAGGGTATCGGCATGCTCCGGCTGGACTATTCAGGTTGCGGCGAAAGCGATGGCGCGTTTGAGCATGGCACTTTGGATATCTGGCGCGATGACGTTTTAACGGCCATTGCCCATGCACAGGTGGGGCCATTGATATTGGTTGGTTCATCCATGGGTGGGTGGCTCATGCTGCTCGTTGCAGAAGCACTTGGCGCACAGGTGACAGCGACGGTCGGCATTGCCGCAGCCCCCGATTTCACCGACTGGGATTTCAACGATACCGACCGCGCGACGATGGTCGCCGACGGACGCATCGAGCGTCCCAGTGACTATGGCTATGACCCCATGGTCATCACCCGCGATTTTTGGCAATCGGGCCAGGATAATCTGAGGCTGAATGGCGAAATCGGCATCGACTGCCCGGTGCGCCTGATCCATGGGCAGCGCGATCCTGACGTGCCATGGGAGACTTCAATGAAGCTGGCTGCCCGGCTTCGTTCATCCGACGTGCAGACCATCTTGGTAAAGGACGGCGACCACCGGCTTTCGCGTGATGAGGACATTGCCTTGTTGATCGACACCGTAGCAAAGCTGGTCTGACCTTATTTACGGAGCGCCCGTGCGAAACCTGTTATCCACTTTGCTGCTCGTCGCTGCCCCTGCTTCGGCGCAACCATTGCCGACGCTGAACGAAGTGCAGTTTGATGAATGCCTGAAGCTCGCTGGCACTGACCCTGCATCTGCTGTCACAGAGGCAAGCTTATGGGCGCAACAAGGGGGTGGTTATCTTGCGCGCGCCTGTCATGGCTATGCGCTTGCGACCGACTTTAAATTCGACCTTGCGATACCGATGCTGACTGAGGCTGCAAAATTAGCCGAGGAGAAGGGTGATACCCGCGCCGCACGTTTCTGGGCGCAGGCAGGCAATGCCGCGATCGCAGCGGACCAGCCAGACGCTGCGCTCGACGCCTTAAACAAGGCGCTGGCGTCGCAAAATCTGGAAAGTGCCGAGCGCGCCGATAGCGAAGTCGATCGTGCGCGCGCTTTGGTTGCGCTGGGAAGACCGGCAGATGCTGAAGCCGCGCTGACGAGCGCGCGGCAGTTATCTCCGGAAAATGGAACGGCATGGTTGTTATCGGCGACATTGGCGCGGCGGATGAACAAGCTGCCCGACGCCTTAACCTTTATCCAGACGTCAGCGGCGCTTCTGCCGCGCGATGCAGCCGTCGCATTGGAGGCAGGCAATATCGCCGTCGCCGCGGGTGACGAGGGCGCTGCCCGCAAACAATGGGAGCAGACCATCGCTATCGCGCCCAACAGCCGTCAGGCAGCGACCGCGACGGCGCAACTGGCAGCATTGGCCGCCAGTGCACCGCCGTCTACCGAGCCTCAATCAAGATAATATTCGACCGTCGTGACAACGCGGACTTTCTTGTAAGGCGAGTCCGACACGCCCCAGCCGCCAGCACTGTCACCATCACGCGCGGTAACCTCAAAATAGCCCTGTGTTGCGGATTTGATGCTGCCCACATCCGTGCCGCTGTCTTGCGCAAATTGCTCAGCGGACTTGCGCGCGTCCCTGGTCGCCAGCGCAATCATCTCGGGCTTGATCGCGTTCAGCTTGGTGAAGGTGTAGGACATGCCTGACCCTTCTTCCAATTCGACGCCGCTTTTGACGAGGTCAAACTGACGTTTCACGGCAGCTTCGGCCTTTTTGATGTCGGTCGTACGCAGGCTAAGCCGCTGCTTGACGGTATAAGTCGGAATGCCGTTTTCATTATATTGCGACACATTGGCGCCGGTGGGCTGCAACGCATCAGCATCAAAGCCTAGCGTATTGAAAAAGCTCCGGATCGCCTTGGTATCGCTGTCCACCTTCGACTGTGCCGACTGCAGGTCACCCGCCTTTGCCGAATAGGCGATCGTCCAAGTTGCAAGGTCAGCGGTGACATCGCGCTCGGCAAGGCCGCGCACTGTGACAGCGCGGTCCGCCTGCTTCATGCGCACCAGACCGTCACCCATGAGGTAACCGCCAACAACCAGACCCGCCGCCAGCAGGCCAGTTCCTGCCAACCATGCCCGCCCCTGATTTGCGGTGAGCCTGCCGAGCCAGCCGCGTTTGCCGTCATCCGAAATGTCATTATCCATCACCAATTTCCCGAAAAATACAGTCCCGCAGCCCCTGTACGCCCCTTGCGCCTGTAGCTGTCAGGGTCCATTGTCTGCGCCAACCCACAGTGATGACGGTTACAGATGCCGCGATGAACTGTGCATTAATGTAGACGAACGGAGCCACTATGCCGACCAAATATCTCCACACGATGATCCGGGTGACCGATCCGGACGCAACGGTTGCGTTCTTCAAGCTGATTGGTCTTGAAGAAGTCCGCCGTTTCGACAGCGAAGCCGGCCGCTTTACGCTCATTTTCCTCGCGGCACCCGGGCAGGACGGCGTGGCTGAGGTTGAACTGACGCATAATTGGCCGCCCGCCGATGGCAGCGCGCCCGAAGCCTATGATGGCGGACGAAATTTTGGCCATCTCGCGTACCGAGTCGATGATATTTACGCGACCTGTCAGACATTGATGGATGCAGGCATCACGATCAACCGGCCACCACGCGACGGTCATATGGCGTTTGTGCGTACCCCCGACGGCATTTCGATTGAGCTGCTACAAGAGGGGAATCTTCCACCCGCAGAGCCATGGGTCAGCATGCCCAATATCGGGGCGTGGTAATGGCACTCGACATCGTCCGCATTCCGGTTCTGTCCGATAATTATGTCTGGCTGGTCCATGAACCGGTGAGCGGCGAGACGATGGTTGTCGACCCGGCCGTGGCGGCACCTGTGCTGGATGCGGCGCACGAACGCGGCTGGACGATAACGCAAATATGGAACACGCATTGGCACCCCGATCACACGGGCGGAAATGCGGAAATCAAGGCAGCGACCAGCTGCACGATCACTGGGCCAGCAGATGAAGCGGGCAGAATTCCGACGCTTGATGTGCATGTTCGCGGCGGCGATACTGTCCGATTGGGTTCGGTGAAGGCAACGGTCATGGATGTGCCTGCGCATACCGCCGGGCACATTGCCTATCATTTCGAAACCGAGCACGCAGCTTTTGTTGGCGACACATTGTTCGCGATGGGCTGTGGCCGCTTGTTCGAAGGAACCGCAGCGCAGATGTTCGACAATATGCGCAAGCTTGAGGCGTTGGGCGATGATACTGCGATATACTGTGCGCATGAATATACACTCAGCAACGCACGCTTTGCGGTGACGGTAGAGCCGGACAATGTCGCGCTTAAGCAGCGTATGTCTGATGTTGTCGCAGCGCGCGAACGCGGCGAGGCGACGGTACCAACGACGATTGCACTGGAGCGGGCGACCAATCCGTTCATGCGGGCAACATCAGTCGATGAATTGGCGGCACGCAGGGCAGCCAAGGACGCTGCCTGACCATCAATGAAAGTCGCGGGACTTGGGTAAAATCCGCACGTCGCGTGGGTGGCTGCCGCGCGGGGCGTGTGGCCGCGCAAACTCGTCGATCTTCGGCTTCCCGACATTGGCCTGATGCGTTTCTGACAGCTGCGCTAGCTCATCGGTACGGTCGATAATATTGGTCGCCATCAGGTGCACCACGCCTTCCTTGCTGCGCTGGATTTCACCTTCGGCAATGATCAGCCGTGACGCCATCACCGCGCGTCGCTGCCGGTCGAACAACCGCGCCCACAACAAGATATTGGTGACGCCACTTTCGTCCTCAATTGTGATGAAAATCGCATTGCCTTTGCCAGGGCGCTGCCGGACCAGCACGACACCTGCCACCCGCACCTGCTTGCCGTTCTTGACCGCATTGGCCTCAACGCAACTCAGCACGCCCTCGCTTGCGAACATCCCGCGCAGGAACTGCATAGGGTGCCCCTTTAACGACAGCCGAGTCATCTGATAGTCCGCCGCGACATGTTCACTTAAAGGCATCACAGGCAGCATCGCATTGGCTTCCGCGCCAAGCTCGCGCGCGTTGGCCGCAGCGAACAACGGCAGTTCGTCCGAAGGCGTCCGCCGTGCTTCCCACGCGCCTTCTCGCCGGTCGAAGCCAAGCGATCGGACGGCGTCGGCGTCGGCCAATAAATGTATGGCCGGCGATGGCAAAGACGCACGGCGCGCCATATCCTCAATCGATGCAAAAGGCCGATGCAGGACAATGGCGTGCGCCCACACTTCGCGAAAGCCATCAATCTGCCGCATTCCCAGCCGCAGTGTGCTTTGCTCGATTGCGTTATCCCAACCGCTCGAATTGACATCTATCGGCCTGACCTCGACGCCATTTTCCTGTGCATCGCGGACGATCTGCGCTGGTGCGTAGAAACCCATGGGCTGCGAATTGAGCAAGGCGGCCGCAAAAATCGCCGGATGATAATGTTTGATCCACGACGACACATAGACCAGCCGCGCAAAAGACAGCGCATGGCTTTCGGGAAAGCCATAGGATCCGAAACCCTGAATCTGGCCAAAGCAGCGCTGGGCAAAATCACGCTCGTAGCCACGCCGCACCATGCCTTCGACCATCATTGTCTCGAAATGCTCCATCCCGCCGACGTTGCGAAAGGTCGCCATCGCCTTGCGCAAGCGGTTGGCATCGGCCTCGCTAAATTCGGCAGCGGTGATCGCTAGATTCATCGCCTGCTCCTGAAACAATGGCACACCCAAGGTTTTGCCCAGCACATTTTTCAGCTCGTCCTGTGGATATGGCGCGGCCGGCGACGGATATTCGACCTTCTCCTCCCCATTACGTCGCCGCAAATAGGGATGCACCATATCGCCCTGGATCGGGCCGGGTCGGACAATCGCGACTTGAATGGTGAGATCATATAGGCTGCGCGGTTTCATCCGCGGCAGCATGTTCATTTGCGCCCGGCTTTCGACCTGAAACACACCCAGGCTCTCGCCCCTGCACAACATGTCATAGACATTGGGATCGTCAGAATCGATGTCGACCTTCAGGTCATAATCGCCAATTCCCTGTTCGCGCATCATGTCATAGGCCTTGCGTATGCAGGTCAGCATACCAAGCGCCAGCACATCGACCTTCATCAGCCCCAATGCGTCGATATCGTCCTTGTCCCACTCAATGAAATTGCGGTCCTTCATCGCGCCATTGTGGATGGGCACGGTTTCATCCAGCCGGTTTTCTGTCAGGATAAACCCGCCGACATGCTGCGACAAATGCCGCGGAAATTTTAGCAATTGTTCGGACAGCGATTTCAATCGCGCGATTTCGGGATTGTCGGGATCGAACCCTGCCTCCACCAACCGCCGCTCGTCGGGGCCACTGCCGAAACTGCCCCAGACGGTGCTGACCATGCGCGTTGTGACATCCTCGGTCAGCCCCAGGGCCTTACCAACCTCACGCACCGCGCTGCGCGGGCGGTAATGGATGATTGTCCCGGCAATCGCAGCCCGATGGCGGCCATAGCGTTGGTAGACATATTGAATGACTTCCTCACGCCGCTCATGTTCGAAATCAACGTCGATATCGGGGGGCTCTTTTCGATCCGAAGATATGAAACGCGAGAATAAAAGCGTGTTTACAAGCGGGTCGACCGAGGTCACGCCGAGCAAAAAGCACACCGTCGAGTTTGCCGCCGATCCCCGCCCCTGACACAATATCGGCGGGCTTTGGTCGCGCGCGAATTTGACGAGATCGTGGACGGTGAGGAAATAATAGGCAAATTGCTCGCCCCGGATAAACGCAAGTTCGGTTGTAATGGACTTGCGGATTTTCTCCGGAAGTTCCGTCCCATAGCGTTCACGCGCTGCTTCCCACACCAGATGCGCCAGCCAGTCGTCAGGCGTCCAGCCGTCGGGCACCGGTTCGTGCGGATATTCATATTTCAACTGTTCAAGATCGAAGCTGATCCGTGCGGCAAAGCCTTCTGTTTCCACCAAGGCTTCGGGGCAGGCATGGAACAGCCGCTCCATTTCATCCGCCGATTTGATATAGCGCTCGGCATTGGCCTTCAAGGCAAAGCCTGCTTTCTGGATGGTCGTACCCATGCGAATGCAGGTGACAATATCGTGGAGCGGGCGCTGATCGCGGGTTGCATATAGCGGATCGTTCGTCGCGAGCAGGGGCACGCCTAAGTCTTGCGTAACCGTGCGGTAGTGGGCCAATTGTCTTTTGTCCTTACCCTGATGATGCGTCGATATGCCAAGCCAGACATTGGCCGCATGCACAGAAGTTAGGCGGCGAAGCGCACTCTCCCAATCCTGCGGTGCGGTAGACACCAGCTTCAGATGGGATGTTGTAGCTGCGGGCTTAGGACTTTCCTTAAACTGATAGAAAGGCGGGTTTTTGTGCACCTCCTCTGCATCAGCGGTTGAATATGGCAGGACCACCAACAGCAGGTCACCGAGATGGTCGAGCAGATCGTCGAACTTCAATATGCAGCTACCTTTGGTGGCACGCATATTGCCGACGGTCAGCAACCGCGTGAGATTGCCCCACCCCTGCCGCGTTGCGGGGTAAGCAATGATGTCCGGCGCACCATCCGAAAACACCAGCCGCGCCCCGGCCAGAAAACGGATATGCGTTTCGCAAGCGGCGTCTTCGGCTGCGGTCAGTCTTTCTGGTTCGCCTGCGTCACGTTTTGCTGTCAGCAAGACACTGCGGGCGTCGTCGGGCGCATCACGCAGTGCCTTCCATGCACGCACGACACCCGAAACGCTATTGCGATCCGCGATGCCAATGGCGGTCAGCCCAAGCCGGATTCCCTCTGCCACATAATCAGATGGCGGGGATGCGCCGCGCAGGAACGAATAGCTAGTGGTGCAGGCAAGCTCTGCATAGCTCATGCGAAGATGCCGTGCAGATACCAGAGTGGCCGTTCGGTTTCATCATATAGCCCGCGCCGGAACAGCCAGAAGCGGCGACCTTCATTGTCCTCGACGCGGTAATAATCCCGTGTCAGGCCGCCATTGCCCGGCTCGTACCCGCGCGCATGCCGCCACCATTCGGGGCTTATACGTTCAGGCCCTTCGACCCGGGCAACGCGGTGCACTTGGCGCCGCCAGCGAAAGCTGCGCGGTTCGCCTTCGGGAAATCCGGCGGTGACCTCGACCGGCTGCGGCGTTTCGAACAGACGGAAAGGACGCATTGCCGGTTCGCCAGGTTCAGGCTTTGGCCAGTCGGCCTTAGGCGCGCCCGCCTGTGCCGCGCGTTCAAGCACAGCCCGTTCGGGAATATGGCTTTGCCGCGCGTGGAATTGCCGCACGCGCTGTGCCCCCAACCGAACGCTTAACCGGTCGATAAGCGCGGCGGTTGCAGCATCTGTATCAACCTTTGTTTCAAGCCCGACTTGCACATTTTCCAGCACTTCGGCGTGCGGCACCTCCAGCCGGATAAGATCATAACCAAAGCCGGGATCGAGCGGGTCGGCGAGTGCGTCAATGCGCTCTCGTATCAAGCGCATGAGCAAGACCGCATCCCGCGTCGGCGTACCGGTATCGACGGCCAGCCGCGCGACATGACCGTCGCTGCGAAACAGGCTGATCTCAAATCGCCGCCCGCCTTGTCCGCGCTCCTGTAACTGCAGTGCCGCGCCCCCTGCCAGCATCTCGATGGTTGCCAGCACATCATTGGTCCGTGAAATCGGCTCGGCGAAATTCTGCGCGGTTTGAATGATGGGTGGGCTACGGCGCGGGATGATGCGCGGGTCTTCCTCTTCAAGGAGGCGCGCCAGCCGCATCACAACTGTCTTGCCGAAGCGTGCTGCCAGCGGCTTACGCGGGCGGATAGCCAGATCGCCAATGCTTCTAAGGCCGGCCCGACGCAGCGCCTTGTGCACCTTGTCACCGCCATCCAGCGCCTCGACCGGCAGGGCGGAAATCGTGCGTGCCGCAAATCTTGCTTTGGCCTGCGCGCTGTCCGGGGTGGCACCCAAGGCGACACGGGACGTAAGGCCATGACGCTGCAGCCGCGCCTGCATATCCTGCGCCAGTCGGACCTCATCGCCGAACAGATGTTCGCATCCGGTAATGTCGAGCAGTAGTCCCTGCGGCGGGTCTAACATACAGGCGGGCGTATAACGTTCGCAACCATCGGCCAGCCAGCCAAGCAGTTTAAGATCGGCCGCAGGATCATGGTCGAACACCGCAAGTTCGGGCACACGCGCCCGCGCATCGGCGAGCGCTGTTCCCGGCGTCAAGCCAAGCGCAAGCGCCGCTGGGTCACACGCGACCAGCCGCATCGCGCCGCGTTCTTTTTCCACCAGCGCAAAAGGCGTATCAGGCGCGCTGCCGCGATGCCGGATCAGCCTCTCCGCCGGTAACAATGGCAGAAAGACCGCCAGATAGCGGCGCGTCGTAAAAGCTTCGTGTTGCATGATCCCAAGTCACTTTCGCCGCAAAGGGCGCGGTGCCGCCACGATGGCGCAGCAGGCTGATGTCGAATGTTGCAAAACCCGGCGCATTACCGGGCAAAGGAACCGATGGCGCTGACTTCACTTGCCAACGGGTGGACGCCGCGCTTGGCATCGGTACGGCATCACCACGCACCAGCAACGCCAGCACCCCGGCTTCCGCCGCCGCCAGCGCCAGTCGCCGCGTTGATGTTAAATCGATAAGCCGTGCATTGCCCTGGGCTTCCAATATGACTGCCGCGGCTGCTTTTGACCGAATGCCATCGGCCGCCGCTCGCAAGGCGTCGCGCAAATCAGCAACCTGAACCAGTAATATTTTCGACGGGTCACCGCCCATCGCAGACAATCCATGCGGATAAAGACGCCCGGATGCCTGTCTTTCCTTGTCACTTGTTATCCAGAATATGCCCGCATCGCTTTCGGGCAATCGCCATGCAAGCAATAAAGCAAAAGCGACTGCAGCATGGCTGTCCACCTTGGTCGGACCAAAAAATTCATGAAGCCCGTGCCGCGCGATGCCGCCGCGCAAGCGGGTATCGACATTGGGTGCGCCAATGGGCAATAATGATGACTGGCCATCCGGCTGATATTGTTTCCACGTCCCTTGTCCGGACGGAAAGACAGTGCCTAAAGGATTATGCCTTATGTTCATGTTTTGTTCTATATCTGATTTTTCACGAATGTGGAGTCAGCTTTTGCCCTAATTTGGTTTAGCCGAGTTATACACGCGCAATGGAGGGTCTATGGACACGGATGTATCGGAAACTGCCAGTATTTGGCGTCATGTAAAAGCAAGCCGTGCCCACCCTGTTATAGATGCCGCCCCTTATTTTGAAATCATCCAAGCCGCGATGATGAACGCAAAACATCGAATCATGCTCATCGGATGGGATTTCGACACCCGAATCGATCTGAGTCGCAGCCGTCGCAAAAAAGGCGACCCGCCAAAGCGGCTGGGCGATTTTATTCTGTGGCTCGCCGACCGGACTCCCGGCCTCGAAATCAAACTGCTCAAATGGAATTTCGGCGCTCTCAAAATGATTGGCCGCGGCTCGACTATGGTCGATGTCGCCAAATGGGCCCTGCACAAGCAAATCCAGTTCAAGCTGGATGGCGCGCACCCCATCGGATGCAGCCATCATCAGAAAATCGTGATCATTGACGACAAAATGGCGGCCTGTGGCGGGATTGATATGACCGCCGATCGCTGGGACACACCAGACCATGTCGACCATGACCCCAAACGCAGGCGTCCCAATGGCAAATTATACGGGCCATGGCACGACACCACGATGTTGGTCGAGGGCGAGGCCGCGGCAGCGCTTGCAGAACTCAGCCGCGCCCGTTGGATGTTGGCTGGGGGGGATCCGCTTGAGCCCTGCCCTGCAGACGCCCCTTCCCCATGGCCCGAATTTTTACAGTCTGAATATCAGTTTGTGGAAATGGGCATCTCGCGCACCCGTGCTGCTTACAAGGATGTGGGCGAAATACGCGAAATCCAGCAATTGTTTCTGGAGCAAATTGCGCGTGCGAAGCATTTTATCTATGCCGAAAACCAATATTTCGCGTCGCCCAAAATAGCAGACGCAATTGCACACCGCATGGCGGAGGATAATCCACCAGAAATCATCATCGTCAATCCGGCGACCGCCGATGGCTGGCTGGAACAAAAGGCCATGGACAGCGCACGCGTTCAGTTGGTCCGCGCTATCGGCAAGCATGACAAAAAGAACCGCTTCTCGATCTACATTCCGCATACAAAAATGGGCGAACCCATTTATGTTCACGCCAAGCTGTTGATTGTTGACGACGAAATCTTGCGCATTGGCTCAGCCAATATGAACAACCGCTCGCTTGGCCTTGATAGCGAATGCGATATCTTCATCGACGCAAAACGTCCGGGCAATGAAAGCGCAGCTTCTGGAATTCAGTCGATGCGCGCAACCTTGTTGGCCGAACATTGCGGCCTTTCGGTTGAAAAAGTAACTGAGCTTTTGAGTAGCGGCACGCAGATGCGGCACATCATTGAAGATGTGCCGGGCAGTGGCCGAACACTCCGCCGTTTCGAACTGCCCGAGCTCACCGAGGCAGAAAAGGTGCTGGCGGAAAACGCCGTGCTTGACCCTGAAAGCCCCGATGAGATGTTTGAACCTTTTGCCAGCCCGGGCCTATTTGCCCGGGCCAGAAAATTGCGTTCACCAGGCTAAACTCATTCCCAATAATAAGGCATGCGTTTGCGTGTGCCGGTAACTTCTTCATTCAAGGTTGCGGCATCATATAAACGCCCGCCAATCATGACCTTCGCCACCTTATCCGAATTGCGGATGTCGACACTTGGGTCAGCATCCAGAACGACAAGGTCGGCCAATTTGCCGGCAGCGATGGAGCCAACATCCTTGTCATAACCAAGCGAACGGGCTGACTCGATGGTGCCTGCGGCCAATGCCTCGATGGGCGACATGCCACCACGCACGAATGACCACAGTTCCCAGTGCGCTGCGATGCCGGCTTCCTGACCATGCGCACCAATCGACACAGGCACGCCCAGCTTGGCAAGCTTGTGGGCCTCACGCGCGCTGTTGTCGTCGACATAGTCTTCCTCAGGCGCGATTTCACGACGCGCATTGTTGGCCGCAAGCTCGGTCGGCGGATAATGCTTGGCCATCAACGGATGACGGAACACATCGGTATGTGCACGCCAATAGGGATCACCAGCGGGGCCGCCATAGGTCACAACAAGAGTCGGAGTATAACCAACCTTCGATTTTGAAAAGAACTGCAGCACGTCATCATAGAAGATGTCGAGCGGGACATTGTGCTCAACTGTGGTGTTGCCATCCGCAATCAGGTTCATGTCCATGCCGAACAGCGAACCGCCTTCAGCGACCGAACGCATATTTTCCTGAAGCGCAGCAGCAACAACTTGCTGACGCTGTTCACGGCGCGGCTGGTTGTAGTTCTTGACGCTGTGCGCTCCTTGCGCCTTCAACCGCCGGACATGCGCGAGAGCATCATCGAGGCCATTGATTTCGGCATACACATCAGCGGCTTTTGCGCCGTACACAATCTCGCCAGTGGAGAAAGAACGTGGCCCAATGATCAGGCCAGCCCGCTGCATTTCAAGCGCCGGGAAAACCGTCGCCGCACTGCTCGATGGATCATGCCGCGTGGTGATGCCCATCGCCAGATTGAGCATATTCACCCAATTTTGCTGCGGCGTCATTTCATCGACGCCATGTGGACCATGGGCGTGCGCGTCAACCAAGCCGGGGATGATGGTCTTGCCGGTCACATCGACCGTTTTGGCACCCGCTGGTATCGCAAGTTCACCCGCTTTGCCAACCGCCTTGATCCGGTCATTTTCGACCAGAACGACCGCATTGTCGATGATCCCGCCATTTTTGTCAGTCATGGTAACAACGCGCGCGCCGGTGAAGGCGACGACGCCAGTTGGTCGGTCTGACTTCATCGTCATCGAAAGCGAAATGCCGTCTGTGGGTGGCGCGAATTTGACCGGCTTGGCGTCTTTCGCAAGTGGGCCATTAGGGTAAAATGCGTTGGTCTGCGCAGTATACAGCGTCGGCCCAAGCGCCCAATGCAATGCATCGCCATTGCGGCTCCAATGCATATAATCAGCACCGCCCTTGCTGACCTTCACCACGGGAAGCGCGCTGCCCGACGACGACGCGGTTACTTCCTGCGTGCCCGGCATCAGTGGCATCACAAAGGCTTCATAGTTCTGACGGAAAGCAAAGTTGTTCCCGTCTGGCGACACTTCATAAATGGTCGTCAGCTCGCCGCTTGCATGATTGCGCTTGGCTTCGCCGTTCAAATCCACACTCACCAGCAAGCGCTTATTGGCGCCCGATTCAGTATAGAAAATCCGGTCATTGCTGGCGGCAAAATGCGGCGTGGTTCCACTTGAGGTAACGCGGACAGTATTTGCGCCTGTCGTAGCTATCCGGTAAATCCCCGGCTGGTCGGAACGCGAAGGCGAAGTCAGGCCGCCGCCCTCCTGCTTTTCAAACACAATCGTCTTGCCGTCTGGCGAGAAACGCGGACGCGCATAATGGCCAGGTTGCGCCGTCACGTTTTTGGCCATGCCGCCCGATGCACCAACAGTCTGGATATGGCCCAGCCCCTTGTCGGTCCAGTTGACAAATGCGATGGTCTTCCCGTCGCGCGACCATGTCGGATATGCTTCCATCGCGGCGTCAGATGACGTCAGGCGACGCGCTGCGCCCCCTGCTGCAGGCTTGAGCCACAATTTACCCATCGTTTCGAACAAGACAGTCCGGCCATCGGGCGAGGTAACCACACCGCGCGGCATGTGCGTCTGGAACTCGGCCGGCGCGACTTCAATCGGCGGGCGTGGCGGGTCAATGACATCGCGTGTGTCGGAGATGCGGAATGGGATTTCGCTCGATGCGCCGCTCGGCCAATCGACCTTGCGCATCTTGCCGCCAGCCCAGAAGTAAATGGTCTTGCTGTCGCGCGACCAATCCATGTTCGGATAGACGCCAGTCACGGCCCAGGTTTCCTGCACATCCTGATCAAGCGCATCGTAAATCTTGCGCTCTTCGCCGGTGTCCAAATCTTTCACATATAGTTTTGACTTGGTCCGTTCGCGGCGAACGAAGGCGATTTTCTTCCCATCGGGTGATGGCGTTGGGCGCACCGATCCACCGACACCGGAAACAGCGGTTTCGGTTTTGCCGGTTTCGATCTCATAGCTTTCAATGTCGAAAAGCTGGCCGTTGGAATCCTGCGCATATTGGAAGATTGGTCCGGGTGTGATGTTGCGCGTGTAGTAGATATGCTTGCCATCAGGCGCGAAGATCGGTTCGCCCAATTCCTTCTGATGTTGCTCATTGGGCTTCTTGACCAACTGAACGCCTGCACCGCCCGACACATGGTAGAGCCAGACTTCACCGGTGCCCAGTGAACGGCCCGTGGTGAAATGCTTCTTGGCAGCGATGAAGCGGCCATCGGGGCTCCAGCTTGGCTGATTGAGCAAGCGGAAATCCTCTTTGCTCATCTGCCGTTTGTCGGAACCGTCGCGGTTCATGATCCAGATATTGTCGCCGCCCCCACGATCAGAGGTAAAGGCAATGCGGGTTCCATCTGGGGAAAAGCGCGGCTGGGTTTCGAAGGGCAAGCCTTCGGCAATACGGGTTGGCGTGCCGCCCGTGACGGGAATGGTGTAGATGTCGCCAAGCAAATCGAACGCGATGGTCCGGCCATCAGGGCTGACGTCGAGGTTCATCCACGAACCCTCATCAGTGTCGATCGCGATCTGGCGGACGGTCAATCCGGGAGGGGCCGCGACATCCCATTTGGGCGCCTTCTCTTCAGCGGCTGCGGCAGCGGGCGGGGCAGCCGTCTGGGCGAATGCCGATGCAGGAATGGTCGCTGCGCTGAGCAGCAAGATGGTCTTCAGATAATATGTCATTTTTGGGCTCCCCTGCCGTTTTTTCCTTGCTGTCATGACTAGCGGGCAAGGGCAAGCGGGAAGCCGTGGCTTCGATGGGGAATGGGTTATTTTCTACGAACGACGAGGCCATTTCCGTCAAGGCACGCCGCTAAAGCGACAAAAGATACCGGCAGCGCCGAAAACACTGTCTCCTTTGTCGCCTTATCGCAAATGCGATTTCGGCTGACGAGCGCCAAACTGACAGGCCAAATCCTACATTGCAAGCCACTGCGGGTGGAGCGGCGGCAGGGGCGGACACCAGCCCACCCCTTGCGCGTGTTAAAATCCGTCGACGCTCTTGCTGACGAGGATGTTGATTGCAACCCGGCGGTTCTGCGCCTTGCCTTGCACGGTTTCATTGTCCGCCATCGGGTCGGCCTCGGCCATGCCCGTCGGCGTTAGCATACGATAGGGCTTCCACCCACAGGCTTGCTGCAAATGGTTGACCACCTTGGACGCACGCTTCTCGCTCAATGTCTGGTTATAGTCATAATCGCCGGTGGAGTCGGTGTAGCCAACGACAAGCATCAGCGCATTCTCAGTCGCTCCCGCCTGCGTTGCGGCATTACAAAGATCGGCCTGCGCCTGTTGCGAAAGCTGCCACTTGCCGGTGTCGAAATAGACGTTGGTCGTGCCCTTCACATTATATTGGTCAATATCGGCCACGCGGCTGCGCAAGGCTTCGGTCGCGGCGGTCTGTTCGGAAAAGCCCTGTTCGGTACCAGTGCGGATCATGCTTGCGGTTTTCAGGTCCTTGTTCTGCACCTTGATCTGCGTCGCGATGAGGCCGCCACCCCATTGCACCGTCTTTGCGGTCATAGGCAGGCCGTTCAACAGCGAGTCCGCCGCCAGCTTGCTTCGGCCAAGGCCAAACAGGCCCGAGCTGGAACGCACCTCGGTTGCCTCGGTAATGAATAAGGGGGTTTTGACACCGTCCGGCCCGGTGACCAAGATCCGGTCGTCCTTACGTGCGGAAATCATGCCCTTAATGTCGGGTCCGGCGGCAAGGCCAGTGATGTCCGCAGGCGGCGTTCCGGTGACGACAGTGCCTGCCTCAACCGGTTCTTGCTGCGCGTCCATCGGTTGCGCGGACAGGCCGCTATATGCTGGCGCGGCAATTAGCCCAAGCACAGCGAGCGTGGTTTTCGGATAACGGGAAAGTAAACGCATTTGGTCCTCCATCTTCAAATATCAGCCAACGCGTACATCTGTATGATCCCGTCTGGATCACCCCCAAAGATGTGCATGCCGGTTGGTCGGAAGCCCCCAAATTTTCTATATTCTGTAGCGCAGCACACAAGCCACGCCTGAACGCTACGTTTGACGGGGATGGTCGGAAGAACCTTTCGGATGGATGAACGGCGCTATTTGGGCGGAGCCGTTGCCGTTGGCTCGAGCCTATTCCAAGACAAACGGTTGCAGTTGGCGGGTTTCGCGCCGGTATTTTATGCGGACAGCGGCTTTTCCATCAATGCGCGTTTGAAATCTTGATCGCCAATTTGGACGACCTGATGTTCGACAACCGAAAAGCCGACGGTGCTGTTGGGATGCCTAAGCAAAGATTTGGCCTAAAAATCCATGCCCAGTGCCAGAAAGACATGGAAACCAGCTGCCCCACCGCCGTCCTCAAAGGTGGGACCGCCCGACGCAAGCAGGCGGAACGGTGCTTTTAACTGATAGATTGTGCCAACGCCAAGGCTCGTCGAACCCTTGCCTCCAATGGAGTCTGCACCTTGCCTATTTGCCTCGATACCGAGAAGTAGCTTTGGCGTCACTTGGTGCGATACAGCAAGGCCACCCGTCCAATAGTCGTTATTGCCGACGCCTGGATTGATCGCATAACCGCCCCCACCAAATATGGACCAAGGACCCAAATCTTTTTGCACCCAAACCGGTAAAAGCGCAGTCACCTTGCTTGCGGCCATGCCATTACTGGCGGTGGGCAAGGTCAGGCCGGGAAAGACTGCGACCGATAATCCGGCATCCTGATCATGATAGAAACGGTACTTTGCCGAAATAGCAACATCACCGCCGCCCCATTTCATACCCGAAGCATCATGCGAATAGCTAAGCGGCACCTCTAATGTGAGTTGCACGTCGGGTGCCGCGCCATAGTTTAATTCCGCAGCGACCACGCCTTCATAGTCTTCTCCCTTGCCCTCTATTTCAAACAAAGGGCCATATACTTCCCATTGGCCGACCTCAGTGGGTTCCGGATCGTCGGTCATGAACGGTGGGCCGGCCCAAGCGAGTGTCGGCGCAAAAAGGACCGATAGGGCAATAGAGTGGAGCGGGAACCTCATGTCAGCGCGCTTCAGTTGTGCTGGACGAAGCAGCCTGCTGACGAAAGAGTGTTATGAGTGTCGCAATTGCTATGCCAAGCACAAGCGATGCACCGACGCGGCTCAACTCCAGCCCGCCTTTCGCGAGAGGCTTGTCAAGGAAATCTCCGACAACAGCACCTAGCGGACGTGTCAGGATGAAGGCGGCCCAGAATAATGCTACATGGTTGATAGCTGAGCGGTAATAGGCAAGTGCAATGATCGCCAGAAGCCCACCAAAAATCACAGCCGACCCCAAATAGCCGAGCGGCCCGTCCGCAATCCAGTCACCCAGCGTCGTCCCTAGCGTTTGCGAAAAGGTGATGGTCAGCCAGTAATATAGTTCCGCCTTCGGCTCATGCACAGAATTGACCGAAATCGTACCCAACGCCCGGTGCCACACGACCAAAGATAATAACACGAACGCAAGCAACAAGATCGATCCGCCAGGATAACCGATACCGATCGAGCGTGTTGCAAAGTCGGCCATGGTTGTACCCGCTGTTGTCGAAGCGATGATAGTCGTCCAGTAAAGCCATGGATTGAAACGCTTTGCCCGAATTTGCAGGAACACCATCACCGCCAATAGGCTGAGAAAAATGGCGGTGCCGATTAGATAACCGCCTTGCCAGAACGAAGTTGGCGCGTCTGACGTGGTCTCGCCCAACCATGACATGGACACCGCGTCGCCTGCGGTTTCACCAAAGGTCGTTGCCAGAATTTTGATAGCCCAGAATAACAAAGTTACCGCCGGAACTTTGGCCAATGCCGCCTTGTAGTCGTCTGTCATCGCTTTTCGCTCGCCTCAAAACTTATTGGAAGTCTTCGGCTAGGCGTTGGGAGGCGATGTGCCTATAAGCAGGCGCTTATATCAATCCCAATTGCTGGACACCCGATGCAGCAGCCTGAAACAAGCAACGCCAAACATATGCTAAACCTGGCCAATAGGCAGATCGCCTTTCCCGTTGCAGTCATATTTTTACAAATGGTCGCTGCCGTGTTTTTCGTGGTGGACGGTATCGAGGACCAGATCTTCGAGGCACGGCAAGGCTTCAGTCTGGATGCGGCGATGGAAGGCTTGATTGCCTTTGCAATGTTATGCGGGATCATCCTCAATTCGCGTTATATAGTCCGGTTGAGGCGTGAATTACGCTGGAAGGAACATTCGCTTGCCAAAGCAAAAGGGGCGCTCGCGGAACATATCGCGCTGCGCTTCGGCGAATGGGGTTTGACGCCGGGCGAAGGCGACGTGGCGCTGTTCGCCCTGAAGGGCTGTGATGTCTCGGAAATTGCCCGTTTACGTGGCGCTGCCACTGGAACGGTACGTTCGCAATTGAGCCAAGTTTACACAAAGGCCGGGGTGACAAGCCAGGCAATGCTGGTCTCGCTCTTCATTGATGACCTGCTCGACACTGTGCCACTCGAATTGGCTTTAAGGCCTCAGCATTAGAGATTTTTCTACGGCCTCTGTTGGCCGTTTGCTGTCTTGGTCTCCGCTGCTTCGCGGCTCCGGCTGAACGCGCTTTCACTCCATCGCTCACCCCATCCAACAAAAAACCCCGCGCGAGGCGGGGTGTTGTGCGTTGGTTGCGGGAGTAGGATTTGAACCTACGACCTTCAGGTTATGAGTGCTGTTTCAAGGGGGTTCGACAGGGCTCGATTAACCCCTCAAATGCCCCCAAAATCCGACTTTTCGGGGACATTCTTGCAAACTGCTACCCCGCTTCTTTTCGCCCGATTTAGCTGCGACTTTATCCCTCTTGCTTCCACAGTGCTGACACAAATTGGCCGGCTGATTCGAGTAAATTCTCGGGAAGTCTTCGATCGCGACCTTCTGATGATAGAGGCGCCTACGATCTTTCACGATAGATCACGATTAAATCTTTAATTTCAACATTTTAGTTGACTTACCTTCCACCTATTTGCACGTCCGGTGTCGACGAAGGCAAAGCCAATCGCACCTTTTTGGGCCGCCAACCATGAAGATCGCGGGAGGTCAGCTGGAGCCACAAATCCGAGCCATGAAAACGACGTTCAAATGCCCAAACTAATCAAACGCACAGTGGAAGCTGCTGGCCCGAGGCCAAAGGAATATTATCTGTGGGACGAGGATATTCCAGGCTTAGGGCTTCGAGTTCTGCCGTCCGGCCGAAAGCAATACATCATCCAATATCGTGCCGGCCGCAGGTCGCGCCGCCTATCCCTTGGCCCAAGCACAATCCTGACGCCTGAACAGGCAAGAACACGGGCCCTTGCAGTTCTAGCAGATGCCCTAGGAGGCAAAGACCCGGCCGCTGATCGCGACGCGTTACGTAAGGCTCCGAATGTCAGAGACTTGGCAAAGCGATTTGACGAGCAACACATTAGTCTCAGGATCAAAGCGAGCACCGCAAAAGAGTATCGACGTTCCTTGGAAAAATTCATTTCGCCCAAACTTGGTGCAATGTTGGTTACGCAAGTTACGCGCGCGGACATCGCCAATTTTCATCATGACCTGAGACACGTCCCCTACCAAGCCAATCGCTGCCTCGAAATCATCTCCAAGATGTTCAACCTTGCTGAGCTCTGGGGGCTCCGACCGGACGGCAGCAACCCGCGTAGGCTGATCCAGAAATATCCTGAAGTGAAGCGGGAGCGGTTCCTCAGCCTTGATGAAATCAAGCGGCTGGGAAGTGTTCTGCGTGAGATTGAAACGGAAGGTAGGGAGATGCCCTCCGCGATCCTTGCCATTAGGCTACTGCTTTATACCGGCTGCCGCTTGAACGAGATCATGACCCTGAAATGGGAATATGTCGATCTGGAGGCCGCCATACTCCACCTTCCAGATTCAAAAACCGGCGCGAAAAAGGTTTATCTGGGCAAGCCCGCTGTCAAACTCTTAGAGGAGGCACCTGCCATTGTCGGCAATCCTTGGGTCATAACGGGCGCTCTGCCCGGCGCGCGGCTTACAGACCTTCAGCCCTTCTGGCAGCGGGTTCGAGCAAGAGCTGGACTTGAGGGGGTTCGCATTCACGATCTGCGCCACACATTCGCGTCGACCGCAGTTGCGGCAGGTCACTCGCTTCCGATCATCGGCAAGCTTCTGGGGCACACACAAGTGCAGACGACAGCGCGTTACGCGCATCTTGCGGCTAGCCCGGCAATGATCGCTGCGGATTCAATTACGAGCGTACTGGATCAGGCTTTGGCAAGTTGACGGTGGGTGAGAATCTAGAAGCAAACAGTCTCGTAAATTACATCCATGCCCTTATTTGATCGAGCTCCGATAGAGGTCGATTATCCCGTTAAAGAACTGCAATCCTTCTTCAGCTATGCCTTCAGCTTCTTCTCGCAATTGGAAAGACAACCGACACTCTTCATCTCCGCAAATGCTATTCCTCAAAAGCGAAGCTGCAAGAGAGTTTGCTCGGCAAGGAACAGGGGCTCCAGCCGCTTCGGGTAGTAGCGAGACGAACTGCATCCCTGGGGTCCCCACAAGTATGCCCGCGGTTTCTCCGTCGGCCATCTCTGAAAGCGTAATTTCATTGGGAGGATAGGGAGTTTCGTAGCCTTCTGGAAAGTAAACTACTCCAAGTAAGTTACCGGGATGGATGCGTTCCGAAAGATCGAATATCTCCCGAGTGTGAGGATCTCGAGCCCAGAAAGTAAAATCTCTCTCAAGGTCTTCAGGGAAGTAATGTTTGTAAAATCCTTCGAAAATCCAATTATCAATGTATGTTTTGCTGTTTTTATTTGCGGACTCTTCTAAATATTTTCGGAGAGCTTTTTTCTGTTTTAAGTGATCAATGCAATCCGATGGAAGCATGAGCTTTCGATACTCATCGTCGGCGCAATCCTCAAAAGTTAGTGTAATTTTGATGCCGTCCACATCGTCCGGGATTGCCTGCGCATAAACGCCGTAGACGACGTCAAATTCTGCCTGAGTCCAACCATGACCCAAGACTCTATCGAAGTAGTGAGATGGCAAATTCCCCTTTTTTACGTCGGAACCTTCATCAGCCCAATCTTCGCGCCAGGCCTCTAACATTTTGATGTCAGGATCGTCGGGATTTTCGTCATGATCTGCCCGCAGTCTGAAGGTCTCCGGTAGCACCAGAAGATCCACGGCAAACCTTTTGAGAAGCCACCCTATGAAAATCTTGGGCCGCGACCATTGAGAATGAAGAATATAGTGCTCTCTAAATTCCTGAGCATTGTGAAAATTGAGGATCTCACCGTCGGATCCTATTATGGGGATAAGATCCTCACCAAAAGACATATTCTCGATAGCAGATTCGACATTAATTCTTCGGAAAGGCGCGACCTGCAGTGTTTCCCATAGCTTTAGAATGCCCGTACTCGACACTTGAGCTTCTATGCTAGAGGCAAGTTGAACCATTAAATTTCTGGCATCTACGGTGGTCTCGTCGGCCAAGGACGCCCCTGGCCTAAAGCTCGTTCCCCAAAGCAACTCTGCTACACGCCGTTCCTGCTCAGACTTAAGTGTCCCTTCTTTTTCAGAGGGCGACGAGAGCCTTGCGATGGCGTGGGCAAGATGCAAATAAGGAGCGCCGGCTGCCTCGTAGCTTCCGTAATCCTCAGGGTTACCTAATCCCTCCCCCGGAATGCGAACTAGGCGTTTCCTCTTGGACCACTTTGTGCTGTCTCCTGGCCATGCGATGTCAAAGATCGATTTGACGGCGGAAAGTGCGTTTTCTTCATTAAAGCGCGCCGCCATTTTACCTAGGTTCAAAGCCATTATCGGGCGGTCAGATTTGGGCAGGCGTGTTGTTTCACGCAATTGCTCCGCAAGCGTTTCGCGCTGCTCTCCCAACCGCACATTGTGACGTAAAGGTAGATGAAACATATTGTCCGTCATGGTTATCCTCAATGGCAATATGCAACAGTGATAATTGTGCCGTCATCCGCAACAACAACATAGCAGGTGCGATACCGCTCAAAATATTTAGCTTTTAGGCCAAGATACTTCGACGCGCTCTTCCAACCTTTTTTGCGGAACGAGAACCTCGAAACGCCGCTTCCAAGATGGGCTTCGTCGCCGAAGTCCAACAGTAGATCAATCACGGTCTCCGGTATGGACCGCTGCTGGCTACGTTTTTTCGCGTGCTCGCTCAGCGTTAACGTGGACTGCTGCGTTTCATAGTTTTCGGTGAACATATTTAGATCCTGTTGGCATTGGTTACCCAAGCTTTATGTCAGTCCAAATATGCTCCCGCACGACCTAATTGGCATTATTTTTGGTAATAAAAAACTGTATATTTGGCAATATAGTTGGTATTTATTCATAGGCGGCGCCTTTGAACCTAAAAACCGCGCCCGATAGCGAAGCAACATGCTCAGCCATCAGACCGAGTCTCCAGGCCATAGAGCTATCTGGGGTCGCCTTGAAGAATTGCTATCGCTGCAGCCAAGATGGGATAATAGATGTCCATGGAGACTAACGATCCAGACATGCCTGACGCTGCTGTTACACACATCAGCCAGATGCTGATCCTTGCCAAAAGCAAGCATCAAGAGGCCATCACGTTGCTAGGCATACCTGATCGCAATGCTTTGCCTCGACTGCGAGAAGTTCTCAGATTGCTTAATGAGGTTGAGCTTCTGGCGGATGACGCAGCTACCTACGTTGAGGCTGGAATGATTAAGGCGGCCATTAAGGACCTGCATTTTCAGCAGGCAGCCGTTCAAGCAGCTATTATCCGGCTAGAAAACGTTAAGGCGCAAGCGCCATGGAAAACGCCGTGGCCATGGATAACCCTATTTTTTCTGTGCATGATGATCATGCAGGTCTGGGCCTAGCAGCACAAAAGAACTTCTAAAAAGCAAAAGCGCTTTAGTTAAGCGCGAGGCGTTGAGGCCATTGATGGAAGGCCCCGCCGCATAAAATTTGATAAGTCAAAGCATCCTGCAAGCACTGCGCTGCCTACAATTAGGCCAGCATCCGCGCTATTTTCGGGGCTTCTCCAGGGCAATCAAATTTCTTTTGACAAGGTTATTGATAAAAGAGCTTGACTCTTGCTGCTTCTTTTAACAATATATTTGTCGAAAGGAACGCTAGTGCTACTCAAGGAGCTTATAGAACGGACGGGAACGGCAGAACGCCAGATCCGGTACCTTATCTCGGAGGGTTTCGTGTCGCCACCTCGCGGTGGCCGTGCGAATGCCGATTACGGCGAAGACCATGTTGAGGCGGTAAACCGTTACGCGCGCCTCAAGGAGCTTGGTTTTCCCCCGGCAGCTATTCGTCTGCTGCTGCATGCCACAGCAGGAATTCCATTCCCAATCTCCAAGGGCATCACCCTAGTGGTCGACACATCACAGTTGGCGTCCGGCGCGAACGTTGAACCAATGGTCGCCAAGGCACGTGAAGTCCTTTCCCACATACTTAGCAACCACGAGAATAAAAACTCGCCAGGAGATATTGATGCTTGATCCACTCGCCGTTTTCCTTCGCAATACATTCGACGAGAGAGGTCTCACACCGGCACCACTGATTTCAACTGATCACGACGTTGCGATTGCCTCAGGCTTAGCGGTAGTTACCACGCATCGTTTGTTCAAAAATGTTGAATCCAAGAACATCGAAGCGGTCCTGACCTTTCCGCTTCCCGTACTTGCTGTCCTTTTTGAACTGACCGCAGAGGTCGAGGGTCGCAAACTCCGGGCAAGCGCTCAAGCGCGCGCAGAAGCGCGTCGGACTTATGAGGACGCGATTGATCGCGGGAAGTCTGCAGTGTTGCATGAAGAACTCCTGCGAGGCGTTCACATGATTTCTGTGGCGAACATTCAGTCTGGAGGCGAAATAAAAGTCACAACCAAGTGGGCTTTGCCGCTTTCCGTCATCGGCGGACGCGCTTCGCTTCGTATCCCTCAGACAGTAGGCGACATCTACGGGCGTTCAAGCCTTGCGGAGGCTGACGCCATTTTGACAGGTGGGCAGAAGCAGCCGGTGCTGCTCTCTGTGCACTCCGACGGCAACGTTGCAGTTGTTGGTGCAGATCTGGTGGGCGGCCACGCTAAGCTTACCAATTCACGGCCAATCGATATAGTCACTGACATCTGGGATCCCCGGCCCATCATTGGCAACCCGGCCAGCGGCGGCTCCGTCGCCCTAACATTGTCGCCCCAGCCGGCTGGTGAACGATCCTTGAGCCTTGCCATTCTTGTTGACCACTCGGGTTCGATGGCCGACAGCTTTAGCAGCCAAAATGCAATTTCGGCTCACGATGCGGCCAAGAACGGGGTCATTTCTCTTGCCAAGAACATAAGCGGCCGCGACCTCATCGACCTATGGGAGTTTGATACCAGTCCCATGCACGTCGGCTCTGTTGCCGATGGTTCGAAAGCTAAGCTCCTTAGGATTGCAGCTAATCTGAGTCCACCGCGCGGGGGAACGGAAATAGGACGTGCCATAGACGCAGTTTTGAAAAAATCGACAGCTAGGGACGTATTGCTGCTGACTGATGGCCTAAGCGAAGAGTTGGACGTCGAAAAGCTGTCTCAGTCTGGACGACGCATAAGCGTCATCCTGATCGGTGAAAGTAGCCTCGAGGCAAAAATTGGCCATCTGGCAGCACTGACAGGTGGGGATATCTTCATAGCGACAGCGAATGATCTCAATGAGGTGATGGCGGCAGCAATTGAAGGTTTGCGTCGGGCGCATACCCCGCTCTCAAGGATCAAAGACGCACCCGAACAACTGGAATGCGCCCGTAACAACGTCCAGATACTAGCCGAATGGACATCAGATAGCTCAGATCTAGTCACGTTGGGGCTTGATAGAGCCGCCGTTGCGGTCGCCACTTCGCTAATGGTTAGTTGCGCAACGGTTGAACTTGCAAGCAAGATTGCTGCCTCGGAGGGCATTGTGTCACACCTGACCAGCCTCGTGTTGGTTGATGAAGCCAGCAGCACCCAAGAGGCGCTTCCCACATTGCGGAAAGTGGCACTTCCAGACCCTGAAGTCTCGTATTCTGCTTGCTACGATAGCATTGATGGCAGCTTTGAATACTCAAGGTCCACGTCATCAGAAATGGCGTCAGAGCCGCTTTTCGAACGCGCTGTCCGATACCAGCAGCCAGTGACTGTGCTCTCAGCCAGCAGAGCTGCTGCCTCACCTGCCCCACAAGCACGCATGACGTCACCGGACCGAACATTCAAGTCCCTGGCGATCAGTAAGAAGCCTTCCGCCAAACTGACCGATAGCGATCGACGTTCGGCTGCGAACCGATTGCTTGACCGCGTCAGTCGGGGGCTCGGTCGCACCACGCTAAGGGAATTACGCGATATCCTAAATAATGACATTCGCACGCTGGCATCTGAACTGGGCGTTGATTGGGCGGGGCACGCACCCCAACTAGCAAGCGGGGATGCCTCATGCCTGCCGCCTTTCGTCCAAGTAATTATGTCAAGCATTTCCGAGAAACGTCCGATCCTGGAGCTAGCGCGGGCACTGGGGATAGACGAGTTCGCCGCTGTGCTTGGCCTAACGCTTCTCAGTTTATCAAAGAGCGATCGTCACGCAAAACGGATCGCAAAGCGGTTGCTTGGCGATTGGCAAAGCCAACTACCCAAGCGCAAAGTCGAGCTAATTTGCGAAATCCTAGAGTTGTAGATGTTCTCTCGTGCCGAAGATCCGGCAGGCAAAACTTTTGAGCTACCCTACTTCCGGCACCAAGGCTCAAAAGGCGTAACTTGCTTGTACCTGATGTTAACAGGCCCAGATCCAGAGCAGTTGATATCGACGTAAGGGAGAAACCAGAATGTGGCTTGAAGTATCGAAATCTGAATTGTCCGATGTTCTCGACCTCTTACCTGATATTTCGCCCCTTTTGGCATCTGGGCAGGCCCAGTTGTTTTTCGATGGGGTCCAACTCACCGCGAAAGGTCTCTTCTCTTCTTTTGAAGTTAACGCGACCGGCGAGTGGTGGCAGGTAGGGCTCGTGTCTATGCAATTTTTTTATGGGTTGAGGGGTCGATTGCCCGACACAGAAAAAATAATAATTCGGGCGGACAAAGATAAAATCTGGTTCAACAATACCTCCATCACCGCTTCATTCCAGAGCGGGATTTACGAAGACTATCCGTTCACTCTTGACGCAAAAATGATAGATGTCCTCAAAGCGAGAAAGCTCCTAACCGAAGAACAACTAAAGCGGTCTGGAATTGCGCCGATGGTGCTTGCAGCCGTCTCCGAAGTTCAGAATATAGCTGACGACACTTGGGATGAAATCGCCCAGGAAATTGAGAAAATCGGTATTTCAAAACGCGAGTTTTGGTCTGCATTTCTCAATGGTATCAACTGACACTTGAGAACAAATAAGGGGCGCGTGAGATGTCTAATAAATCAATCGCTCTGGTTCTGTCCATTTTTTCGGCTAGCTGTCAGAAATCCGACGTTGAAAATTGTGTCGATGCCCACCTCGAAGCTTTTGACAAAAACAAAAGCGAATATTCCGAGGAAAACGAGGATAGATCAACTTTTAAAGCGCGAATTTATATGGCGTGCGGACAGGCAATGGTTCGTCAATAGAGGCTTTTCCACGGCACGCATCTTGGTGAACCAACTGATTACTCAAGGCTGCGTGTGAACCGCGCTTTGTAAATCAGGCGTCCCATATGCAAGCCGCACAGGTATCGCGCAGTCATTTGGATTTGCTAAGTTTAATTTTGAGAATTTCAAAATCTTCATCGAGAGCATTTCGCAAGGCCTGCGCCTCGCCTTTTGCCTGCGTTAAAGCAGAACCTTCATTGAGCAAAAATATGTATCCTGAACCACTCCCCGGCCCTTGATTTGGCGGGCAGTCATAGAAGGATGCTACACATGGTATACAAGATATAATCTCTTGGATTGAATGGGCTTCAAAACTGATGTTTGAGGGCCCCGACCCA
This sequence comes from Sphingomonadales bacterium, assembly GCA_027486895.1. GTDB lineage: Bacteria > Pseudomonadota > Alphaproteobacteria > Sphingomonadales > Sphingomonadaceae > Sphingorhabdus_B. The sequence goes on from JAIXOE010000046.1 coordinate 31,121, forward strand.
AAATCAACTAAGATGTAGCGCTTTAGAACATCAAGTTCATCAGCCATCCTTCCGTAAAGACAAAAGTCAAAGCCAATTAGAGGCATAAGACCTTCGGAAAACTCGATCAGGTCGTCGAACACGATCCCAACATATCCGGGGATATCCTCTAGCGGTGTTTCCCAATCCCAATTTTCATCACCATACATAGAGCTACCTCCAGATCCCTATTCGACGGGCTCCCAAGCACTCAGCAGGATCCGTGGGTCTACGTTTTCCGGAGCCGTATTAACAATAAATCCAGATCGCTCAAGGTGCTCGATGAGGCCTTCTCTATCCCGAAAAAATTCGCACCATTCAGGAACATGGAGAGCCCCAGAACCTTGGAAGCGCGTTAAAATTCCAGTGACGATGAATTTTTCATCACACCCAACTAACTGACCAACGTGAACCATAGGCCAGCACCAACTGGCAAACCCCCCACTTAATTCACCGTCATATGCCGAATTAAGAGCTTCGACAGTAGATTCTATGCGCATCTCATCGGTTATAGGTTCGTCATCATCTAAATCCATTTCCGATCGCAGCGCCTCGTCGGAGAGCTCAAGGTGTTCCAACTGTGACGGGTCGAGACAAATGATGTCATCAGCCATCATTATCTCTGACTTCTCGCTTACCCCTGCCCAGCCTTCATCGAGTAGCCATTCGCGGAGCTCATCGAGCCCAGCAGGCTTTGGGCCGTCTGAATGTAGATGACTGACAAGGGCATCTCGAATTTGCGCGAGATCATTTGGCAATTCAATCTGATTGACTTCGCAAACCATCACAATCTCCAACCTGTTGAAAAATACACGCGGCTTCAATGCATTGGGTCAACCTAAATCCACTGCCGCCCGGCAGCCGATATGTCCCTTTTTGCCGATGAAGCCAAAGAATTCGAAATGATCGACAGTCATCAAGAGTTGAGCGAATTTTTATTAATCGAGAGATTTAAGAGAGCCAACGATCTAGCAGGGCATTCACATAACCGTGATCCAACATGTGTCCCGCATCAGGAACTATGTTGACGCTGATTCCTGTCAAACGACCGAACTCAGACAGTCGTTCTGACGGGCATTGCCAATCGTTCGCGCCAACATGGATTTCGCAGTGCTCGGGAACAACCAACTCCCTCAATCTTGCGAGAGCCATTAGGCTGTCGGCGTAAGGCGGAGCAAAACCCAACTTACCGAGCGACGACTGCTTAACTTCGCCGATCACTGGGGACAGCAAGAGCACTTTGCCTAGCAAGGGAGGCATCAGCGCTTGGGCAAATAGGAATAAATATGCCCCGTATGAATTTGCGACCACAAGCGCATCCTTTTCACAAAATTCAGCTTGTAAGTCATTGGCAATGGCCTGAGCCTGAAAAGGGAGAGACAGTTTTGCGAAATCGCCAAGTGTCTCTCGGCCACTCAAACGATAACCTCTAGCTTTGAGTTCTAGGCCAAGGCCGGCATTCAAACGCCCCCCTCGGCCTGGCAATAAATAGATAGACCTCAAAATAGGAACTCCAAACAGTTTATTGACTTCCGTATCCCACTAACTTGCATGTCTACAGCGGTGCCTGGGCGCGTGCTTTTCTCTCTTGAATCGACCACCATCAGAGTTCGGTAAACGATTGTTTTCGATACCCCCATTCTTGATAGCAATAGGGGCTGCACTCAGATTTGTAGAGGCTTTAGCGGTTCAGTTGGATCCATCTTCCGGGATAAACTGATCCATCAAGTCAGCCCTTGGCTGCAATCCCCACGCCCTGAGGACGGCTGAGAATACCTTTGGAGCATCCTCAGTAGCTTCGAGGCGGTAAAGCCGGTCCGCGATGTCATTTGCGTAAGTCGCGCGGTCCCAGCTCTGAATTACAACCACCGTGTCCTCGACCCCGTATGCCGGAAAACGGCGTTCGACGTCTTTGATGAGATCATACGGGTTATTCTTTCCGAGCAAGCCCACCGCAGAAGCTAGCAAACCAAAAATACTCTCAGAAAGGGGGTCGCGCTGGTTAACTAGTTCGTCTGCCCAATTGAGCCAGAACTCGATCTCACCGTGAGTTATGAAAGGCGTGCGGCAGTTTGTGGCGGCACGGATGTCGTCTTTGGTTAGGTGCAACTTCCACTCATGTAGCTTGGAGTGAAACCGCCGATCACCCGAGGTGATAAGTCCACCAAGTGCGCCACCTGGGCTTGCGAAGGTTCTCTGACGAAAAAGGTTGTCGAGTTCTAAAAATTCCCACGGCAGCCCATTTGGTTCTGCATGGCTAAGTGCAATGTAATCAAGCATTGCTGTTGATACGACCCAGGGGTCGTCATCGCACACAAGTGGCGGGAGCAACGCGCAAGCAGCAAGATTATACTTCTCGGCTGCAAGGGAAATTTGCTGCAACTCCAATTTGCGATGCTCCGGATCAATTTGGTTCCTGACTTGGTCGTATAGAGCCGAAAGATGGGGTATGAGTGCGGTGTCTACGTCACGCCCGTACAGCAACATGCACCGCGCCATAAACTGTAAAAGGTTGTCGCCTCGGAGAACGGCCCAACTGCTGTAATCAAATAATGATTGTCTGACTTCGTCAAGGCTTTGCGGCGCAGGAAGAGGGCGCTGGGACTCCACCTTTGGAGCTACAGGCTCCTCCTTGGTGGGCTCTGGCATCCATACCGACGCCATCATCGGGACCAGGATCGACTTCATCCGTTCAGTCTGCAGGGCCCCATGTTTCATATGGTCTGGAATGAGAGTTTTATTAATCGAGCCATCCCAAGCCACCATAAACGCCCTCAGCTCGGGCCAGATGTGTCGAGTATCGGAGACGACCTCATTCCATTCCGCCTGGTGGATCTCAGGGGGTAGTGCCTTTGGAGCAGGGACGTCTACGCCCATGGAATGGCTCACGCGGTTCATGGGATCACCAAAGAAATCCCTTACGTTCTCGATGGTGTCTTCTGCATCGTCAAAGTGAGCGAACAGATTCTCGGTCACTCGAGAGCGGGTTTCAGCATCCAGAGATTTGCTCATCAAAACAAGGGTTGGGCAGGAACCGGATAAATACTGGAACAGCGCGGCAAACGCCTCATCCGGAAACCATGTATCGCCGTCAGTAAACGTCCCTATCTGCTTAACTTCACACCGGAACGGATTAAGCATCGCATAAACTAGTGGGCGCTCGGGCGCTTTGCCGGCAGTAGCCAAAAAGGTAAGCGTGGGCCCCATGGGGTTTACGATACCAGTGACCACGAATGATTCGAGATGCGCGCTCTCGATATCATCCACTGAGAATTCTACAGGCGTTTGAAGAAACTTAAATTCGGCGCTGCTTGCCACTTTGCCCCCCCTGTTCAAAGCGATCGAATAGTCGCTTTAATTAACAAATATCTAGTAAGTTACCCAGTCAAAGCTGTCGACTGGCCGAAGGTCGAATGTTCCATCAAGCTGAATTACCAAACTGTCCATCATTTGGATTTAACCTGCATCACATTCAGCCCGCAAAGCGGTCAAGTCGCTATTGAGCCCTGAACGCAGTGCCTTTGCAGCAACGGTTACTTCGACAAGCGTCTGCACACCATTGAACACGAAGATGTGTCCCGATCCTCCAGCCGGACCTTGATCAGGAGGACAATCGTATATCGCGTCTACCGAGGGAATTGATGCAACGATCTCGTGAATTGCATAAGCGTCAAAGCTGATTACCTTCGGGCCATCGCCAAAATCAATTTCGAGCCGCCTCTGCAGTGCATCCAACTCGTCCGCTAAACTTGCGTATTCAGGAAAGTCGAAACCCGCAAGCGGCCACAGCACTTCATCAAATACGATGAACTCATCAAAACGATGACCAAGGTATCCAGGCGTCTCTTCAACCGGGGTATCATAGTCATAATCTTCATTATTGTGCATCATGGCCTCCGGAAATCCTTAGCAGTTTAAATCATCATTCCTGCGGCCCATCGCGGAACGACGTCCGTGGCATTGCCAATCTGGCAGTCGTCGAAAACCGCGCCGCCACCGTGCAATTCCAAGTTTACTAGAACTGTTCTGGCGCCGAAAGAATTAGCCATTTGCACAAAATCCGCAGCTGGATAAACTTGGCCTGATGTTCCTATGGCAACGAACACGTCGCAAGCTCTCAGCGCTTCATAGATTTTCGGCAGGCTGCGGGGGGTCTCACCAAAAAACACAATGTCAGGGCGTAGCATGTCCCGTCCACACGACGGACACTCTCGGTCATCTTCCAGCGCATTAAATCTCGGCCCATGATAGCCACAGTCAATGCAGTAGGTTGAATTCAGCGCGCCATGCATGTGTATAAGATTATGTGATCCAGCGCGCTCGTGAAGATCGTCGACGTTCTGCGTGACAAGAAGAAAGTCGCCTCGTCTATGCTCCTGCCAGAAGCCTTCAAGGTCCGCCAGCGCCAGATGGGCCGCATTCGGCTGAGCCTGGGTAGCAAGCAATTTTCGCTCATCGTAAAATTGGCAAACACGGTCGGGTGCCCGAGCAAACGCCCCAGGCGTGCATACATCTTCGATCTGGTAGCCGTCCCAAAGCCCCGCTTCAGCCCGAAAAGTTTCCAGTCCACTCTCGGCCGATATTCCCGCTCCTGTCAGGATCACAATGTTCATGACACCTCATTCACCAGCTAGCTCGGCGTCAGCTTGCTGCTGGGCTTCATTGAGATCTTCATCGCTCAATCTGGAACAGACATTTTGCCATTCTTGATTGATGAATGCGCTTAGCTGATCATCAAGGTTATCGGTTTGATTAAACGCCAAAATGAGCCACTTGGCTGCTTCAACAAGGTTGTCTCGGTGTGCATGTTCATCACCGATGAGTGAGTAAGCAAGCATGCATTGTGCTCGCGGGTGCCCTCGTTTGGCAGCTTGACGATTCCAGTATTCGGCCTGCTCAGCATCCGCTGCTACACCACGACCGGTCATGTACCTAAAGCCGACTTCGTCTTGTGCTTCAACCATACCCTTTTCAGCGGCTCGCAGCATCCAAGCAAACCCGGCAGCCTCATCAACGGGCGTTCCCTCTTGTCCGAGCAGAAGCGCCTGTCCGACTAGCAATTGGCACTGCGCATGCCCTAACTCCGCCGCCTTGAGATACAATTTTAGGGCCTGGGCGAAATCAGGTGCTACACCCATCCCGAATTGAAAAAAACGGCCCAAGTTAAAGAAGGCCGAGGACTCGCCATGCTCGGCCGCAAACTCGTAGCATTTGCGAGCAGCATCGAAGTCTTGAGCGACTCCCTCGCCATGCTCATAAAGAGTGCCAAGTGAAAATGATGCGCGCCAGACTCCTTTACTGGCTGCTTCAGCATAATGCGATGCGGCTTCACTAAGATCTTTCTCGACCCCGATGCCATATTCGTAGCAGTATCCAATTTGCGCAATTGCGGAGGCGGAACCGTTTTCAGCGGCCTTTTTTGACCAATACACTGCTCCCTCTGGATCCCGCAAATCCGGATCATGTTGGTCTTGTTTTAGCCTACCTAACTCGCATTGGGCATCAACGTAGCCCATCTTGGCAGCCTGCTCATGCCAAAAGACTGCTTTGACAGAATCTTGCTCGGTTCCCTGACCCCGTAGAAACATTTTGCCGAGACGGAATTGCGCCATTGGAAAGTGCTGCAAAGCAGCGGCATAGAACCAGTGGGCTGCCTGTTCTAGATCGCGTTCCAGCCCAATTCCATCTTGGTACATTATGCCCAAGTCGCACTGGGACGCAGCCCAACCTTGCGCTGCAGCCCTCATGTGGAAATCTGCCGCAGCATCATAATTTTGTGGTACTTGCTCGCCGACCAGGTAAAAATACGCCAACCTTCCCAGCGCGGGGGGATGATCCAGATCCGCAGCCTGAACATAAAGCTTAAAGGATTTGTTGAAGTCTGCTTCAACACCATTGCCTTCTTCATACATCTCCCCGAGATGGAAAAATGCAGCAGGATTATCTGATCTGCTCCCAGCCTCAAAAGCGTCAATGGCAGCCTGGTATCTCATCTCATTGAGCGCCTTCAGGCCATTAAGAACCCAGACATCGGACAAATCACCATTTTGGGCGCGGGCTCCAAGCAATGGGTCTTGTGTATTTTCTGCCAAGTTTTTCCAATGTGCAGATTTCGCCTGATCCACCTCAACACCCTGACCGCTGGCATAGATATTAGATAGGCTTTGCATTGCCAGCTTGGATCCATTCTCTGCAGCCTGCTGAAACCAGTAGGCTGATTTTTCCAAATCAGAACGGCTAGCGGCATTATTTGCGAGGAGCGCTGCCAGGTTCTGCTGCGCAGCGACATGCCCCTTTTCTGCTGCGATCGTATAATAGTGCTTAGCGCGCCCTAGGTCACCCGTCATTGCCTCGCCGCGTGTAATCATCAATGCCAGATTATGCGCAGCAAATTTATCACCTCGGTCTGCGGCCTCCTTATAAAGTCCGGCAGCAAGTTCAATATCGCGAACGGCGTCAGGTCCAGAGTCGTAATAATAACCTAATCTTTGCTGTGCTTGTGGAACGCCAGCCTCTGCCGCTTGCCAAAACGCAGGAAGAGCCATCTTCATATTAGGATCGCCCAGCCGACCGTCAGTCAAAAGCTCTCCGACCATTAGAGCGCAATCAGGATCATTCAGATCCTTGCCTTTCATGAAGAACTCCATCGCATTCGAAGGAGATTTCGGACAACCGACCCCGTTGAGCTCTATCAACCCGAGCAAATGGTAAGATGCCGCAATTCCGCTGGCTGCCCCTGCCGTTAGCCACTTTCTGGCAAGCTCAGGGTCATGCTCGACACCTTCTGCCTGAAGATAGATGGAACCCAAGACGTGTTGGGCCAACGGCAAGCCTTCTTCAGCAAGTTCAGTTGTAAGCTGAATAGCTTTGTCCGTTTCGCCATCGATAAAGGCTGCACGCGCCGTTTGGTAGCGGTCTATGACTTCCGGCGGATAGTCTTCTGGCTTCAATTGGTCATTCATAGGGCCCCTCCACACCCTATAATCTCTGGGCGACTTAAAGGCCCAGTGTCAACCGCGACGACGAGAAAAGCATGTCCTAAATTGGCATATCTAATCGATCGAAACCTTGCGAGAAATTAAGAGAGCCTTAGGCAAGTATTCTGGCAAAAAAAACAGGAGTCCATATGGCCCTTGAACTACACCACCCTCTATCGCTTTGGAGGGCACGAGACGCAGCGATTGGTGGCCTGCAAAGCGGTGTAACGGACACCGCAGCCGAACGGGAAATAGAGACCTGGGTGGTCGAACATGGCGAGGCTGCGTTTTACGAGTTTGGTGACGCCGCGCTAGGAACGATGCATTACTTGGAAGCCGAAGAATCAGAAGTTAGAGATCGACTCGAAATCAACCCAGAAACAGCGGTCACCGACGAGGATCGTGCGGCCTATTTGCGCCTGAAAGTCGAAGATGCCCGGGCAGAGTTTTATGGACCTTTCCTCGAGGGTTACCCGATCTCAGATTGTCTTGGAAACATTGCAGTCTTGGCTGCAAAGTCATACTGTTGCGGCCAAGGCGGCTGGGAGTTCGAATGGTTTGGCTTATTCCCAACGCGAGAAGCCGCCATCAAAAGAGCGGTTGATCAAGGCTTCTTCATTAACAGCTGGGTGACGGAGGGCAAGCGGATGGATGAGCACACAGATCAGGAGTTAATCGCGTTTATCATTGGCTAGAGATTTTACAGGCGCTGACCCGTATTCACAATCTATTGCGTACGCCATCGAAAAAACGTAAGTGTCGAACGTCATCAAGAGTTGGGTCGACACCCACGCCGACCTGCCGAACCGGGCAAGGTGGTTTTGCGAAAGCAGATGTGGCTCTTCGGAGCAACGAAGCGGAAGTCGTGTCGACCCTCCGTATGGAGGTTTTTTTATGCCTGTTTCTGAAGTGCCGGCAGAACTGATCGAGGCCTACAAGCGAACGCATTATCTGGTGCACACCAAAGACGGGATCCTCGCACTTCGTGTCGGCCAGCCGTCCAAGGAATTGGCTAATCTGATCCATGCAGCACGAGCAGTCGGCGGTGCATTCATAACGGCTGAAAATCCTTTCAGCGAGGCTCTTGCCGCAGACGAGAACAAGGCGCGACAGGCTCTCCTTCGCGAAGATTTGGTTGGCCTTGGGGCGGTGGTTATCGACGGGGCTGGTCAGGGCGATGATCCCAGTTGGCCCGCCGAGGCCAGCTATGCGGCGATTGGCATCAGCCGGGAGCAGGCGTGTGACCTGGGCCGCAAATATCAGCAAAACGCGATCGTCTGGTTCGTTGCTGGCGGAACGCCCGAGTTAATCGTGCTCCGCTGATTTTCTTAGATAAGGATTAAGAGATGAAAAAAATTTCGCTGATGTCCTGGTCTGACTCCAACATGGCCGGAGACGACTGGACCTGGTTTATCAACCTTACCGTTCGCAAAAACGGTACTTACTCAATCGGCGCCATGCAAACCGCTGTGGATGGTCCGACATTCAGGCCGCCGTCCATTTATCCATTGCGCAAAGGCCGGCAAGTTAGAGAGGCTATTGAGCAATTGTTTCTTGATGACCCTCTGTCCGTCGAAGAAATTGATTGGTCAGAAATCATTGATGTTCTCACAAATCATTTACCCAAACTGGCGCATGAGATAGAGCAGTCGTTCATTGAGGACTCAATCGCCGATGAGGCGAGCGAGCGTGAATACGAGGCGCAGAAAAAGCTCGACGCCCCCATCAACGACTGCGTCGATCAAGCCCGATGGCCTTTAAGCCCCATGAGCCATCACATCGGAAACCAAATGGATAATGCCAAACGCCGCAAAAGGGTCTTTGACTATGTACGCGACTATTATGCAAAACATAGCCGGTTCCCAGCTGGTAGTCATACCTTGCACCAAGACTTCAGGGTCCAATTTCCTGAGGATTGAGTAGAAAAAAGGTTTCCAACAAACCAGTGATCTTTTGATGGTCTGGCCCACCCTACGGGCTGGGGGGATTTGTTCCTGATTGCCACCCCCGACGTCGTCGAAATGGCTAAAACCGGAGACTACCATGTCTGTTTTCAATGGCCTGTTCACCTCGGAATCCGTATCTGCTGGACACCCCGA